>CABQIM010000078.1 GCA_902464375.1 uncultured bacterium | reverse complement strand
GCATGATTTTGCATGCTAAATTTTGTAATTGCATGATTAAAACTACAACTTGTGAATAAAAATTAGCCCCCTCCCTGTCTTGGATTATTCGGGGTGTCAACAGAGTAACATCAAACTTCCACCTCACGGACTTATGCAATAGCGAAAATCCATTAGCCCCCACCCTTCCCTCTCTGTCACTAACATGACATCTCTCCCGCTCAATGGATGTTGCGGGCGAGAATAAAGTTTTAGAAGAGTCTGTACCTCCACCGAGGAGAGGGAATGCGCCATACTTGTAGGTTCTCGTTCGAGGCGGAGTTGGTAATTTTAAATAATCTTATAGTTTTTACCAATAAGCCGACAGTTGTGTCTACGTACGTAGTATAAAAAAAAGAGCCTAATCGGCTCTTGGAATTAAGAATAGCTGGAAGTATGAAAAAGATTTAATATACATATATTTAACTCCGATTAAGGTTGTTATGCTATTCGACAGGTTGGCGATTTTGTATTGCTCTAGTAGGGAATATTGATAACAACAACGCATGATTTAAAATTAAATCATGCGTTGTTGTTTCTTATGTTTTTGTTGGGGTGAAACCCCAACCTACATTCTTATACCAATGTATTTTTCAAAATTTGACCATTATTAACAATTTTTTCACCAATTAAACGAGGCTTTAAAATATCATCATTAAATTGATTGATTATTCTTGTTTCACCAAAGCTTGCATATTCAAAAATATGCGAGCTAGAATGTCGTGATTCTTTATATGTTTTAAGTGGTTCACCTTGTTTATTGAAATATGTACGAAATTCTGTCCCATCATTGCGTTGAACACACTTTACAATATCTTCAGCATTTCCACCATTCGCGTAGTAATATAACCGTTTTATATTCTTAAATCCACGTGGATCCATTTCCGCCCATCCTCGTCCTGTATTCTTAAAATAATTCATTGCGAACTTAATTCCTGATAATTTTTCCATTATAAATTTCCTCCTATATCTTATTAACATTAAGATTCGAATCCCTATATTTATCTTAAGTTTTTGAAAGTTTGAGAATTGCTCACCCTAAACATAGTGGGGTCCGTCCCGTCCCGTTAGGCATTATGATTGAGTTTAAGAGTTTTGTAAAGAAAATTTCATTTGCTTAACAATTGGCAATATTTGGTTACATTCATAATGTGGGTGAGTTCAAGAAGCAATCGCAACACTAAAAACATGCGTTTATTTTAAACTTATGGATTGCCACGAAAATCACAGATTTTCTCGCAATGACGGCACTATTGACTTATAGTTTAAACGAAAAATTTTGAAAATTTTCGTGGCAATCTATAAGTTATAATTTAACTGGATTACTTCGTCACTAACGTTCCTCGTAATGACGTAGCGCAAGACTACAGACTAAGAGTTCAATATACATTTACCAAGTAGCCAACAGTTGTGTCTACATACGTAGTACATAAAAAAGGTTGATTTTTGAATAAAATCAACCTTAATAAATAGTAAGTGTAGAAAAATTACGAGATTCTGAGAGAAATTTTGCTTTGAGCAAAGCTTATTAAGCGGCCATGCCCATTAGTTTATCCATCACAATGTCCATCACTGCCGGTGCCATTTCTTCGCCAAATTCTTCTTGAACAATTCCATAAATCATTTCAAATTGTTCCATATATCCGGCAACTCTATCTTGTGTTGCTGAATCTAAGGCTGCTGCACCTTCAACATCTGTTACTTCCTTTGGAGCAGCTTGAGGTGCTACAAAGTAATTATTGTTTGCAAGAAACTCCATTACCTTTGAAGGATCTACTTGAGTTTCTGCAGGTTTATTATCTGCTACAGGAGCTTGTTGCTGATCATTCTTATTAGCAACTTCTTCCTTATTGTTACGTGGCATAAAGCCTCCGATACCGTAACCATATCCTGAAAGTCTTCCAATTCCGTCTGTCATTTTTCTACTCCTTTTATTTTTTCTTTTCTCTATGGTATATATATCGGCATTTTTTTTGAAAACTTTAGGGTTTTTGAGAAGATTGTTACAAATCGTTACATTAAAGGTGTAAAGCGCAGTAGGGACGGGATTTTTTGAATCTAATAGCCCCCACCCTAGCCCTGTCTTGAATTATTCGGGCGTGCATAACATTCCAATGACATCAAATCCTAACGGATTTTTATTGTCATTTTCATGTTATTTGCTCTTACGGGCTTACGCCCTACCGAAAATTCGCTCCCCCGAGGAGAGGGAATGACCAAGACTTGTTATATCAAAGAAAGATTAATGAATCATATATGTTGCATTTGTGCCAAGGACTTTATCTTTTAATCGTTTAAAGCCTTTTCCGTATATGTATTTCATTTGCTCAACAAGATTTTCTTCTACATCAATTAAATACATATCATGCACAATAAATTCTTTAATAATAAACACAATACCTCTATTTTTTGTCCAGATGATATTTGTATCAGAAATATCATTTTTTAGGGATGACACTTTTCCTATCACACCTTCCTCATCATCTGCGGCAATAATAATCATTCTGCCTCCGAGAGATAGTTCTATATCACGAGCAAATGCGTGTTCAAACACCAATCCGAAACGAGAGGTAAAATTGTCATATCCTACAATTCTGATTTCTACATTTCGGTTATATGCATTCAAAAGTTCTTTTTCAAAAACTTTAAAATCTTGCGACCAAACTTCCATATAAATTTCACGTTTAGCATTCTGAATAACTTCAATAATCTTTTCTTGAATATTTTGAATTCCGTTTATTGTTATAATAGGCTCATTATAATTATCTTTAACTTCCGGAAGATGTTTATCCAGATAATTAACAGTTGAATTCATCTTTTTTAAATACGCAGAAGTTAATTGTTTTGGCTTAATCGGAGTATACGTTACAGGTTTTGTATTGGCAGATACAACAATATTTTTCTCTTCCAAAACCTTTAATGTATCATAAGTTCTTGATTGAGGAATATTCGCAAGTTTTGCAACCTCATATCCTGTTGCAGGATATTTTTTTAGCAGTGCTATATAAACTTTTGCCTCGTAAGTATTAAATCCGATTTCTTTTAATTTTTCGACTAAATCTGCCATCAATACACCATGTTATATTTAAAAACCAGAGCTACACAACCATGTCATTAAAACTTTTTGAGTCATCATAATTAAACATATGTATAAAGGTATAAAGCATTCTTGCTGAAAATTTCTTCGTACCAACTTCAAGCATAGTTCTCAAAACTTCTTTATTATTAGTTACCATTGTATGTGTTCGATTGAAAGCCAAATTGTCATAATAGTTTGCAACATTAATTATTTGGCTGTATTCCGAAATATAATCACTTGATAGTCCTTGAGGGTAGCCGGAACCGTCATTATTTTCATGGTGTTCCAGCGCAACCTTAGCAACTTCTTCCGGCAAGTCAAATTCATCTTTTATCATGCGATAACCAATGATTGTGTGATTCTTAACTTCATCTTCATTCATTGTTAGCAAAGCTTGAGAATCCGGAAGATCTATTCTAATTTTTCCAATATCATGCAACAAGCCTGCTAATATAACTTGGTCAACAGCAAGAGTTGTATACTCCAATTTTTTCGCAATTAATCCTGATATAATTGCAACATTCAGAGGGTGACAAAGTTCATACTCGCCTAAAAATCTAACTTTAGAACCTTTACCTGATTTGTTTACTTTTTTATAAACTTCTGTTTTCAAAATTCCAACAAGAGCATTTAGTTTAAAAATTGCTTCTTCATAATATCCTTGTTGTAATAAATCAAATACTTTTTTATAAAAATACTTAATCTTAACCTGAGTTTCGGTTTTCACATAGCCATCTTTATTAATAACGGTTTCAAAATCAGAAGAATCAATTGATTCATATGTAAAATTTAATAATTGAGCTGCAGGAGTGTTACCTTCTACCGGAATTGTATCTTCGGCATTTTCTTCGCTATTAAACTCCTCTGTATAAATTTTTACATGGTTTTTAAGCATTATTAATTTGCCAGGAGTCAATACTTCTCCAGCTTCTAAAATTTTGTTCCTAGATTCTGTATATAAATCAAATGGCAATACTTTATAACTGCTTAATTCTTTATTGGTTACAATTCTCATAATTAGGATTATAGCACTTTTTGTTTTATTTTCATACTATATATGCCCTATTTTTCTACCAATATGTTTTACTTCAGTATTTGGCTGTTTGATTTAACTATACCATCTGCCAAGCTTTTCTTGGGCATACAGCTTGACAAATTCCGCAACCTATACATTTTTCGTCATCTGTAGAATACTTCTTCAAGCTTTCGTTTATTGCTGATTGAGGACAATTTTTCAAGCATAAGTCACAACCGACACACAAATCTTTATCCCAAGTTGGTTTACGCAATCGCGCAACACCTGTTTGAGCTAATTCGTAGACTTCTCCATTGTCGTCTACCAAATCTCCAAACAAGCCTTCTTTAAACCATTCTTGTTGTTTAAATTCTTTGACACTAATTTTCTTTTCTTTCAATTCTTTTGGCAATGGTATAATTTTTGTCCACTCAGAAAAATCTAAAAGTTCTTCTGCCAAATCCGTTTCATCAATTTCTGTCAAAAATTCATTCATGCCGGATTTTAGAAAATCTTTGTCATACTTATCAAGTTTAATTTGTTCCACGCATTTAGCAAGTCCCTCGACTTTTCCTCTTACATAAACAGTTCCGCCAACCATACCGACGCAAGAGCGGTTGCCCAAAACAGATGACAAATCTTCACAATCATAACCGCATACCACTGCAATACCGCCTCCCATAAATTCAAAACTAAAAGATCCGGTATTTTTTAGAACCCAAAATTGAGGAGGTTCAAATTTAGGGTCATGTTTCATCAAAGCTCCAGAACGAGTTCCAACACGACCTGCTACATAAATTTTTCCACCAGCGGCACAATGCGCTGCGGTATCTCCACCATCACCCTTAACAACAATTTCTGCACCTGAATTCAACCAACCAATATCCGCAGGAGCAGAACCTTCTACAACAATTTTTGTTCCATCCATCCCCATCGCACCGACACGCTGTCCAGGGTTTGTAATATTAAATATCAGATTTTTGCCACTCTTTGCCCAGCTTGAACCACCAATATCATGTTGTCCGCAAGCTTCTATTTCAAATTCAGTATGTCCATTCTCTATTTTCTTCTCAATTGTCTGAAGAAGTTCTTGAGTTGACATTCTTATATTATTTTTTAAAGTTTTGATTTTACATACTGCCATGATATTTCCTTTTTAAATAAGTCTTTAGGTCACAAGGTCGTTTTTCAAATTTTTAACAACTATACTGAATGTCCAATCTATTTGATATATGTTTATCTACCGTAATGAGTGCATCTGAACGACCAACCGGCAGAGTCGAACATCCTACCGGAGCCATCAATTTTTTGAGTTCGATATCCGTTGCCAAAATGTAATTTACCAAATTTTGTGCAACTTTATCAACATCAAGCCTTTTTACAAGACATTCTTTTTGCGCTGCAATACCTGCAGGACAAAGCCCTGTATTACAAGCATTACATCTACCGGTATCACTTCCGACACAGCCAGCAATTTCCATAAGCATTCTGCCTGTAAACACCCCATTTGCCCCCAAGCAAATCAACTTAAACGCATCCGCCGCAAAGCTTCCTGTTTGTCCCAAACCGCCACCGGCAAACAAAGGTATTTCGCCTTGACGTCCTTGGTGAACTGCTGCAAGGTAGCAATCCCTTAATTTTGATGTAATCGGGTGCCCAGTATGATTTAAAGAGATCTCGTGAGCAGCACCAGTACCACCTGCCAAGCCATCAAGGAAAAATCCGCCTACAATATTATACGGGTCACGTAGCAAATTGTTGTAAACAGATACACTCGTTACAGATGCTGCAACCTTAATCGCAACAGGAACTTTAAAATTAAACGCTGCGTTCATAGACAAAAACATCTTTTGAACACTTTCTTCTATTGAATACAAGCCTTGGTGTGTAGGTGGAGAAAGTAAATCAGCTTTTGGCACACCTCTAATTTCTTGAACATATTTTGCGACCTTACTAGCAAGTAACAAACCACCATCTCCGGGTTTAGCACCCTGACCTATCTTAATAAGAATACCGGCAGGATCTTCTGTCATCTCCGGCATGGATTTAATAATTCTATTCCACCCGAAATGACCTGACGCGATTTGCAAAATCATGTATTTTACATATCTTGATTTTAAAAGCTTAGTCGGAATACCGCCCTCTCCGGTACACATACGTATTGGAATACCCATAACCTCATTCAAATACGCAGTAGCAATTGCCATTGCTTCCCACATTCTCCAAGAAACTGCGCCAATAGACATATCTCCAAATATTATTGGATAAATCCAACGATTAGGAGGAAGTTGAGTTGTTTCAACAATCTTTCCATCTTTTACATCAAAATTAAGTTTATCAGCTTTCAAAACTCGACCGAATGGTGTCTTTAATTCAAATGTATGTCTTTGTGCATCTAAAGAAGGGTCTGTCATCTGAGAAATTCTGCCGATTTTAATTTTATCCAAGGTACGACCTTCTGTGTTCAGGTTTGAACGTCCACCTTTTTTGAAAGAGTCAGCTTTTTGGGCTCTATATGCAACAGAATACTTATCGTCTTTGTTTCTAATAAGTTTTATTGCACCGTTTGGGCAGACATTTGCACACATTCCACAACCATGACAATAGTTTTCCAAAGAAACATTTTGCTTAATTACAAGAACTTTTTCAGTCTTATTTTTTTCAGTTATAGAATGAGATTTTTTTCTTAATTCTACTGCCGGAGAAATTGCATTAAAAGAACACACAGCAGTACATTTACCGCATTGAATACATTTATCCTCGTCATACTCAACTATCCAAGGTAAATCGCTTTTATGTAATTCATTTATCTTTACTGCTGCCATCTTTCCACCGTTAAATCATTTTTTACTATTATTGTTTCATGCTCGTTTGGATAAATATCATCTTCTATATTTCTATCAGGCATCAAATCATTAATACCTACAACTTCTGAAGTCATAATTACTGTATCATTATTCTTACCGATTACAACCGGACGTAATTTCTTTGAGTCGCAAACACAAAGCATTTCTTTATCAGGCGTTACTGCTAAAAGTGTATTAGGGCCATTGATTTCTAAATGCGCTAGTGACGCTTTTATTCTCAACAGAATTTCTTTATCCGTACGTTTAACAATCTCGTCATACTCAAGTGGTGTAATCGTATGTTTAAAGTATTGAATAGGCCACTTGAGGATTTTGTGAATATAATGCAGTGTATATAACAGACATTGTGAATCAGATTCAAATCCCATATACCCTTTATAAAGTCTTTTTTGATAAGATTTATTTTTTTCGTAAAAAGTATTTTCGCCATTAACAAGTCCTGTATAACCTTCTATAAAGAATGGGTGAGCAGCGTATCTGACAATATCATAGTTTGTGTTTTGTCTACATTGCGCAGTAATAATACTGGATGTTAAATCCTTATTACCTTCCCATAAATTAAAATAAGTACCGATATCACGAGGACTGCCAATTTCTTTAAGCGTCAACACATCCGGCCAAAAAGAATATATAAAACCTGAATTTGACTCTTCTAAAGCTTTTCGTAATCTTATAGCAGTATCTATAAGGAGTTCTTCTTTTTCTTCCTTTGTTGCATGTTTATAGCTTTTCGGATATTGCAAAACCTCAAATATATAATTAGGCATTGCTTCAATTTTTAACCCCTTTTGGTTATTAATATCCGGCGACCACTGCATTACACGAGAGAATCCAATTTCTCGCAAAATATCTTCTGCAAGACGAGTACCTTCTACAGTTGCTGCCATTGATAAAAGCGGAAGTTCTTTATAGTTTTCGAACAAACCTCCCATATCCTGCATAACAAAAGCAAATCCGGAATCATCATGTCCTTCTTGCTGACTTCTCATCAATTTTAAAGCAATTGACGGATGTAATTTCTTTTTCGATTTTATTGCACCTATTCTACACATAAAATTGATTTTACCGCTTTTCTTATTAACCGTCAAGATAAATACTTATTGTTATCTTTATATTTATGTGCTATCTTTAAATTTGGAGGGCATTAATATGCAAGATAATATATTAAGAGATTCGTTGGTAACACATATTTATCTAACATATTCAGAACTTGGCAAAAAACAAGTTCATAAGTTAAAACTTCGTTTTATTGATGTTAAACAAGCTTATTTTTCTGCTGAAGCACCGGTTAATTTTATTAAGCCGAAAAGAAAAACTCCTGCGGAAATAAAAGTATACACAGTTGATGGTGTATACAGAACTGAAATTTTCATAAACGATGCTCAACTAAACGTAGCAGAAGTTTTATTTGAAGTTAGCATTCCTAAAATGTGGGAATTTATTCAAATGAGAAACAGTTCCAGAAACAGAATTGCTCTCCCTGTACATATCAAGTACAATGATGGCTATGAAATTAACACAACTACACACGATATAGCACTTGGCGGTTTCGCTTTTTATTTAAAAGATACTATTAACAGTATTTACGAAAAATTGCCTGCTATAGTAACATTAGAATTACCACAAAGTTGTTGGTTAAAAAATCCATCATGCAAAATTTACACAGAAACAAATTTTGTAAGAAAACGTCTTGAAGAAAACGACGAAGAACATTTTCAACAATATC
>CABQIM010000077.1 GCA_902464375.1 uncultured bacterium | reverse complement strand
TTTCAAAATTAAAATAAGAGGTTTAGCCATTGCTTTCACCTCCTATTTTTTTACTACAATTTGTTTTTTCCTTAAAACCCATCGTTTTTGTGTTTAATTTTTTTATCAGTTTCTAACTATAAATTCTAAATTACTTTGAGCTGGCACATTCCAACTCAAAAACTTGACATGTGTTGTATCTACTTCTTCATAATGTACATTCTTTATTAGTTTTGTTCCCTCATAAAATATACTTAATGAATTGTTACCTTTTATATATTGAGGTACTTCATAATTTGTATTTTCTATTATTTCTTTTGTGGTTATAACCGATAGTTCTGATATTGTAGGATTTTTCCCTGGGCTTCCTGGCTCTCCTTTTTCGCCCTTTTCGCCTTGAATACCCTGTGGTCCTTGAGCACCTTGTGGTCCTATATCACCTTTTTCACCTTGAGGTCCTTGTGGACCTGTCTTACCAGTATCTCCTTTTGCTCCAGTAGCACCTTGTTCACCTTTTATTTTAGTCCAACTATATTTAGCAGGATCTGTGCTATCAGCTTGAGTAAAGTCCGTGTATTGACCGATATATAATTTATTAACAGCATCAGATACAGAGAATCCTGTTTTACCATCTGCACTATTCGCATAAGCAATGTGAAGATAAGATGTTTTACCATTAATTCCATTTGTACCATGAATACCTTGATCACCTTTTTCACCAGGATCACCTTTAGGTCCTTGCTCCCCCTGTTCACCTTTGACTCCTTTTAAATTTTTAAAAGCAAAATTAAAAGTTTTCGCCTCATTTGAGCCCCCTGCAGTTACTGTAACTGAAGGCGTTCCCACATTATTATCAATTGTTGCCGTTATACTTCCAAATCCTGCTGCAGCTCCAGTATCACCCTTTTCTCCTTGAACTCCCTGCAATCCCTGAGGACCCTGTAATCCTTGAGGGCCTTGTTTTCCTTGTGGTCCTTGTGAGCCAGTATCTCCGTTTGTCTCCTTTCTCTCCTTTTACTCCTTGTGTTCCTGATAAATCAGTTAAAAATATAAAATCAGTTGAGGATTTAACGAATAATTTTGCATTATCTGGGTCGTCAACATTAGAAGTGATAAGAACAAAGCTCCCTTCTTCAACATTATCTTTATCTGTTTTCATATCTTGTATAGTTGCATATGTTTTAAAAATAGAAAAGTCCTTTCCTGGAGTTCCTTGTTCACCTTTATCTCCCTTAACACCCTGAGGTCCTTGTTTCCCTTGAATACCTTGTTCTCCAGGAATACCTTGATGGCCTTCTGGTCCAATGTCACCTTTTTCTCCCTTGGGCAATATAAAATTTAACACTTGGTTAGGTGACTCACCACTTATAGTAACTTGAGCTTCGTTTCCGATTGCAACTGTTCCTATTGATAACGTATTAGAAGGCCCTGTATTACCAATTTCACCTTTAGCCCCTGTATCACCCTTGTCACCTTTTTCGCCTTTAGGCAAAACTAAATCTAAAATTTGCTTTGGGGCTTCGCCTGTTATATTAGCTTCTGCATTTTCCCCACTAGTAACTATTCCTATTGTTAAAGAATTGGCGGGTCCTATATCCCCCTTATCTCCTTTAATTCCTTGTGGTCCTTGAGCACCTTGTGGTCCAGTATCACCTTTAATGCCTTGTGGTCCTATATCTCCTTTTTCGCCTTTTTCACCCTTTTCTCCTTTTTCGCCTTGAAGACCTTGCGGTCCTTGAATACCTTGTAGTCCCTGTGGTCCTCTTTCTCCTTGAATACCTTGTAAGCCGGTATCTCCTTTTTCACCTTTTTCACCTTGAATACCCTGTGCACCTGACAAATCAGTTAAAAAGGTAAAATCCTTGGCTCCTTTTACATATAGTTTTGCATTGTCCTCATCTTCTACGCTTGATGCAATAAGTACAAAATTTCCTTCCTCAACATTTTCTTTGTCTAATTCCATTTCATTTATAGATAAATATGTTTTAAATATTGAGAAGTTTTTTCCTGGTTCTCCTTTTTCACCTTTATTTTCTTTAATCAAGGGAATAAGTGACTCTATATTTTTGCTATTTGTTTGTAATGATTCTGCATTTGCATTTACAACTTCTTTAATTTCATTAATATCTTCTGCTGTTATTTTGTTTTTACGAGCTACTGTTTTGTCAGTTTTGATAGGAATTTTATCCTCATAAGTTATCTTCTTTATCATCTACTTCTCCTTTCTAAATTTTTACTATTGTTAACCCTGTTGTACTTTCAGTTGCTCTTATTTTTGGATTTCCTGAGTCACTTGTATAGTCTAACTTCAAATTTATTATATCTCCTTTGCTTAATTTTATTGCTTTAGAACCTGCTACAACATTTGTGTAATCTCTATTAATTATTCTCACCAAACTAGCCTTTATAGTTTTGTCGTTAACATTAACTTTTAAAAATACATACCCATCGCCAGCAGATTCGTCAACAAATACCGATGCATCTATTAATGCAACACAATCTTTCAAAACTCTTACATTGTAATTAGCTTTATCTAATTCAAAATATTTCCCTTCAATCTCTGCTTTTGCTAATTTTATCTTATAATTATTTCCTTGCGATATTTCTTGATTGCTCTCTAAATATGCATTTATGAACGCCTCTTCTGTAGCTTCATTTATTGCATTTTCTGTATTATCTTCCATTTCTTTTAACTTTGCTGCTGATAACGGTGTTGTTCCAGTATATTGTTCCGGTTCAACTTCATAAATTTGACCAGAAATTTCTACTTTAGCCTTAGAAACTAATGTACCATCTTCCCAGCCTATTCTTTTTAAATTAACCATCATTTTCTCCTTTCAATTATGTTTTTTACTTTAAATATTCCTTTAACATTTGAAAAAAAGTTCATAGTGTAATACTTGTCCAAATATACTATTTGCTTGTCTTCACTCATATAATATAATCTATACTTTAAAATTACATATTTTGAATTAGCCTTCAAAGGATACTTGTTTGAACTTGCATAAACATCACTATTTAAGTAAAGCTCTTTTATGTATCGCGCCGGCAAGGGATATTTTTTACTACTTGCAAATGTTTTTATCCCAGCAAATATACTTTGTTCAAGTCCGGCTCTTAAATTGAATTTAAATATATTGTCTTTTTCCATTTCTATTGCAACATCTTTGCCAACTACATATTCGTTTTCAATAATACCTTTATTTGCTCCAACTCCAACAGAAACAAGTTTTGCCAGTGGTTTTTCTGCCGAATTTATTTCCTGCCTTGGTGTTAAATGCACTGGATAATCATACCCAGTGCATTCAGCATTACTTGAAATTATATCTCTTCTTATGACACAAAATGTTTCCGTTTCTTCTAAGAACATAGAATATCCCGAAGTATCTATACATGCCATTAATTTATTATTTGACATTTCTTTATCATCTGTATTTTTAAACCCTATTGCTGTTATCTTTCTTCCAAAATATTCGCTTAAACTTTCTATTTTTTGATTGTCGAAAGAATATATTCCACTTTTTATGTCATATGTATATGTGATTGTAATTCCATTTTTATTCCCTTCTAAATCATTTATAGAACAATGTAATTGTATGTCAAAATCCTCTACTGTTGAATTTTTATAATCTTCTAATTGTGTATCAAATTTTATATAGCAACTGCCTAAAAACTTCTTTTTGTTGTATTCATATAATAATCTTTCATTTTCTTGTCCAACTGTTAAAACTGTATCTAGTGTTCTGTCAAATCTATTATTCTCTGTGAAGTATTGACTTTTGCTAAATGCCTCCAAATATTCGTCATATATATAATTGTGTAAAACATATTCTTTGGTTGTTTTGACTTTTACATATTTGTTTTGTATTATCATTGTTCCACCTCAATTCTTTCGTCTAATCCTTCTTCTTCATAATGTGTTACATACAACTGATAAGTTTTATCTGAATTTGTTTGAGTATCTTCTTGTCTGAATACATCAATAAAACTACTTAGCATATTGGCACTTTTACATTTGATAACAAATTCCTCATCATTGTTGAAGACGGTTCTTTTTTCTTCTATTACTACATATTTTCCATCTATAAAAAATCTATTGATATAGATAATGTCTCCAACATTTAACGTATCATTTTCTAGTTTCATTTCTATTTCATCCGCATAATCTATGCTGTTTTTATTTAAATAACTTGAACCTATTTCAGTAAGCTCTTGTATTGTTTTCCAAGACTCATTCATATCAATAGTTAATTCTACAATTCCACTTTTGCCAACAACATCTCTTTTAGCTAAAATTCCTTTATCATTGTAAAACTTATTAATGTTATATATTAAAGCACTATCTGATTTTATTATTTCAATAGAACTTATAGTTTTATTCTCTCCGTTATACTTGAACCCTGTTATTAAATTACTAAAGAAATTATCTCTTATTAGTAAAAATTCTTTATCGTCATTATTTCCATCATATCCTACATTGTCTGAAACAATATAGTTTCCTCCTAAGTCTACTTTTATATAAAATTCAAAGCTAGAGCCTGTTGAATATTTTCCTTTAATGTATAACCCATATCCTTCTCCGTAAATTCCATTGCTTTTCATTGATTTTTGTATATTCTTCTTATTGACATCAACCGGAAAATTGAAGTCAAGTTGCCCTTCTTTTTTTATAGAATTTATTTGTTTTGAGATTAGAGGATTATGTGTGTCTATTATTGTCGAACCATTCATATTTAGTATTGATATTTCATATATCCTTACATTCTTAAAATTTATTACATTTGCATAATCCTCGCTGTTAGTTATTGGTTTTATATACTCTAATCCTGCAATACTATGATTTAAATCATATATATGATCTGGACTTTTATTAAACATCGTTTCTATATTTTTAACGTAAATGTTTTTCTTTTCGTCTATATACCACCAAAAATTGTATTTGTTACTTAAGCTTCTCATACAATATTCTACAGTTTCAACTAAAAAGTTAACTGTTACTTGTCTATCATCAATATCGAGTACTTTTATTTCGTATCCATCATCAATAAGCGGAACAAGCACAGTTCTTTCTATTAACTCTTTTAATTGATATGTTCCTACTGCTATACATGTTCTTAATGTAGCCTTTTTCATCGGACTAAGTAGTGTAATTTCAATATCTACATCAACATCTTTTTCTCTCATTTCTCCGAAATTATAATCATCAACATATCCAACAAAAAGTAGGCTGTCTGTTGTTTTACGTATCCCATTTGAGTAAAATTCTTTTTCTTCAACGATTTTAACTTCTTGATATCGTTCCGGAAGGTCTTCTGCTGTATGTTCTGTAAAATCACATTTAACGCTATTAAAAGTAACTTCCTGACTAGATTTTGTTATATCATAACCATCAATCATTTTTAGCTTAACTTTTCCATATTTTAAATATACCATTACGCTAAACCTCCTGCTTTTATAGTCTTGCATACAGCTGGTGCTAATATTCTTCCTGCTTTCTTTCCGTCTATATCAACACTTCCATCAAAGTTTGCATTTAAGTAAATTGCTTGATTATAATTTGCATTACTTCTTACTACTGCATTAGCTGATATTCTTCCAGTTTCAACGTTTACTGCCCTGTTCATTTTAGCAACGATATCATTATTCATCTCATCAATAGCTTTGTCTACTGAATCTGTGTTTGTAGTAATTCCTACTGCTACTCCTTTTGGAATCCATTGACCTACTTTATCTCTAAGAACTCTTGATGGTGAATGTATTCCCAATGCATTTTTAAAACCATCTGTTATTCCACTACAAAAGCCTGATATTTTATCACCAATCCATTTTCCTGCACCAGTAATACCACTCCATATTCCTTCAACAATGTTTTTACCTATTTCTAACATTTTACCTGGTATTTCTTTTATTTTATCAACAATATTATTAAACAAGTCTAATGCTGCCGCTTTTCCCTTTTCTGCCATTTCTTTTCCCCATTGTCCTATTTTTTCTATTGTTTTTACTAACCAGTTCCAAATATTGCCCGGTAATTGCGCAAACCAATTTATGACATTACTCCAAAATTCTATTAATGCTTGATTAGATTTAACATAAATTTCTATTCCCCAAGCAATTATTTTTGCAATAGTTTCTATTAACCAATTCCAAATCATGCCAGGCAACTGTGAAAACCAATTGCTAATATCATTAATCATGTTTGAGATTGCAGTTATTGCTGTATCCCACATCTGTTGTCCCCAATTTCCAATTGATTCTATTATTTGAAGTAAGTAGTTCCAAATCTTTCCTGGTAGTTCACTAAAAAACATGCCAATACTGTTTATCCAGATAGGAACATTAGTAACTAAGTAATTCCATACATTCATTCCCCATTGAATAATAGTTCCTAGCGCATATCCTAAAGCGTATCCGATATTGTATGGTAAATTTGTGAACCAATCTATTAAGCCCTTCCATAATTGCGGAATTGTTTTAGTGAAAAATGTAGCTATATTTTTTCCCCAGTCCTTTAAAGTTTTTATTATATTTTCTATCGATTCTTCTATTATTGCTGTTATTTTCTCATATAAATCCCAGAAAATATCTTCGATTGGTTGAAAAAAATCCCAGAAAATTTCATAAACTTTTTGTGGTAAATTTGTAAACCAATTTATCACTGTATTTATTGAATCAGGAATAGTTTTTGTGAAAAATCCAACTATTGCATTCCAAGCATTACTAACAGCTGACTTTATTCCTTCCCATAGCCCAATCCAAAAATTTCTAAATCCTTCTGATGTATTCCACAAATAAATAAATCCTGCTACTAATAATCCTATTGCAGTTACTATTAATCCTATTGGATTGGCGTTAAATGCCATATTTAGTAGTAGCATTGCATCTTTTGCACTTTTTATCTCTGGAATTAATGATACAAATGCTCCGACAGTTTGAATGATAGAAGATACCATTTGTATTCCTTGAATTGCTATTAATACAAGTTGATACATTTTATACGCTCCTACTACCGTCAATATCACTTTACTCAGTTCTGTTAAACCTTCTTTATTTTTAGAAACCCAATCTATTACTTCAGGTATCTTTTCTGAAACGCTTTTTAATATGCTTTCTATTTTCTTTCCCTTTTCACTTATAATATCAGATATACTTCCAAATCCAGCATTTTTTAATCCTTCATCAATAGCTTTTATTATATCAGCTACTCCCCTTGAAATAGCTGTTTTAGCATTTGAAATAGCAGTTTGTATTCCTCCAGTTGCACTTTTTGCTTGCTCTGCAAAACTTGTATACTGTCCCGTTCCTTCTTGATTTAGTTTCACTATTTGTTCCATGAATTGTTCCATAGAAATTTTTCCAGATTTCATTGCATTATAAAAATCTCCACCAACCGCAGTAGATGTATACCCTAAGCTTTTTGCAACTTGTTGCAATTGTGCTGGCATTGCAGTTTGTACTGATCTCCAAGCTTGAGCATCAACAGTTCCTACTGCATACATTTGTGACAATTGTTCTAATGCATTCGATTGTATGTCCGCACTTGCTCCTCCTGCCAATAACGCATTATTAAAAGCTAAAAAGTAATCTGTTGATTTATTTACATCATTATTTATTGATGTGAATCTTTGAACAGCAAGTGAAGCATCATCTAGTTTAGTTGGTATTCCCTTTAATCCCTCACTTAATTTTTTTATAGCTTTAGTGCTATCATCACTTGATATTCCCAAGTTTTTCATAACCTTCGGAAAATTATTTAAAGTATCTATTCTTTTTATGGCACTATCCATATTGCTGGTAATTAGACTAAATGCCTTTCCTATTATTTTAGTTATCCCCAAGCCTGCAACTATGTCTTTTATTTTGCTTCCTGCTTTATTTGTTTCTTTTTCTATTCCGTTTAACCCACTCTTAAATCCACTTTTATCTATTTTTGTATCATAAGTCAAACTTCCTGCTACTGCCATTATCTTGTCCTTTCCATGTAGACAAAATAAAAACACCTAGATTTCTCTAAGTGTTTGATATCCTTTTATTTTTTTATTCTTCTAAATGATCTATTGCATATTGTGCTTCCTCTTTTGTAAAGCCTTCTCCATAACTTGATGTTAATTGTTCATATATTCTTTGTTTTGACATACTCATTGATGATTGATATGTTTTAGCCTTTTCTAATGCATTTGCGTTATAATCCGCTTGTAAATTATCCACTGCATATTGCGCTGCCTCGCTAGTAAATCCTTCACCATATGAAGATGTTAATTGCTGATATATTTTTTGTTTTGACATATGCATTGAGCTTGAATAAGTTTCTGCTTTCTTTAAAGCATTTTTTTGTTCATTCGTTGGCTCTTTTCCCAAAGAATATACAATTGTTATTTTATCTCCTTGAAAAATAGTTCCATTATTTTCAATACTTTGACTTACAAACTTTCCTTTTTCAACAGTATCTGAATATGCTTCTGTAATATTGCATCTTATATTATTACTATCACACCAATTTTGTATTTCATCTTTACTCATAGTGCTAAAGTCAATAACAGTTACTGCTACTTTATTGCTTGTTGGGTTGCTACTTGTTTCATTACTTGTTGTATTATTAGAACTATTTGAGCTTCCTATAATTATAACTACTAAAATTATAATTACCCAAAACCACCATTTTTTATAAATTGGCTTTTTTTCTTTTTGTTCTTCATTTTTCATGACAACATCTCCTCCTATTTTTTTAGAAGTATATCAC
>CABQIM010000076.1 GCA_902464375.1 uncultured bacterium | reverse complement strand
AAAGAAAAAATTACCAAAGAAGAAAAAAAATCCGTGAATACGCAATAACTGTTCACACTCAAATTAAACCAAAATTTAATCATAAAGAAATTAATATTAATCTTGATGAACAAAATAAGTTGATGGTGGAATTTTTAGAAGAAAAGTTATCTAAAAAACCGGAAATGTATGAAGGTGGTTATCGCTATACGTTTGAAAATTTTGATAAGATTGATGCTGTCTTGGAAGTATTTTTCAAAGTTTTGCATTCAACGGCTCCAATTGATTATGCAATATGTGTACAGGTTTTATCAGGCAAAGAACAGATTAATGAACTTAATAAGTTAATCAGTTTAAAGCATTTTGGTAAAATTACAATGGCAGCTGATACTTCATATCGATACAGATATAATCAATTCCATAGATATCAAACTTCGCAGATTGGAATTTTCCAAAATGGTGATAAAACATTGGAAGTTCATGAATTTAAAGAATTTTCATAGTAAAATAATAAAATCGATAGACATTCATAAAGTGTTAAAGGTGTAGAGGGGTAAAAGGAGAATATTATGAGATATGATGCAGGTGAAGTTATAACAGCGATGGTAACTCCATTCAATTCCAAAAGAGAAGTTGATTATGAAAAAGTTGAACAGCTTGCATATCAGCTCGTAAATACAGGTTCTGATGCTGTTCTAGTAACAGGTACAACCGGAGAATCTCCAACTTTAACACACGAAGAAGAGATTGAGATTTTAGGCAGCGCAAAACGCGGAGTTGGCAGTAATGGTAAAGTAATTATGGGAACCGGTTCAAATTCTACCGAAACTGCTGTTAAGATGGCAAAACTTGCTGAAAAAGAAGGTGTTGACGCTATTTTAACAGTTGTTCCATATTATAATAAACCATCTCAAGCCGGTATGATTGAACACTTTTCTGCAGTAGCAGAAGCTGTTGAACTTCCGGTTATTTTGTACAATATTCCATCTAGAACCGGTGTGAATATGAGTGTTGATACGGTTAAAACATTGGCTAGAAAATATGAAAATATTGTTGCTTTGAAACAAAGTTTTGGCGATATGGATGTTATTACTGATTTGAAAATGAATTGTCCAAAAGACTTTGCAATTTATTCAGGCGATGACAGCTTAACATTGCCAATGCTTTCTGTAGGTGCACATGGTGTAATTTCTGTTGCTTCTCATCTTTTTGGTACAGAAATTAAGTCTATGATTAGAAACTTTAAAACCGGTGATGCTATGACAGCTCGAAATATGCACCAAAAACTTTATCCGATATTCAAGAAATTGTTTATGGCGCCAAATCCTGTTCCTGTAAAAGCAGCTCTTGCTTACAAAGGTTTGATTGAAGAATATGTAAGAAGACCGCTTGTAGAACTTACAAAAGCAGAAAAAGCAGATTTAATCTTTACGCTTGATTCTATTTAGTCGGTTGGGTAAGATTAAATTTTTCAGATTTGAGATAATATAAAAAATAATATTTTAATAAGGAGTACATATAAAAATGAAAAACAAGCTAATTTTGTTTTGGATGATTGTGGCAATCGTTATTGCAAGTATTGCCGTAATTATTACAAAACCGACAAAACTTGGACTCGATTTGGTAGGGGGTTCCAGACTTGTATTAGAAGCTCAAACAAGTGATACGATTGCGCAAATCACACCGGATATGATGTCTAGTTTGCAATTTGCGATTGAAAATAGAGTTAACAAACTTGGTGTATCAGAAACAGTTGTTCAAAGAGCAGGTGACAAACGTTTGGTAGTAGAAATTCCTGACGTTTCAGATTTGAATCAAGCAAAAGCTTATATCGGTGAAACAGCTGAATTAGACTTTAGAAAACCGGTTATTAAAGATGGTGAAACTGAATGGGAAGCAACAGGACTTACCGGTAAAGATTTATCAAAGGCTAATTTAAGCACAAATTCTCAAAACGGTCAGTGGGTAGTTGATTTGGAATTCAATGTCGCAGGTACTAAAAAGTTTGCTGATTTAACTAAAAAACTTGTTGGTCAACCAATGGCGATTTTCTTTAACGGAGAACTTCAATCTGCTCCTGTAATAAGAGAAGCTATCACTGGCGGAAGAGCTCAAATTTCTGGCGGAGACAGTGGTTTCGTTTATGACGAAGCAAAGAAAATGGTAGACCTTCTTAATGCGGGTGCTCTTCCTGTTCCGGCAAAAATAATTGAAGAAAATACTGTTGGTCCTACTCTTGGTGCTGATAGTATTGCTAAATCAAAAATCGCCGGTGCTATTGGATTAGGTTTTGTAATGATATTTATGGCGCTTTATTACAGAGTTCCCGGACTTATTGCTGACGTGGCACTTATTATATACGGAATTATGTTGTTTGCTTTATTTAAGGCTATTCCTATTACCTTAACTCTAGCAGGTATTGCAGGTTTTATCTTGAGTATAGGTATGGCGGTAGATGCGAACATTTTGATTTTTGAAAGAACAAAAGAAGAGTTGAAAGCCGGCAGAACTCTATTTACAGCAATTAATTCCGGTTTCGATAGAGCATTTACAAGTATTTTTGACTCTAATATGACAACAATCATTACTTGCGCAATTCTTTATTGCTGCGGAACAAGTATTGTAAGAGGTTTTGCTCTAACTCTTGCAGTTGGTGTAATTGTTTCAATGTTTAGTGCGATTACAATTACTAAAAACTTTATGCACTTGATATTCGGCACAGGAAAACTTACCCACCCTGCATTGTTTGGTTTACACGCAAGTGATATCAATGAAGGTTATCAAGCTGTTGAAACAAAAAGAGAAAAAGCAAAATTTGGTATATTAGACTAGATGGGTAAATTGAGAGTAAGGACAAAATTACTTTCTTTATAAACCTTGAAACTTAATAAAAAGGAAACATAGATTATGAAATTAAATATCGTAAAATATAGATTTTTATGTTTGGCTCTATCCGCTGTATTGTTACTTCCGGGGATAGCTGCTATGATTTATTCTACAATTACTTATCCAACTCACACTCCGCTTAAAGTTGGTATTGATTACACTGGCGGAACAACTTTGCAATATGGTGTAAAGGAAGATATTTCTAACGAAAAGCTTGCAGATGTTAGAAAAAATCTTGAAGACGGTGGTATTGAAAGCCCATATTTGCAAATTATTAACGTGAATTCACAACAAAGTACTGATTTAAAATCAATACTTTCAATCAGAACAAAGTTTATTGAAGAAGGTTCTGCTGACCAAGACAATATTACATCAATTATGAATAAAGAATTCAAATCTCCGGAGTTGGTTCAAGTATCTTCTGTTGGTCCTACTCTTGGTATGGAATTGTTTAAGAATTCTTTGATTGCTTTATCTTTAGCGCTATTGGGTATTGTTGCATATTTGACAATGAGATTTCAATTTGATTATGCGCTTGCGGCAATTTTGGGACTTGTTCACGATACATTATTTGTTTGTGGTGTATTTTCACTTTTAGGTCTTTTCTACGATGTACAAATTGATGCATTGTTTGTAACAGCATTGTTGACTGTAATCGGTTTCTCTGTTCACGATACTATTGTTGTATTTGATAGAGTACGTGAAAATTTGAAATATTATTCTAAGAAAATGACTTTTGGCGAAATTATGAACGCAAGTATCAACCAAACTCTTGCAAGAAGTATTAATACCTCTCTTACAACATTGATTACGTTGTTAGCTTTATACTTCTTGGGTGGTGTAACGACTAGAGATTTTGTTCTTGCAATGATTTTGGGTATTGCAATCGGAACCTATTCAAGTATATTCTTCTGCTCAACTCTTGTTGATATTTGGGAAGATAAAAAGGTTACGGAAAAGGTTGCAGCTTAGTTAAAGGAAATAAGAAGGAGGGTTTAGTAGCCTTCCTTTTTTGTATTCCTACTAGCAAAAAAAAAATTTTACGCGTTTTATAACATTAGGAATCTTATATGAGAATAATACCAACTTTTCTAAATCCATCTATATTACAAATCAACAATCAAAAATCAAGGGTTGTTGTTAGTACAAATGTGCCTAATAATGTGTCTTCGCCTTTAGCACCTTTGGCTTATGATACAGTTTCTTTTGGTAGAACCGCAGAGCATGCAGAACTTTTGCGTAAACTTATGCAATATGAAATACCGGATATGTATTCAGGGAAAACGGTTATTGATCCAAAATATTTGGAATATTTGTATTCAAAACACGCATTTTCAAAAAATATTAGAAATGTTGTTAAGATTCTTAAGCCTATGGAAGACGGTTTGCATACTGTAGAAAGGCAGTTCTTTTCTATTGTAAAAGGATTTACTAAGATTAATCCTAATTATAAATTAGAGGATGTCGTTCATAAAATAGCTCCTGAATACAATCGGCAACTTATAGAAATTCAACAGCCGATTTTCGAGGAATTAACTGAAATGTCACATTTAATGCCAAAGCAACAAAAAGAAGATTTTGACGTTTTGATGGATGTTATTCATAAAAAAGTTAATTATGAACCAATTATGCAGCCATTTAGTGCAAAAGAATTTCAATACAAATTGCAGAGAATTGCGGATGATAATGCTAGTCGCAAAAATCCGGTAGAAATAGCTATTTTGAAAAAAATGATTCAGCTTGCTAAAAAAATGCCGGAAAAAACTCAAAGTGAGGCTGATGCCGCAAATATCAAATCAAGAGCTAAAAGGAATAGAAAAATTAAACAACAGCGAACTATTATTCGCAGAAGAGCTGATATTCTAACTCAAATTGAAATGCTTAGAACCGGAACGCTTTTAAAGTCTGATAAAGATTTGACAAATTTATTTGCCCAGACTCGTTCTAAGATTTACAACTTACCATTGGTGGTGCCTTTTAACAGAAAATCATTTATTTATGAATTACAAAAAATTACTAATACTTTGGAAGATAAAAAATTTGCACATTGTATGGTGAAAGTAGCTCGCAAACTTCCGACTTCTCATGAAAATCTTGCAGCGTTTGTAATGAAATGCCAAGATTATTCTTCTGATAAAATTGGATATTGCATGGTTAACGGCTCTGCCGGAAGCATAGAACATTTGCTTCCGTATTCTAAAAAAGGAAAAGATTGTATAGAGAATTACGGTATTACGACAGCATATTATAATTCTGAACGTGGTGAACGCTCAATGGAACAGCAGTTGATTCTACATCCGGAAGCTTATGAAAATTGTCAAAAACAAGTTGATAAGTTGATAGAACTGCATAATAATGGCGTGTTTAAAAAGATTGGTTTATCTAAGTATTACATTCAGAATTTTGCCAGAATGATGTACAAATTATCACCTGATGATAATAAATTGGTGTTGAATCTTGATAAATTAAAATAGTATGGCAGAAGTTTAAAAAATATGTTATTATAATAATATGAAGTCAATAAAAGAAGTTTCAGTAGAATCAAAAATCTTAAAAAGATTACAAAACCGCCCTGAATGTTTGAAGCTTGTTAATTATCTGATTGAGGATGAAGAGCTGCAAGAGATGCAGGATTATGCCAATAATGTTTCAATCAAACGTCTTGGCTACAATGATCATGGACCTGTTCATATGAGGCAGGTTACGGCAAATTCAATTAAGATGCTTAACATTCTGCACGAGTGTGGAATTCAAACATCCTTAGAAAAAGAAGAAATCGGTACATTTGAAGACAGTATGTGTGCCGTAGTTCTTGCCGGTTTTATGCACGATTTGGGTATGATGATTGGGCGCCAAGGGCATGAAGAGATGTCTGTAATTTTGGCTAAGCCGATTGTTGAAAGAGCTTTGATGGAAGTTTTTCCCCATGATTTGCATAGAAGGGTTGTGATTCGCTCTGTTGTAATAGAAGCGATTATCGGGCATATGGCATCAAGGAAAATCCATTCAACAGAGGCTGGTATAATTCTGATTGCTGATGGCTGTGATATGACTAAAGGCAGAGCTAGAATTCCGCTTTCTATTAATACAATGCCAAAAGTCGGTGATATTCACAAATATTCTGCTAATGCAATCAACAGAATTAGAATTCAACATGGTGAAAGAAAGCCTATTAAAATTTCAGTAGAAATGTCTGCTGACGTTGGTTTTTTCCAAGTTGAAGAAGTTTTGATTACAAAAATTGACTCTAGTCCGGCTAAACAGTTTGTCGAATTATATGCCGGTGTTGAAGGTCAGGAACCGAAGTGTTATTTATAGGACGTCTTTAAGTCTTTAAGTCGTTAGGTCTTTAAGTTCGTATAATTCGCTTAAGCTCATATATATCGAGTGTTTAAATAAAAAATTATTTAAATGAACTTAACGTCTTAACGACCTAACGACTTAGCGACTTTATTTAACGACTTAAACACTTTTTTGTTGTATAATTTCAATGTACACAAAAAGAGGATTAAATTATGTATTACGAGGGGCTAATTAACAAGTACAGAAAATACTTACCGGTTACAGATTCAACTCCGGTTGTTACGTTGAATGAAGGTAATACACCTTTGATTAAAGCTGAAAATTTGGCTAAGAAAATTGGTTTGGAAGCTAATATTTATCTTAAGTTTGAAGGGTGTAATCCAACAGGAAGTTTTAAAGATCGTGGTATGACAATGGCTGTTACGAAGGCAAAAGAGGCTGGTGCCGGTGCTATAATTTGTGCTTCTACCGGTAATACATCTGCTTCTGCGGCTGCTTATGGCGCAAGAGCAGGCATAAAAACATTTGTACTTATTCCGGATGGCTATATTGCTCTAGGCAAATTATCACAAGCAATGATGTATGGCGCAGAAATTATTGCAATTCAAGGCAACTTTGACCAAGCACTTGATTGTGTTAGAGAAATCTCTGCAACTCATCCGATTACGTTGGTAAACTCTGTTAACCCATATAGAATTGAAGGACAAAAAACCGGCGCATTCGAAATTTGTGATGCGTTAGGAAAAGCCCCGGAATATCATTTTATACCTGTCGGAAATGCTGGTAACATTACTGCTTACTGGAAAGGTTATAAGGAATATTTTGCAGAAGGTACTATCAAAAATCTTCCTAAGATGATGGGCTTCGAGGCAGAAGGTTCTGCTGCAATCGTTAGAGGGGAAAGAATTCTTAAGCCTGAAACATTGGCGACTGCTATTAGAATTGGTAATCCTGCAAGTTGGAAACAAGCCGAAGCTGCTCGAGATGAAAGTAATGGTAAAATCGGATGTGTTTCTGACGAAAAGATTGTTGAAGCTTATAAAATGCTTGCGTCTACAGAAGGTGTTCTTTGTGAACCAGCAAGTGCTGCTTCTGTTGCAGGACTTATTCAAGCTCATTCTCAAGGTCTTGTGGAAGCCGGAACCGATATCGTTTGTATCTTGACTGGTAATGGCTTGAAAGACCCGGATAATGCGATTAAATATTCTAACGCTGACGTTAAGAAAACTTCATCAGAAATTAATGACGTATTGAGAGCAATGGGTATATAGTATGTTAAGAGAAGAATTTATCAACGCAAAAAGAATTGTAATCAAACTTGGGACGAATGTTTTGAGAAACGAAGACGGTGAAGTTGCGATTTCTCGTATATATTCATTTATCGAAGATATGTCCAAACTTGTAAAAGATGGCAAAGAAGTTATTTTGGTAACTTCCGGTGCAGTTGGTTTGGGTAAAAAGAAATTGAATCTTGATTCTACTGCAGAAGATGGCGTAAAGCAAGCTTGCGCAGCTGTTGGGCAAAGCCGTTTGATGTCTTTTTACGAAAACGGTTTTGGTATTTATGACGTTCCGATTGCGCAAATTCTTTTGACAGAAGATGATTTCTCTCTTAGATACAGATATTTGAGCCTTAGAACAACGCTTAATAAAATTCTCGAATTTGGTGTTGTTCCGATTATTAACCAAAATGATACGGTTTCTACAATTGAGATGAACCCAATGATGTCCGGTATGAAAGTTTGTTTTTCTGATAATGATAAACTTTCTGCACTTGTTGCGAGCGAATTGGATGCAGATTTGTTGATTCTTCTCTCTGATATCAATGGACTTTATACCGCAAATCCTAAAACAGACCCTAATGCAGAACTTATCAAGGAAGTGGATTGCGTCACTGATGAAATTATGTCATTAGGGACAGACGCTTCTGAGGGCGGTCGTGGCGGTATGAGAACTAAACTTGAAGCGGCTAAGCTTGTTACCAGATTTGGTGGTAAGGTTCTTATTGCAAATGGTAAGATTCCTTATGTTATTAATAAGATTTTTAATAAAGAAGACATCGGGACGATGTTCTTGCCAACAAGTGAAAACCTTCCTGATAAAAAACGCTGGATTGGGTATGCGACAAATATTATCGGCGGTTTGGTTGTTAATAGTGGCGCTAAAAAAGCGATTTTGGAACAGTGCTCAAGCCTTTTGCCAATCGGTATTGTGAATGTTGTGAATGATTTTAATCAGGGCGAAGTTGTGTCAATATTGGACGAAAACAACGTAGAGTTTGCGCGTGGAATGGTTAATTATAATTCGCAAGAATGCAGAAGAATCGTAGGTTCGCATTCTAATAATATTGAAAAAATTCTTGGGTATAAGAATTATGACGCGGTTATAACAAGGGATAATATTACCGGTTTGGTGTAATTTTTTATTTATGTAAAACAATTAACCTTCGCATCTCTACGTAGAAGCGTGAAATACGCTAACTGATGGCAAAACAAGAGTGCAGTCATTGCGAAAAAATTCGTGATTTTCGTGGCAATCCATTGTTTAATACCATTTTCCCTTGCGGGGGTGCCCCACTTTCCAGATTAGCCCCCACCCGAATTTCTAAACTCACTAATGTTCGTTAACAAATTCTACCCTCCCCCTATAAAGGGAGGGGACGCTACAAGCTTACTTTTTTACTATTAGTTTTTAAATTTATATTATTT
>CABQIM010000075.1 GCA_902464375.1 uncultured bacterium | reverse complement strand
CATCCCCTCCCTTTATAGGGGGAGGGCTAGGGTGGGGGCTTACCCGTAAGGGAAATACTAAACATACCCCTGATGAGAGTTGTTATCTTCCCCAGTGGGCTCATCCCCTCACCCGCATTTGTAGTTTTCGCGCAGCTCAAACACAACTGCTCCCTCTCCCACAAGGGGCGAGGGGAATGTAAATCCGTTCCCCCTTGGAGAGAGGAGGCGTCATGCTTATTTTCACATTTTCAGGTTTTATCTTTCATCTACTCATGCAGGCAATATATTTTATCCTGCACATAAATATAATGTGTGTAAGATGTCTAAAAACAGGTTCAAAAAAAGGGATATTTATACACTCATAACTTTCGCCAAGAATGGCAACCCAGACGCTCTTGAAGAGTTAATTCGTCGTGTCCAAAAAAACATATTTGTTATGTTCACTTATCTTACCACCAAAAGACAGGACATTGCAGATTTAACACAAGAGACACTTGTTCGCATGTCAAAAAATATAACAACGCTAAAAAATCCTGCAAGCTTCAAATCATGGCTCAACCAGATTGTTACAAATATTTTTTATGATTACATCAAAAAACATGCCGGAGATAAAGAACTTGAACTCGATAACGACAAGCTATTAGAGATTAAAGATAAAATAGGATGCGAACCGGGGGAGAAATGTCTTTTTGCAGAAATGGAAAAGTTAATTCGAGCAGCTCTTTTAAGCCTTCCGGAAAATCTACGACTTGTTATCGTACTAAGAGAATACGAAGGATTGAGCTACGAAGACATCGCAAAAATTACAAATACAGCGCTCGGGACAGTTAAATCCAGAATATCCAGAGCCCGAATAAAATTACAGCAAGAGTTAAAAGAGTTTATATAAGGAGTTTTTATGGAAATTACATGTGCACAGATGGATGTATTAATATCATTCTATATAGAAGGTGATTTGAGTAATGCACTAAAAACAAAAGTTGAAGAGCATTTACAGACTTGCTCGGCATGTCGTTCAAAATACAACATTATAAAAGGAATGCTCGACGATTTAAAATCAGGTTTCGATGAAAAAGAAGAGTTGTGTCCTGCTACAAAAAGTCAATACCGCATTTTTCAAAACAACCTTTCTGCATACGTAGATAACGAGCTTCCGGCAGAAGAAAATATCAAGATAAAAAAATACACTATTAACAACAAAAAAGCACGCAAAGAACTAGAAGACACTTATAACATCCGCCGACTTATGAGCGAATCTTTCAGTAAATCGAAATCTGAAGCAAAGAAGGATTTCACAAAAAATGTGATTAAACAGCTTAGTCCGCAAGACGAATACAATTTATCTTTTCATCCGGTATTAAAACTTGCATTTGCTTTTATAATGACGGTGTTAGTTCTTGCTGCAATTATAGTGTTCTCACTGACTTTGTAGTAAATAAACTAACCCTCGCCCCTTGTGGGAGAGGGTAGAATTTCTTAATGAACATTAGTGAGTTTAGAAATTCGGGTGAGGGGACGAACCCACTGGGGAAGAGAACATATCTATATCCACCCTCATCAGGGCTCAGCCCAGCTTGTCTTGGATTATTCGGGGTGTCGGCAGAGTAACGTCTGACCTCCACCTTACGGGCTAACGCCATACCGAAAATCCGCTCTCACCTCAAGGGCGAAGCGTGAAACGCGCTAACTCTTGTAAGTAAAGTATAAAACTCCCCCTAGGAGAGGGAACGTGCGTCTAGAAAGATTATTTTGTAACCATTGCCGAAGCGTGAAATGTGCTAACAATTACTTTAAAGTATTACATTCCATCAAAATTACCGGCAAGTACTCTTTGAGCTTTATCTTCAGCTTTTTGAGCTCTATCTAGCACTGATTGCATGCCGGAATTGTCATATGTTTTTTGGATATTCGCAGCAGCTTGGGATGGAATATATCTTCTTTGGTTTTCATTAACCTTATCAGACTTTATAGTACATTCTGATGACGGGATGTAAGTATAATTATCAACTTTACCTTGTTTCTTTGGTTGAGGGATTGTTGAATCCTGAGAAGGAATGTATGTGTAATTATCAACTTTTTCTTCTTGATATTCTTGAGGCTCCTGAACTACTACTTGTGGATTCTGAATATTGTTTTGGATATTTGCTTGGGCACGACCTCTTGATGCAACATTATTTGCAGAAGCCTTAGGCTGCATTGCAACTTGTTGCGAATTACCATAAACTTTTGCTCGTTGAGCATCAACCATTCTTTGATTCAAATCTTGCCTTAGAAATTCTTCTTGTTTTTTCTTTTCGTCTTTTCTTTCATCTTCTTTCATAGAATCGTAAGACTTACCAAAAATTGAGCTTGTAATTTTTGTAAGAGCACCACCTAATACAGCCATTGATAAACCAGCCCAAAGAACAACTCTTGTTGGAACACCTACCATATTACGCATAAATGCTGGGATTTTTCTTGCTGTATTAGCTACTGGATTAGAATTTCTATAACTGTTTAATTTACACAAATCAGGAGTTAGAATGCCTGCAACTTTTCTAAGACCTCTAGTGAATATATTTTGTCCTTTTACAGTCTTCAAATCTTTTAATTGTGCTTCAACCTTACGTCTTGCAATATCATATTCCATTTTATTTTTGAAAGTATTCGGATTTGCCATCTTGATACCGTTTTCTTCAATCATTGGCTCAACACGTTTATTAAAATCTTCTACAATTTTTCTATATTGTTCTACTTTATCTTTACCCATGCCGGTTAATTTAATACCGCCAACAGAGTGCAACATCTTTAATGCAAGAGGGAATGTAAATACCCAAGAAATATTATCTACAAAACCATTAGCAGCAGTACCGACTTTTTGATCTTTATCTGCTTTACCAACACTAATTCCCAATTCTACAAGAAGCGGTGCGATAAATATCAATGCGCCAAGTTTACCGTTGCCAAATGTCAAGCCTCTATGAACCATTTGCATAGCTTTTGACATAAATCTGCCGGTTCCGGTTTTTGCACCATCTGACATGCTGTGTAATTTATTATAAACTTCATCACATCCGATAGTTCTTTCAAAAGGTTTTGTAAATGAGCCCATCCAATCATAATGTCCTGCGCCCATTCTGACCTTACCTTTTACTTTACCGGTAGCAACCTTAACATCATTTATATACTTACCATAAACATCATCTTTTATAAGTTTGATTTTTTCTGTAGTAAGTCCCATTTCTTTGAGAATTTCTTCTTTTACCGCTTTTGTAGAAACAGCACCCATTTTTTGAATTTTTTCAATTTCTGCCGGTGATTTACCCAAACGATTTAACAAAACATGATTTACAGCTTCTTGTTCAGGTATTTGAGAAATCTTTTGAGTATTAAATACTCTTTTCAACATCTCTTTTTCTGTATCATTAAGCCCAACATCCTTTAATCCTGGGAGTTGGTTAGTATCGAGCTTTAGAGTATCAACAATTCTAATAAAATCTTGAACAACTTCTTGTTTTTGGTTAAACATTTGTGATTTAACCATTGACCACTCTGGCATAGTAGGAGTTTCTTTCATTGCTCTTAAAATTGCGCTGTTGTTAACAACTTTTCCACCAGCTTTACCTACAGAACCAATGCCATTCAAAACAGTCTGAACAGGTTTATTTTGAATCATTTTAGAATTTTGAATTTTATCACCTAAATTTGCAGCTTTTTTTACAAGAGATTTGTTATAGTCACCTCTATTTGCATCCGAATAAGCATCAAGTGCTACACCCAAGCCTAACCAAGTTGCTAATACTGCTAATGGATGTTCTACGAATGGTTTTAATGCCATATCATAAATAGGATTTTCTTTTATCATATCCTTAACAGTTGGTCTATCTGAGTTTTGAGCAGCAACTCTGTAATAGCTTGGCAAACGAACCGGCTGAGCTTGATTCTGCTGCGGATAAACATTATATGGATTATAATTAACATTTGGATTAATCTGTGTCACAATAACAACCTTTTAACCTTTGAACAATTATACAAACATACAATTATTCCATAAACCTAACTATTTATATAAAGTCTATTTCCATGCAAAAATTGACTTTTTTCAGTTAAAATTAATTGTTTTGTAACAAATTGTTAAGTTTTTCAATCATTAGTTGAATACGTTACGATAAAATCGACCGGAACATCATAATCTTCTGCAAAAACATCATTAACTACAAGATCTTGTGGCAAGCATACAATTTTTATACCGCTAAAATCTTTTAAAAACCTATCATAAAATCCTCCGCCATAACCAAGACGATAGTTATTTTTATCACAGCATAATGCCGGAACAATCACTAAATCCATCATTTGCTTATCACAAGGATTTGTGGTCGGCTCAAGAGTTTTGAAACACGACTCGCAAAGTTCATCTCCTTCACTAAAAGGACAGCAAAGCAAATTTTCACCATCAATTTTAGGTAAATAGAAGTTCTTTGTCTTATCTTCAAGAAGCAATAATAAATTAACTTCATACTTAAGCGGATAAAATATAAGAATATTTTTTGCGTTCCTATAAGCTTCTGTCTGCATAAGATTTTTCACAAGAAGCCTATTATCAATGATGAGATTTTTTCTTTTTTCTTTTGCCCAGCTTCGCAGTTCTTGTTTATTATCCATTTACACAATTGCTCCGTGGCTCGCATCTTGAACAGTTCTGGAATATTTACCCAAATATCCTTTTGCTTTACTTACAAAAGGTTTTAAATTTTTTCTGCGCTCTTTCAGTTCTTCTTCTGAAACCATCAAATCAAGAGTTCGTTTATTTATATCAATTTTGATTGTGTCACCATCTTTAATTAGCGCAATGACACCGCCATTTGCAGCTTCCGGACAGATATGTCCGACACAAATACCTCTTGTGCCACCGGAAAAGCGTCCATCGGTAATTAATGCAGCTTTTGTACCCAGCCCTTTTCCAACAAGCAGCGAAGTAGGGGCAAGCATTTCTCTCATCCCCGGACCGCCTTTTGGACCTTCATAACGAATTACAACAACATCCCCTTCTTTAATCTCATCATTTTCTAAAGCCGCCATTGCATCTTCTTCCGAATCAAAAGTTTTAGCCTGCCCTGTAAATTCGTAACAACTTTCATCTACAGCAGAAATCTTTATTACAGAACCTTCCGGTGCAACATTTCCATACAGAATTCCAAGCCCCGGTTTTGTTGTAAAAGGTTCAGAATAATCATGAATTATAGATTTATCCGAATAAACTCCTGCAAAATCTCTATTTGCCTTGTATTCAGGCACACTCTTTATCAATTCGTCAACTACAGCCGGAATTCCACCTGCAAGATGGAATCTTGTCATTGTTATATTAGAAGACGGTTCCAGTTTAACAAATTGATGAATCTTATGAGAAAGTTCCTCAAAATCCTTTAAGGATACTAATTCATCGCCACCCTCAACAGATAGAGAGTTTTTCACAGCATTTGATAAAGCCAAAATATGCAAGAAAGAATTTGTAGAACCGCCCATTGCCAAATCAGCAATTATAGCGTTTCTCAAAGTATCACGTGTTAAAATATCAAGCGGTTTGACATCACGATTTACCCAATCAACAATTTGCATACCACTTTCGAAAGCAATTCTGCGTTTTTCAGAAGAAACAGCTGCAGCGGTTGCGCAGTGAGGAAGGCTCATTCCCATCACCTCTGTCAAACAAGCCATAGTATTTGCGGTATAAAGTCCTTGACAAGCACCTGCGGAAGGACAAGACGCTTCTTCAAGCTGGAGTAATCTTTCTTCTGTTATTTCTCCATTACGGAATTTGCCAATCGCTTCAAAAGCACCTTTTATCATTGTTAATTTTTCACATTGGCTTTCTCCATCCAACATTGGACCTGCGGTAACTATTATGGATGGAATATTCGTTCTGGCAGCTGCAATCAACATCCCTGGAGTAATTTTGTCACAATTAGAGAGCAAAACTAAACCATCAAGTTGATGTGCGTTCGCAACTGTTTCTACACAATCTGCTATCAAGTCACGAGAGGGAAGTGAATATTGCATGCCGGAATGCCCCATCGCAATCCCATCACATACCGCAGGCACACCAAAAATAAATGCTTGACCACCGGCAGAATGAATACCTTTTTCAATTTGGCGCTCTAAATCACGCATACCAATATGCCCTGGAACTAAGTCTGAAAAAGAACTTGCAATTCCGATAAAAGGTGCTTTCATATTCTTTTTAGAAACACCTGTTGCCATCAATAGGCTTCTGTGCGGTGTTCTGGCAATCCCTGACTTTATATTATCACTTCTCATATACTAACCTCTTTTTCTTTATTTTAGCATAATTATGAGAAGTAGATTATTATATAATTTCTTTTAGCCCATTGATGCTGCAACGTTACTTGCTGCCAAAAGAACATTTTGCGGAACATATTCTCCTGCTTGTTTTTTCTGAACTGCCAATGCTAACAAATTTGCTTGTCCATCAGCAGTTTTTGTCATCTTTTGAGCTTCAAGTTTTGTTGATTCATCAGTTGGAATAAGCGCGTGCGTAATTTTACTTGCCAAAATTGAGCCAGCCGCACCTCCTAAGAAACCTAACGCGGCTCCTACTGCTGTTCCAATTCCTGGACAAACTGCTGTACCAATCATTGCACCAACTTTTGTACCGATTGCACCACCTGCCGCACGACCGAGCGTCCATCCAATACCATCTGCAACCGAACGAATTCCGGTTTGAGTAATTTGAGTTAACGCAGAGCCTGTTCCTCCATCTTTATAAGCTGAAATTATCTTTGGTAAATCAATTACCATTCCAAATAATGCAAATGTTTTACCTTCTTTTAAACCTTGTTTTAACAATCCGCCAACTCCAGGTTTTAATGCCGCAGGAGCATTAACAACTTTGTCTATTTCTGCAGCCTTTTTGGCGATTCTTTCTTGTGGTGTTAAATTTTTCGCATTTCCACCAAAGAAATTCTTAACCTTATTCCAAGCTGTCGGAATATAACCGTCCATACCTCTTGAAGCTTTCAATGTTTCTGTAGCTTTCAAGATTGCTTTCTCATCACCGGATTTTATCGCATCAGCCATAATTTTTTCTAAATCTTTTCTTGCACTTTCTTCAATTGGTTTTTGGAACCATTTTTGAACAAAAGAAAACTTTGGCTGTGCCATTCTGTTTACTGCATGTAATTGACCGTAAGCCTTTTGCATCAATTCAGGATTCTTTTGCCACAAAGCTTGTATTGCAGGATTTGCCTTATCAAAAACCTGATTTGTTACTTTTATTGCTCTTATTGAATTAAATGGATGCTTTAGAACTTGAGAATTTGACATAGCACCTATCATTAATGCACTTGTTCCAATATCACCCCATTTTTGAACTACAGCGTTTGAATCTTCATAAAATTTTGCAAGAGTATTTATATCCGCATTTGTAGCTGTAGCTTGCTCAGTTTGACCTGATGTTTGAGTTTGCTGAGTTTGTAGAGCAGACGGAACAGAAGCTTGTACCCCTCCTGCTTGATTCATATTCGCAACACTGTTTTGGTAATTTGCATAATTCTGCAAATACATTGGGTTATAGTATCCACTATAAGGATTACTAGCTTGATAACCATTTATGTAGCTCGGACAATTTGAGTTTATCCCTGATGAACCGCCATAGAGCATAAATTCCATATTCGCGAGTGAATTAATTGGAAGTGTCATAATTAACCTAACCTATAAAAACTAACCTTACATATATAAAGAATTTTGCGTTACAAAAATTGCCTTTTTGTAACAAAATGTAAAGAAAAGATTTTGTTCTTAAAAGAAATTCAACTTTTTGAAGGATTATTATGTTTCTGGTATAGTGTTATTATCAAAATGGGATTTGGAGGAGATTATTCGTGTACGCATATCAACAACAAAGGAGAAGTAATAGCCGTTTGCATGTCGTTCAGCCACAAGGTACTAACGTAGTAAGACATAAGAAAAAAAAGGCTAATCCTGTTAAGGAACTTTTTAGAATTTGCGTAGTATTTTCATTCCTTGCTGTTTTTATGGCATTTGTATTTCCGACTGCGTACAATAGATTAATAAATAACGTGTTCTTCCCAAATTCATTACCGGTTAACACAAAAACACAGGGCAATTTAGCTCAGAAAAAACCAGAAAACATTTCAGCTGTAAACTTGTATGCAATTGCAAATCCTACAACTAATTATTTAAGCAACGATTTATTTCACAATCGTTTGATGCTCACTCCAACAATTGAAAAAACTCACAGCGAAATTACGACAATGTACCATACAAACGAAATGACTGGATTAAAAAATCAATTACAAGGATTGATGAAAGAATATCCAATGGTTAAGCCTGCCATTTATGTTTGGGAATACGAAAACGGCAAGTACGTAGATATCAATGGTGATGAATTATATTCTGCAGCAAGTATTATCAAACTCCCTGTACTTGTAAGATTATTTAAATCAATCGAAGCAAATCAAATGACAATTTTTGATGACATGCTTCTTACTGATTATTACCAATCATCAGGTTCAGGCAATTTGCAATACGCACAAACAGGTAGAAAATATACGCTTGACCAACTTGCTAAAACAATGATTCAAGATTCTGACAACACTTCTACAAATATGATTATGTCAAAACTTGGTGGCATGGATGACATTAATATAGGTTTAAGAGATTGGGGTATTTCTAAAACTTATGTTAGAACATGGCTTCCAGACCTAAAAGGAACTAACAAAACAACAGCTAAAGATATGGCAAAAATCCTTTATAACTTAGATAATCCTGGATTCTTAAATATAAATTCCAGAGAATACATAATAGATTACATGAGCCATGTTAAAAATAATAGATTAATCGCTGCAGGACTGGGTGATGGCGCACTATTTATCCATAAAACAGGCGACATCGGAACCATGCTTGGAGATGCCGGTATTGTTTACGCTCAAAACGGCAAAAAATATATTGTGGTAATTTTAGCAAATCGCCCGCACAATGCACCACAAGGAAAAGACTTTATTGTAAAAGCATCAAGCCTCATATATAAGGCAATCGTCAGATAGAATTATTTATATTAAATTTTGTAACAATTTTCTTAATAATTGCGTTTTTTGCGCAATTATTTTTAT
>CABQIM010000074.1 GCA_902464375.1 uncultured bacterium | reverse complement strand
CATTAATAATTAGGGAGGAATAAATGAAAGAGGCTTATTTTCCACAAGAAATAGAAAAAAGATGGCAGGAAAATTGGGAAAAAAATAATGTTTTCCATACTCCTGATAACAGTGATAAACCTAAATATTACGCGTTATCAATGTTTCCGTACCCATCAGGAAAACTTCACATGGGACACGTTAGAAACTACACGATTACTGACGTAATTGCTAGATTCAAAAAAATGCAAGGATTTAATGTTCTTCATCCAATGGGATGGGATAGTTTTGGTTTGCCTGCAGAAAACGCAGCTATGAAACATGGTGCTGACCCTGCAAAATGGACTGACGAAAATATTGCATACATGACAAAACAGTTAAAAATGCTTGGTCTTTCTTATGATTGGCAAAGAGAAGTTACAACTTGCAAACCTGATTATTATAAATGGACACAATGGCTATTTATACAGCTATACAAAAAAGGTTTGGCTTACAAAAAAGAAGCAGCTGTTAACTGGTGCGACAAATGCGGAACAGTTCTAGCTAATGAGCAAGTTATTGATGGCAAATGCTGGAGATGTGATAGCGTTGTAGAAAAGAAATATCTTTCTCAATGGTTCTTCAAAATTACGGATTATGCTGAAAGACTTTTAGAAGATTTAGATAAACTTCCAGGCTGGGGCGATAACGTTAAAACAATGCAGGCTAACTGGATTGGTAAATCTCAAGGCGCTATTTTTAGATTCAAAGTAAAAGAAATCGAAGGTATGGAAGTGCCTGTTTACACTACAAGACCTGATACCGTTCATGGTATTACTTATCTTGTTGTAGCACCTGAATATAAAGATATTGAAAAACTTACAACTCCGGAAAACAAGGATAAAGTTGAAGAATACAGAGCAAACGCTCGTAAGATGACAGAAATTGAAAGACTTTCAACTGATAGAGTGAAAACAGGTGTTCCTTTAGGTACTCACTGTATCAATCCATTTACTGGTGAAGAATTCCCATTATGGACAGCAGATTATGCTCTTGTTGAATATGGAACCGGTGCTGTAATGGCTGTTCCTACTCACGATTCTAGAGATTTTGATTTTACTAAGAAATATAATTTACCATTAAAAGTTGTTATATCTCCGAAAGGTACTGAGTTAAAACCAGATGAACTAACGGAGGCTTATACAGAGGAAGGAGTTTTAGTTAATTCTAATGAATTTAACGGTATGAAAAATACTGAAGCTAAAAAAGCCATTACACAAAAAGCTGTAGACAATGGTTTTGGTGAATTTAAGACACAATACAGATTAAGAGATTGGTTGATTTCACGTCAAAGATATTGGGGCGCTCCAATTCCTATGATTTATTGTGATAAGTGCGGAATTGTTCCTGAAAAAGAAGAAAATCTTCCTGTAATGCTTCCAACTGACGTTGATTTTTCAGTTGTTGGCAAATCACCAATTACCACTTCTAAAACTTTTGCTGAAACAACTTGTCCAATATGTGGTGGCAAAGCAAGAAGAGAATTGGATACAATGGATACATTTGTATGTTCAAGCTGGTATTATTTGAGATATTCTGACCCTAAGAACGCAAATTTACCATTCTCGAAAGACTTGGTAGACCATTGGCTTCCTGTAGACCAATATGTTGGTGGTATTGAGCACGCAATTTTACACTTGTTGTACTCAAGATTCTTTACAAAAGCTCTTAAGGACTTAGGGTTATTGAGCTTTGACGAACCTTTCAAAAACTTGTTAACTCAGGGTATGGTTCTTAAAGATGGTTCTAAGATGTCTAAATCTAAAGGTAACACTGTAGACCCTGATGAAATATTTGAGAATTATGGAGCTGATACAGCAAGATTGTTTATTCTTTCTGATTCACCTCCGGCAAGAGATTTTGACTGGTCAGATGCAGGTGTTGAAGGCTGCTACAAATTCTTAAATAGGGTTTGGAGATTGGTTAGCGAAAATCAAGAATATGTTACAAAAGATTACAAGCTTACATTCCCTCTTGCAAGAGAAAATGATGACTTAGTTAGAGTTGTGCATATGATGATAAAAGAAATTACTAATGATATTGCAAATGATTTCCAATTTAATACAGTAATTTCTAAATATCGTGAACTTACAAACGCTATTTATGATTGGAAAAACAAGAAAGCTGAACTTACTGAAGAAGACAAAAATGTGTTTAGTTTTGCTGTTATTTCTTTGATTAAGTTGATGGCGCCCGTGACTGTTCATATGTCAGAAGAAATTTGGCATGACCTTGGCAATGAAACATCTATTCACGATGAAAAGTGGTGTGAGTGGGATGAAAACTTAGCAAAAGCAAGCAAAATTACTCTTGTTGTTCAAATTAACGGTAAAGTTAAAGACAAGATTGAAGCTGATGAAGGTTTGGGTAATGATGAATTGAAAGAAGTTGCTTTGGCTAGCCAAAAAATCAAGGAATTAACTTCCGGAAAAGAAATTGTTAAGGTAATTGTTGTTCCGAAAAAGCTTGTTAACATTGTTGTTAAAGGTTAGAACATTTATCTATAATAATTGTAAAATTGGGTGAGAAGATTTTCGAGCCCAATTTTTATTTATAATTTTTACATTATTTAACCTTATTTTTTATATACAAATCAGGCTTTATATGGTATGATAAAATCAGTAGTAGTATAAAAATTTTTGAAAATATATGCGATAGAAAAGATTATTGAAAATTGTTTAATAGTTGCAGGGTAGGTTATATGTACCCTGACGTCGTGTATATATAAAAAATAGAAAAGGAAAAGGTGCTAAATGATTGCATTATTAGCCGTTGCAGCGGTAATATTGGTAATACTTGCTGCTGTTATTGTTGTACAGAGAGTTAAGTACAAAAATTTAGTATTGCAGAGTGAGCAGTCTAAAAAGGATTTGGCGGGAAAAGAATTAATTTTACAAAAAGAAGCTATGATTAAAGCTAAAGAAGCTTTACATAATGAAAGAGAACAGCTTAATGCTGATGAAAGAGAACGCAGAAGAGAGTTTGCAGCTATTGAAAATAAGCTTTCTAAACGTGAAGACACATTAGAAGATAAAATCCAAGAAGTAACAGATAAAGAAGTTGAGCTTGATAAATTAAAAGACCAACTTATTGAAAAAGAAGACTTTCTTGCAGAAATCGTACAGAAACAAACTGTAGAATTAGAAAGAATTGCCGGAATGTCTACAGAAGATGCAAAAAGAATGCTTCTTGAACAATTAAAAAGTGATTTAGCTCAAGAACAAATGCAGCTGATTAGAGAAAATGAAGCAAAAATTAGGGAAGATGCGTTAGAAAAATCTAAAGAAATTTTAACAACTACTATGCAAAGATGTATGATGGAACAAGTTGTTGAGTCTACTGTTTCTGTAGTTTCTCTTCCTAATGATGAAATGAAAGGTCGTATTATTGGTCGTGAAGGTCGTAATATAAGAACTTTAGAAACATTAACGGGAGTTGATTTAATTATTGATGATACTCCGGAAGCAGTTGTACTTTCTGCATTTGACCCTGTAAGAAGAGAAATTGCAAAAATTGCATTAGAAAAACTTATTCAAGATGGTCGTATTCACCCAGTAAGAATTGAAGAAACTGTTGAAAAATCTCGTGAAGAGGTTGAAAAGAAAATCATGAAAGAGGGCGAAAATGCTGCTCTTGATATGGGAATTATGGGCTTAAATAAAGAGCTTATTAAAAACTTGGGTAGATTGTATTATAGAACAAGTTACGGTCAAAATGTACTTAAACATTCACTTGAAGTTGGACATATTGCCGGAATGTTGGCAGCCGAATTAGGTGCTAATGTTTACGTTGCAAAGCGTGCAGGACTTTTACATGATATTGGTAAGGCTGTTGACCAAACTCAAGAAGGTACGCATATTCAACTTGGTGTTGAATTAGCTTCAAGATATGGTGAAAAACCGGAAGTTATTCACGCTATTGAAGCTCACCACGATGATGTTACAGCTAATACAATTGAAGCAGTTCTTGTAAAACTTGCGGATGCAATTTCTGCTGGGCGCCCCGGAGCAAGGCGTGATACATTGGAAATCTACATCAAACGTTTACAAAAAATTGAAGAAATTGTAAACAGCTATGAAGGTATAAAACAATCTTTTGCTGTACAAGCCGGTAGAGAAGTTCGTGTTATTGTTCAATCAGAAATGTTTGATGATTTAGCTTCTCAAAAATTAGCAAGAGATATTGCTAAAAAAATTGAGGATGAGCTTGATTATCCGGGACAAATTAAGGTTACTGTTGTAAGAGAATTCAGAACAACAGAAATCGCAAAGTAAATCTATAAGAGTAAATCAGTGTAGGGGAAACATTTCCCCTACCTATTTTAGGTATAAATTATATGAGTGGTAATACAAGTAATTTAAGAATATTATTTTTCGGAGATATTACAGGCAGACAAGGGAGGACGGCTGTTAAGTCTTATATTGCTTCTCTTGGCTCCAATAGACCTGATTTTATTATCGCTAATATTGAAAACGCATCACATGGTTTTGGTTTAACTAAGAAAAATTATACAGATTTATCCGCTTCAATCGATTGTTTTACGTCTGGAAATCACATTTGGGATAAAAAAGATATTTATGAATATATTGATGAAGCTCAAAATTTAACAAGACCAATAAATTATCCCGAAGGAACGAGAGGCTCAGGTTGTCAAGTCTTTGAAATTAATGGTAGAAAACTTGCTATAATTAATGCTCTTGGCAGGGTCTTTATGCCACCGATTGATTCTCCTTGGGAGGTTGTAATTAAAAAGATAGATTATTTAATTGAACAAGGTGTTGATAGCGTTTTTATAGATTTTCATGCAGAAGCGACTGCAGAAAAAATCTGTTTTTCCAAATTTTTAGCAAAGAAGTATAATAATAGTAGCAAAGCTTTAATTAAAGGTTTTTGCGGAACTCATACGCACGTTCAGACTGCAGATGAAAAGATATATGAAGGAATGGCATATATCACTGATGCCGGATTTTGTGGCGCAGAAGATAGCGTAATTGGAATGGAATTTCAAACTTCATTCAAACGATTAGCAACCAGCTTGCCGGAGCGTTATGAGATTGCTGAAACACCGCTTGCTAGAATTAATGGTGTTGAAATCCTAATTGAAGGAGATTTTGCAACACAGATAAAAAGAATTAGTTTAACAGTAGATAATAGTAATAATGAAAGCGAGGTTTGTGGTGAACACGACGGTGGCTAATTTTTTAGAAACTGCTCAACTCTTTATCTCACCCCTTATTTCAAGGAGGCTTAGATGAGAGGTGATTATCATATTCACACCTATTATTCCGATGGTGTGTTTTCTCCTGAAAAAATTGTAGATTTAGCTCTTGATGCAGGCTTGCAAGTTATTGCACTAACGGATCATGATAACGTTTTGTCTTATGATGTTGCGATGGAATATCTAAAGACAAAAGATGTTGATTTCAAAATTATTCGCGGTATTGAAGTTAATACCCTTTATAAAGATTATGAAGTTCATATTTTGGGATATTTTCCTGACGTTAATAAAAGTGATTTTAAAAACTTATTAAAAGTTCAACAGCATGCACGTATTAAACAAACAAAAGAAATTTTGCACCTGCTTGCTAAAAAAGAAGGTATCAAGATTGACTTTGAAGAGGTAAAAAATATGGTTGCTCCGGGGGGAAGTATTGGCCGTCCGCATATAGCAAAAGCAATTACTAATGCCGGTGGTACAAGTAATGTCATGGAAGCTTATAGCAAGTATATCCATAGAGCTTCGCCGGTGTATGTAGAAAGAAAAACAGTGACTCCGTTTGATGCTGTTGAAGTTATTTATGACGCAGGCGGTATTCCTGTTATTGCTCATCCATATGATATTGATATAGCAGAAAAATTGATAAAAGAACTTATGAACTGTGGTTTAAGAGGGATTGAAGCTTATCATAGAAAGCATTCACCGGCTATTGTTGAGTATTTCTCTTCTATGGCAGAAAATCTAGGACTCATAGTTACAGGTGGTTCTGATTTCCATGCTCCTAATATAATGAATGGGCAAATCATTCTGGGTAAAAACTTTGTGCCGGAATGGATTTATGAGTCATTATTGAACGAGAAAAAGCACTTAGACATGGCTCGTGGCTAGGGGTAAAGGGGTAAATGGGTAATTGTAACACAATGAAATTGCTCAAATTCTCTAAAATCCTCCACTCTGTTGCTGGTAAAATGTAAAATTAAAAAGAAAGGTTATTATGAAGAAAAGAGGGTTTACACTTGTAGAGGTTTCAATACTATTTGTAATATTTTTGATAGTAGCCTTTCTTGTTGCTCCATTATCAATGGATGATACTGTTCAGGCAAATTTTACTTCTCGATGGAAAAATGTACAGTCAGATTTTTCTAATATTTTTTATTCAATTAATACACAAAAAGATTCTGAAAGCTTTGACTTTCATACTACTTTTGCAGAAGTAATAACCGGACAGGTAAAAAACGATGTTGAAGCGTATAAAATTAATTTCTTAAATGGAACTTATCCAAATATAACATATAGATTTTCTAATTTTATGCAAACACAGGCAAATTCAACTCTTGCTTACAAATTTTTTGACAAACCTCAAGATGGAGTGGTTGGTGTACTTTTGTATGATATAAACGGAAGTCACAGGCCTAACATATGGGGTAAAGATGTTTTTGGGTTCAATATTTATGCTGATAGATTTGAGCCATTCTGCAAAGAAAAACCTGTAAGTGAGCAAAAGCTTGACTGTTCTAAGAATGGTACAGGACTTTGCTGTTCTTCATATTATTTGCAAGGCGGGAGTTTTGACTAATGATTAAAAATGTTTGCGTATTTGCTTCCTCTTCAAATAAGTTAAACCCAGTTTATTACAAGGATGCAGCTGAATTAGGTGCAATGCTTGGTGCTAAAGGTGTTAATGTTGTATATGGCGGCGGAAGACTTGGAGCAATGTACGCTTGCGCATCATCAGTTAAGGATAATGGCGGCAAGTTGATTGGTGTTATGCCACAAAAATTTTGCGACATGGGAGTTGCAAATCCTTCTGATTGCGTTGAGTTTCATAAAACCAGCGGAATGCGAGAGAGAAAAGCTAAGATGGATGAATTATCCGACGCTGTTATAGCGCTAGCAGGTGGTTTTGGAACCTTAGAAGAAATTTCTGAGATGATTGTACAAAAACAATTAGGTTACAATAAAAAGCCAATTGTCTTATTGAATACAAATGGTTTTTACAATAAATTAATAGAATTTTTCAATACTATAATTAACGAAAACTTTGCATCAGAAGCTTCCAAAGAGCTTTATTATGTAGCATCTACTCCAAAAGAAGCTGTAGATTATTTAGTTTAAGCTTGTTTTACATTAACAATAGTATAAACAGCTGCTTGAACTTTATTATGCACACCAAGTTTCTTGTAAATGCTCTCTAAATGCGCTTTTACAGTATGAATTGAAAGTATTAATTCATTTGCAATTTGCGGATTGCTTTTGCCTTGAATTATAAGCTCTAGTACTTCTTTTTCTCGTTCTGTAAGATTATTATATTTGTCCATATAATAATTTTAATACGTATTTGAAAAATAGGATTAATGTATTTTCCAATTCTAAAAATTTACAAAATTTTACGTATTAAAAATTCTATCACCGGCATCACCCATACCAGGAACAATATATCCTCTTTCATTTAAGTGAGAATCCACTGCTGCAACAATTAGTGTTATATTTGGGTATTTTGATAAAACAGCATCAACACCTTGTGGAGCTGATATCATACAAATACAGCAAATGTTTTTTTCAGGAATGCCTTTATCCACGTATAACTTTATAGCTTCTGTGAGCGAATTTCCTGTTGCTAACATTGGGTCTGTAATGTAGATATAATAGTCATTAGGATTATCAACTGGCATTGGAACTTTGTTATAATACCAAACCGGTTTTAATGTTTTTTCGTCACGATACATACCAATGTGTCTAATTGCAGCCTGTGGTAAGATATCTACAGCTTCATCGGTAAAAATTAATCCAGCTCTTAAAATAGGAGATATTATAATTTTAATATCCGGATCAATAGTTTGAGTATTAAATTTTACAAGCGGCGTTTCTATTTCAACATTCTTCTGTGGAAGATTTTTTGTAGCTTCGTACAATAAAATCCTTGTTAATTTTCTCGCAGCTAAACGCACACCTTCTGTATCGGTATTTTTGTTTCGCATTGTACACAAGCTTTGATTTACTATTGGATTAGAAATTACCTTTAAATTTTTATACTCCATAACTACTCCTGTTTTTGCTTATATTTATTAATATCTTTGCCTAATTTTTCAGCTTTTGCGTTTGAATCGTTAACCATATCATCTGCAAATTTAAGAAAATCACTCATGTTCTGTCCATTTCCATTTACTTTAGGCAAATCCATCTTTTGTATTTGATTACCAAATGAAGAAGAACTGTATAAAATTGAATTAATTTTATCAAACATTTCATTCAATAAACCGGCAGCGTCATGCAAACGCTTTGGCGGATTTACTGTAATCATAGGAACGTTATTATCAATATATGTATTTGAATCAGGCAGATATAATTCCAGCGATTTAGAGCCTGCCATACCACTGAACTCAACAGTCGCTATTGTACCTTGAGGCAATGTAAGATTTTTATCAGTAATAAGAAATTTTATGTAAACTTCTCCATTTGTTGGCTTAATTTTTGTAACATGTCCAACTTCTATTCCCATCATTCTTACAGGAGAACCTACAATAAGTCCGTCAACATCATTCATGAAAATATTATAATCATTGTCTTTTTGTGAATTTGAAACATAAGTAATAGTAGACACTGCAACAATAATTAGAATAATAACGAGCCAAATAAGAAGTTCGCCGCTATGTGTTATATAAAAAATGTTGTCTTTTTTATCCCCTGACATATAACCTCAATATTAGAAATATTATATAAAAAAATTTAGTAATTAACAAGATTAAAATATTTCTCTAAAAAATTGTAACAGTTATAAGTCGACTCAATGTCCACATGTTTAGTACTTATTCGGTTGCTTTTATTGCTCCCCATGCTCTAATAAAGCCTTTTTCATACATAATTAAATAGTAGCCGCCTTCTTTTACATATTCTATTGTTGCGTCCATATGTTCATATTCTTTTGGTAAAGTAGCACCTGTTTTTGCGTATTTTGCATCAATAATCTTTTGAAATTTTTCTTTTCTTTTTTGT
>CABQIM010000073.1 GCA_902464375.1 uncultured bacterium | reverse complement strand
ATATTTTTATTAATAGCAAAAAAAATTTTTACAAGTTTTAAGTATAATATGAACATAAATAATATCTCAAATCAAACATTTAATGGATACAAAAATCTTCTTGCAGATCATTCTCAAGTTGGAGATGCTGAATCAGCAACTATCGTAATGCAGCTTGATAACCTTGGAACAAATGATCTTGAAAAATATAATGAAATAAAACAAAGAATTCCTAATATCCAAGGTACAGATGATATTTTGGCATTAACTTATACCAAAAGACACAAAGATGATGTCGGAATGCTTATGGTTAACGATGCACTAATGCTTCGTGGCGAAGAATTGAGTGATTTAGAAAATAACTATGATCAATATTTTTCAAGTTTTGAAAATTATAAAACGGAAGAACGCAATACAATGAAATTGCATACCTTCTTAGCTAATCTAACTAAAAGAATAGCCAACGACAACAACTTAGGCATAGATATCGATTACAGAAAAGTCGCATTTACAGCGCATAAAATATTCCAATCAATAACCGGTGATGCAACGGTTGCTTTTCAATATTTACAAAGTGTTTTAAATAAGGACATGCCACCCCAAAGAGTTGCTCAAAAATTAAACACAGAACTTACAAAAAGCATGCTGCCATTCTTTAAATAATTTAGATTTTCAATTCCTTTATCTTTTGATACAATAAAGAAAGGAGATTGAAATGGACGATTTTAAACATTATACAGTAATGCTAAATGAGGCAGTTGATGCACTAGAGTGCCAAGATGGAAAAATATATGTAGATTGTACACTTGGAGGCGGCGGTCATAGCGAACTTATACTTAAAAGAATTTCACCAAATGGTAGACTAATTTCTTTTGATATAGATGACGAAGCAATTGCGCACTCTCGAGAACGTTTAAAAAATTACCCAAATTTAACAATCGTTAAATCGTCTTATACAAATATTAAAGCAGAATTGCATAAACTTGGAATTGAAAAAATTACAGGTGGAGTAATATTAGATTTGGGAGCGTCTTATCATCAATTAACAAAAGCGGAAAGGGGATTTTCTTTTTCTAAAGAAGCTCCACTTGATATGAGATTTGATATGGAAAGTGATTTTTCTGCGTATGATATTGTAAATAAATATTCAGAAGATGATTTAGTAAGGATATTCAGCGAGTATGGAGAAGAAAGATTTTCAAAAAGAATTGCTAAAAAGATTGTCGAAGTTAGAAGGACTACACCAATTAGAACAACGAAAGAACTTGCTGATATTATTATTGAAGCGACTCCTCGTATTAAGTCTAATATACACCCTGCTACAAGAGTGTTTCAGGCTATTCGCATTGAAGTAAATCATGAGTTAAAAAATGTAAAGAATGTACTACATGACATATTGGATTTATTAGATGCTGGTGGTATAATTTCAGTTATAAGTTTTCATTCTTTGGAGGATAGAATTGTAAAACAGTTCTTCAAGTTTGAGAGTCAAAAGTGCAGATGCAATGATATGATTTGCAAATGCCCGCCGCCAAAAATAGAATTGGTCAACAAAAAACCAATTATGGCGAGCGAAAAGGAGATTAAAGAAAATCCACCGTCACGAAGTGCGAAGTTAAGGGTAGTAAGAGCTATTCGTTGATGTTGAGTATCTTGGGAGTAGAGGAGTAGGCAGCATTGGTTTCGGCTTTAAAAATCAACAATCACAACAGAAAATCAGGACTGGCAGGGCTAGAATTATTTATTGAAAAGTTTTCAAAAGAAGCTAAAGAAGAAAGTTATCAATTAGAAGAAGAATCTTTTATTGATAAATCTGTTCAAAAATTAGCTGTTAATAGTATAATAGAAGGGTACTTTCCGAAGGAGAATTTAGTTAAAGACATGGCAATAAAAAGAGTAAACAAAATGTTATGCGTCATTTTAAGCCTTTTAATAGGTGTCGTTGTCGTTAGCTATTACTTTGTTATTTCTTCTGAAATGAAACTTAACGATTTAAGCAGACAAACCGTTATTCTAAATAACGAAAATGAAGAGTTGCAAAACAAACTTGATTCATTGAAGTCATTCAATAATGTAGATAAGACTCTTCAGCAAAATAACATGCTTCAAAGAGCAGGACAAGTTATTGAAACCCCAGAAGTTACAATTGATACACCTGTTTCTGCTAATCGTTCAGTGAAGAAAAAAATATTTGATTACGCGATAGGTTTTTAATTTATGTTAAAAATCGTGTGTGGTGCCGGAAATGAAGATGCAGAAAGCGTAAAACGACTTGTTTACACATACGCAAAAGCCGGTTGTAAATGTTTTGATATTTCTGCAAGAAAAGAAATTTTAGAAGCGGCTAAAACAGCCGCACACCTAGCAAATGCGGAAGATATTCATTATTGTGTAAGCGTAGGAATAAAAGGTGACCCACACATTACAAAAGCAAAAATCAAAGAATCCGTTTGTATAAAATGTGGAAATTGTTACAGAAATTGCCCTAATGATGCGATTGAAGAATCAATCATTATTAACAACAAACGCTGCATAGGATGCGGTACTTGCGCAAAAAAATGCCCTACAGGCGCAATGACAATGTATGAAAAAGATGTTAATGTTAAAGAAATTCTTCCTTATATGGTTCAAAATGGGGTAGAAATTTTAGAATTGCATATTATGGGACATGATAAACAAGATTTGGATTATAAATGGGCTATTATAAATGAATGCAATCCAAAATTGGCTTCCATTTGTATTGATAGAGAACATTTTGGGAACAGAGAAGTTATAAAGCGCATTAGAGATATGATAGCACATAGAAAGCCTTATACAACAATAGTTCAGGCAGATGGAATTCCAATGAGCGGTTCTGATGACACTTATAAAACAACTTTGCAAGCAATTGCAATGGGAGAAATTATACAAAACAGCAACTTGCCAGTACATATAATGCTTTCCGGAGGAACAAATTCCAAAACAGCAGAACTTGCAAAACTTTGCGGCATCAACTATTGGGGTATCGCAATCGGCTCTTGGGCTAGAAAAATAACCAAGCCGTATATTTGCATGCCGGATTTTTGGGAAAACAAAGATGCTCAAGCAAAAGCTGTTGAAATAGCCAAAAGGCTTGTTGAAAGCGTTGGTTAAGAACTTCTATCTAACTCTACTTTGAAATAATAGACAATTTTTGTCCTTCTTCCGGCTGTTCTACATTCTTATAAGGATTTGAAGCGTACTTAAACTGTGCATTATAAGCTTTTGTATTAGAACCTCTAAAGATTACATTTTTGATGTGTTTAAGAATCATAACACCATTCTTAGATGTTTTTCCATTCATTATAATCTTTTTGCCATCTTTTCTTACAATACCAAGTTTTCCACCAACTTCTTTTACTACGTATTCAGTTTTGTCTTTAGCATTAGAGTTTGTAAAGACTGTTCCAACAGGAACTGCAACTCCTGCACCTAACATAATCATATCAAGCTCTGATTTTGGCAATATTGGAACATATTTATTGTTCGGATTGATTGATTCAATGTCATTATCAGCAAAGAATTTTTGTCTTTCTGCTTCTGTTTTTATATTATTTTTTGCAAAATAATCACATCTGTTAGAGAAATCGACATCACCAGAGTCAAACAAAGTTACTGTCATATCGCCATTTGCACTTTGCATCATATAAGCAACTTTTGCAAGTTCTCTTGTTAATAGCCTTCTTTCATCTACAAGTTGAGTTTTTAATTTTTCGTCATTAGGATTTGATTTCTTTTCTTCTGCTCTTTTTGCTATCTCCCCTAATTCATTGTTAATATCGTTTATTCTAACTCTTGCTTCACTTGTTGATTTGTTTTGAGCTTGAACTTCCAACATATAAGGAGTACCGTTATTCAAAGCTGCTAATTCCGGATTGCTTCTATCTTTTATAGCACCATTAATTGCACCCATAACAGTTTTTCTGTATTTAGCAATATCAGATTCACCTTCTATCTCTGTCCAAGGTAAAACGTTTCTGTTTTGAAGATAAATATTTTTAGCCTTTTCTTCATAACCGGTCATGCCCATTTCATCACCGGAATATGTTGTAGGTATACCCGGAAGACCTTTTAAGAATTCCATAATCATTGCAGCTTTTGCTACAGCCGGTTCTGTTGCAGCTTTATAAACACTGTCAACAATAGCTTCTTTATTAGCGATTGGCTTACCGGATGTAAATTCTGCTTGTTTAACAGCCATTGCAATTGCAAGTTTAATATCTCTTGCAGCGTAAGCATTCTTTCTCATCGCATTATTTGGCTCTTCAATTTTCTTGAACTCTTCTTTATTAGATTCTACAAGATGTCTGTCATATTTTTCCACAAAATCTTTTAAAGCATCATTTATTGAAGTTTCTGCTTTTGGAGAAAGCTTAGTTTGTTTGTAAGCATCTTTCAGCAATCTTGCAATTTGAATTGTATACAAGCTATATCTGCTATAATCAGCTTTATGACCTAAGATTTCAGCCGCAAATTTATTATTTTCTTCTTTAAGCTTTGCGTCTTGCCAATCCATATCACCATGAACTAGATAGTTATTTATATTCATTGAATTAGCTTGTTTAATAACTGCATCAATTAGTTTATCTTTCTCTGCATCTGATAGGTTCAAACCTTTTGCCATATTTAACACTTCTCTGAAAGCATTCTCTACAGATGACAATTCTTTAATCTTAATCTTTTGCATATTTTCGGTTTGACCAACACCCAAGTAATTTCCGTTAGTCAAATCAACAAGAGCTTGCGTAATTCTTGCCTTATCCTCATCAGATGCAACATCTGCACAATCTTCATTCAAAACTTCCATTAACAATTTACTCATAGCAATTGCACGAGGACTTGCTGTTAAGAAGTAGTTATTATTATCAACATTTAATCTTAATTCTAATGGGATATCAGCTTCTGTTTTTGCACCGGATAAAACCTTAATTGCTGCCATTCTACCATCTCTATTTTGTTCAAAGTTATGATAATCATTCAACAGACTAGAGTGGAATAATCCCATATCAAGAGCTAAACCGTGAATCATACGAGGTTTATCGTGGTTGCCCATGAATGTGTATAAGTTTCTTAAGTAATCAACACTTCTTGTTTGTAGTAACAAATCAAAACGATTTCTGAATCTATCGTGATCTTGATTAATACCATTACCTTCATCAAAAGATGGAGCAAAGTTAGTCAACAAATCTGTAAAGAAATAAGAATAGCCAGCTTCAGAAGTAATACCCGTTTCATTAAAGAATTTTACAAACGCATCAGGTTCACCATTAAACTTTTGTCCAAGTTTTGTTTTATCTTTATAAGGATGAGAATCTAAACCGTAATTATCCTTCATCAACTCAGGAATATCCGTAATTTCTGCAACTATATAAGCATTTGGGTTTTGAGTCTTTACACCCTGTACAAATTTGCTCCAGAAATTGATTACGTCATTCCAATTGTCATCAAACGCGTCATCTTCATTTCTGATAGCATCCATATCCATAACGTCTTTTGCGGCATCTAATCTCCAATCCAAGCCCAAACCTGTTCTATCAGCTAGAGCTTCTGCAATTCTAAAGCTTGAAGTATCAGTACCTGCTATTCTTTTTGAGATTGAATCTGCAACGAATGAGATATCAGAACTATCTAAAGTTTTTAGCCCTTTTTCCATTAATTTTTCTAATTGAGCAGCTTCTTCTTCCGGACTATGTGCATTAATTTTCAAAGATTTTAAACTTGTTCCGTTTTTCAATGCATCATAATCATATGTAATTTCACCATTTTCTATAATTTTTGTTTTGAAACTATCTCCTCCTAAGGATTTCAAGAAAGCATATTTTGCAATATCTTGTCCTACAAGTTCCATTACATATTCACCGTATTCTGTGTAATCACCATTCTTGTCTAGCAATTTTTCATTAGAAGTTTCATCTGCTTTTTTAATAACAGCGTCTGCAAAGTCTTTTACTTCATTATTATAAAGACTGTTAACTTTGATATAATTTTTAGAATAAGGTTCTACTAATTGCGGGTTATTTTTCTTCATCAAATCAAATCTGGAAACGCCAATTGTTTCATCAGTAGTAGCTCTATTTGAGAAGTATGAAGTTGATAAAACACCTACAGTATTTTCATTCAATTCTAATGAATCCAGAGGTAATTTCATCAAAGATTTAACTGTAACATCATCTTTTGTTAAAACACCCTTTGGAGCTAATAAATACTGGCCATTCAAGATATTTGTTAGAGCATTATTATTTAATTTTGCTTCCGCAGGAAGTTTACCGTCTTTTATCAATTTATCAATTGCTTCAACTGTTTTTGCAGTTCCTACAGTTTGAGCAGTGTAAATTGTTTGAATATCCTTAACCTTACCTGTCCAATATTTACCTGATTGAATAGCCAAATCTTGAACTTCTCTCGCACCACGTTCAATCATTTGCTTTTCGTAATCTCTTTCAGAACGGCTTACTATACCTTGGAGAAGTTTTTCATCATAACCGGAAATGCCATAATTCATTTTTACCATATCGGTATTAGCATCCCAAGTTACAAAACCGCCTTCAGTTTTTTTGTCGATTTTAAAATTAGAGAATTGACCTGCCATTATTGTACCGTCAGCAGTATCTAATTTGATATTTTTATCAAATTTCTTATTCAATTCATTGATAATTTTAACTCTATTGTCGTACTCTTTTGGATCAATTTGGAATATAAAGTTGATAACGGTATCATTATGGCTATTTATATCCAAAGCATTACCATCAGTAAGTTTTTCATAATTAATAATTGCTTTATCTAAGTCTTTTATTTGATGGTCGCTAGCTTGTTTAGCATCATAAATCTGGAACAAAGTTTCTTTGCTGGAATTATAATCTGGGTTAGCAACTTTCTTGTAAGTTCCATCACTTTGTAACTCATAGTTGTAAGGTGCATTTACAACTCTGTGTCTTAAATCATCTTTATTTTGAGGGATTACACCCAAACCAAGATTTGCATCTTTTAGACCACTCATTCTAAACCAATAATAAGATTGAGGATTTTTTTCAGCCCATCTTAATGCGTATTGGAAATGAATACCTTCAAGACCTTCTGATGTAAATGTACCATCATAAACATATTTCATACCATTTGAGTACAAATCGCGGAAGAATGATGCAAAGTTTTCTGTATTACCCATATTTTCTGAAACTTGCATATTGTTCTTATTCCAATAACCTAAAGACCAACCCTTTGAACCATTAGCAATAGGAGTTGAGAACATGAATTTGTATCCATTTTCTTTTAGGTAAGGAATAATTTTTTGTGCACCAGCAATGCTGCCACCATGAATATTAGAAAAGTTTTTTACAACACCTTCCATATTCTTTTGGAAATCTTTATCATAGTATATTTCACCGGTCTTATCATCAGCAAAGCTTCTATATTTAGCCCCTGGCATCAAAGAATCAGGAGTAATTAAATAACCAACACCTTGAATAGTTGGTGTCGTACCCTTTCTTGAAACTAGAGAATGAGTATAATTACTAATTGGATCACCTGTATAGTCAGAGTGAACTGATTTTATATTACCATCAGCATCTCTTTCTACAACGGGGTCTATATCATGAACAAATGTTCTATTTACATATTCCTGTCCTTGAGGCTTAATTTTAACACCTGTATCTGCACCTTCCCAAATCACTTTACCGGTTGTTTTATCTTTTTTTACAACTTTATAAGCAAAAGGAGCATTCTTATCAAGGTTTGTTATATTTTGCAAGTTAACATCAACACCTTCAGGCTTTAAAGGTATAGTTGCAATAGGAGTTTGTGACAACTTGTAATTCAATTTTTCAGTAGGAGTCGCACTGTAAATTTGAATTTCACAGTTTTCTTTGTCACTATCATAAGGGTAGTTGAAACGCATAACAGTTTCGCCAACATCATTCTTTACGTGTTGATATCCCTTGAATCCTATATTTGATAACCCGCTAATTTTATTTACAAACACCTTGCTGAACTCCTTCTGTATATATAAAGAATGTAAAAAAATATTTTTTGCTTATTTTTCGGCATGCAAAAGAAAATATTTACAAAATTTAATATTGTATATAATACACATTATCACTAAATTTCACATAACAATTATATTACAAAAAGATTTCAGCACAAGAAAGTCTTATACTTTAGATATCAACACCTGACATCATATTAATCAAAGTATCAATTGTATTTTGCATATTTACACTGTCAGTAGTTCTTTGCTGTAAAAATGCGTTAATCTGAGGCATCATTTGTATAGCTGTATCTAGTTTTGGATTTGATCCCGGTTGATACATACCTACATCAATCAAGTCTTTATTTTCACGATACATTGCCATAACTTTTCTTAATTTACCTGCGGCTTCTTTATGTTCTTTAGAAGCAATCGCGGACATAAGTCTGGAAATACTACCCAAAATATCAATCGCAGGATAATGGTTAGCTTCGGCAACTTTTCTGGACAAGAAAATGTGACCGTCCGTAATACCACGTACCGTATCTACAATTGGGTCATTAATGTCATCACCTTCCATCAAAACGGTATAAAATGCAGTAATAGAACCTTTAGGGCTATTACCGGCTCTTTCCAGAATCTTTTGCAACCAAGAAAAGATTGATGGCGGATAACCTTTCATTGTCGGAGGTTCACCAATTGACAGACCAACTTCACGTCCTGCCATTGCACAACGAGTAACAGTATCTGTCATCAAGAAAACTTTTTTACCTTGATCTCTAAAATACTCACATACAGCAGTTGCAGTCATAAGACATTTTTGTCTAATCAATGGCGGCTGGTCACCTGTAGAACATACAAGAACAGATTTTTTCATACCTTCCGGCCCAAGAGCATCTTCTACAAACTCTTTAACTTCTCTTCCACGTTCTCCGATTAGTGCAACAACGTTGACATCAGCATCAGAATTTCTCGCAATCATACCCAGCAGAGTACTTTTACCTACACCGGAACCGGCAAACAAACCCATACGTTGTCCGCAGCCAAATGTTAAACAAGAATCAATAGCTCTAACGCCCGTTGAAAACATTTCCGTAATAATAGGACGCTCAAACGGTCCAGGAGGAGGAGCATCAATCGGGCGCCACAATGCGCCTTCCGTATCTAAAGGTTTTCCGTCTATCGGATCACCCATTGGGTCAATAAGTCTACCTAGTAAAAATTCTCCAACAGGAATAATAATTGGTTGTCCTGTTGTTGTTACAAGACTACCTTGACCAATTCCGGTTCCATCATAAAGCAAAAGCAATTGAGCTGCATCACCTTTAAACGCAACAACTTCCGCCGGTTTTTTCTCTCCGTTAGCAGCCTCTATGTAGCATAAGTCACCAATTTTAAGTCCTGGGAGTTTAACTTCTACTGTCAAGCCCAAAAGCTTAGAAACGCTACCTTTGTACTTGTACAACTCGACGTTTTCTATCTTGTCATGGACTTTTTGCTTAAGCTCATCTATATACTCTTGATTAACACCTTCCATAATTTAATTTTAACATAGATTGTCAACAAACTACAATACAGAAAATTATTTTTCATAATTCATCATATTTTCTTTTGTTAAGCAAATTGCAAAATTTTTACATTTGGCGCAAACGTAGTAGTAGTAGTAGT
>CABQIM010000072.1 GCA_902464375.1 uncultured bacterium | reverse complement strand
ACCACCGACCTCACCCTTATCAGGGGTGCGCTCTAACCACCTGAGCTAGCAGCCCGTATTCTGTTTTTATTCGGCTATTCTTTGGTGAGAAATCCCTCTCACTCCCGACATCTACTAATCTACCATGGACATTTTTTTAAATCAAGTCTTTTTTTTTATTTATTTTTTAATTTGAGAAAATCTTGTTTTTAGAGTAAACTTGAAGTGGAGAGATAACTATGCCTATATTATATATTTACATTACAATTTTCACAATTTATTTCATAATTCTAGCTATTGCAAATTTAAGAAAATCAAAAAAAGTTAGAGATAAATATACACCAAAAGATTCTAATATCTGTGTTGTCGTATATGCAACCGGAAAAGCCGAAACGCTTGATAACTTGCTAAAACAATTAAAAGCGCAAACTTATCCAAAACAAAGATATACAATTTACGCAATTCTAGATAGATGCGAAAAGTCATCAGATGTGACTTTGCAAGGTGATTTGGATGTTAATGTAATAAATATAAATAACATGGAACCAATAGGCAAAAGCCAAGCTTATTCTATCTTGGCAGAAAAATTAGCAGAAGCACAAAACCTTGATGCCTATGTGTTTTTGGATGCTAAGAATTATGTAGATTCTGATTTCTTGGCGAACGTAAATTATTATTTAACAAAGCATGATGTTTTCATGCCAATGGTTAGCTACATGCCGGAAAACGAAAATTTCAGTTTTATTGAAAATATAAGAGCAACCTATTCTCGTTATTGTTCAAAATTTTTATTTGCAACCAGAACTAAACTTGGGCTTACAAATCTTATTAATACAGATTCTTTTGTTATTAAACGCGATATCTTAAACAAAATCGAAACTTTCGAATTTCAAGATAAGGTTGCAGAGATAAAGTATACGTTAAAGCTATCAGGAGAAGGTATTCAGGTAGCATTTGTTGACGATTTGCCGGTATATACCTCAATCTTAAACTATGATTCAAGAGTGCCATCTTTATCTAAAAGAATAAATATATTCTGGAACAATATTACGCACGCAGAAAATTTCATGACACGTGAATATTTATGTTCATTAATCCAGCCAAATTGGCTTGTATGCGTTTTAGGGTATGCTTTATTATTAAGACATGCTTATACCTTCCCGTTTATTGTAGGATATGCAGCTATTTTAATTACTTCAATTGTTTTAGCTTTAGCGTTCTGCATAAGTTTAATGAGTGCAAAATTATATGTAAAAGAGCATTTTTACTTATTTGCTTACACGATTTATTCTATCGGTCACATTATCAAAAATTTACCACCAATCAGATTTTTTAGAAAGGTTTTGAGCAAAACTACCCATAAACATAACGTAGAAAAAATGGTTACAAATGTTATTGTGACTGATGGCAAAAAAGATTTTCAATGTCAGTTGGAATTAATTTCTGACAATGGTTTAGCCAAGGTAAAATTCATTAACAAAGGTAAAACATATACAACAAAAAACAATCATCTAAGAATGGTCGATGCGATAAAAGAGTTGTCAGAGAAGCTCGATGATTTTGGTTTGTCGCTTAAAATTTGTCAGCGCTGCAAATATTTTCAACCATTGATTGATGGCTCTACTAATATGATTAAAGGCTGCTGCAAATGTCAGTTCCCAGGACGTGTTGAAGGTGACATTATTCCAACACTAGTTTGGAACACTTGTCCTCGATTTGAAGAACAAAACGTTGTAAGCCTATTCTAGGTGTGCTACGCACGTAGACATTGGGTCGGCTCCTTGGTAGAACCTACAATGTTACTTAAATACTACAGACTCCGCCTCGAAGTGCAACTACAAGTTTGGCGCATCCCCTCTCCTCGGGGGAATTTTATACTTTACTTATAAACTTGTATTTTCTACTATGTAAGTGTGGCGTAAAGAGTTGGGGCTAACCCGCAATGGCTAATACCCATTTTGATTTTATTTTTACAGTTATTGTTGGTGCATATGATACACCCTACTTTTTTTTGCTGAAAATTAAAAATAAAGGAAAAGTCAGGCATTGCCTGACCTAACTGTTTTTATATTTTATAAATAATTTCGTTCTTACAATGCCTCAATATAATTCAAAATATCTTCTTCAGTATTCATCTCTGTTGCACAAACCAGAACTCTGCGGTCATCAAGCTTTATTCCGCCTAAAATATTTGCTTCTTTTAGTTTTGCTAAATAATTATTAGCATCTTCAACTTCTACAACAAACTCATTGAAAAAGTTTTTGTTCATAGTTCTAATGCCTTTTCCATTAAGCATTTTTGAAAGAGCGTGTGCTAAATTAGCAGATATTATACCAGTTTGTTTAAAGCCTTTTTCACCTATTAAACTCAAATACAATGTTGCTGAAAGTGCAATCAAAGATTGGTTAGAACAAATATTACTTGTAGCTTTTTCACGTTTGATATGCTGTTCTCTGGTTTGAATTGTTAATGTGAAAGCTTGTTTGCCATCAGCATCGACTGTTCTTCCAACCAATCTTCCAGGCATTTGTCGCATATAAGTTTCTTTACAAGCCATATAACCGGCATGAGGTCCGCCAAAATTCATTGGTATACCAAGTGGTTGAATATCTCCAACGACGATATCTGCTTCTCTTGGCGGTTCAATAACGGATAGTGCTGAAAGATTTGCACATACAATCAGCGTAGTATCAGGCTTAACGATAGGTGTAATTTCACCATAATAATCCGGATATTGTATAAGTACTGCAAAGTATTCAGAAACATCTTCCGGAATTTCATCAAACCATTCAAGTTCGATATCTTGTGCCCAGCAATACGTTTTAACAACTTCTTTGTATTCAGGATTAAGCCTATTAGAAATTAGAGCTTTATTCTTTTTCCCTTTCGCAATTCTATGTGCCATAAGAACTGCTTCAGCACAAGCAGAACCGCCATCATACATAGAAGCATTCGCTATATCCATGCCTGTTAATCTGGAAATCATTGTTTGGTATTCATAAATGATTTGCAATGTTCCTTGCGAAATTTCAGGCTGGTATGGAGTGTATGCAGTAAGAAACTCAAATCTCTGTGCTACATAGTTTACAGCTGCCGGTATAAACTTGTTGTAAACACCACCACCAATAAAATTAGCATATTCTGTCTTATTTTTCTTTGCCAAAGCCTTGATTCTTCGTTGTGTTTCCAATTCACTCAAAGGATTAGACATATTAAATTCTTTGAACTTAACCGGAATTTGGCTAAACAAATTATCAACACTAGAGCAAGAAATTTCTTGCAGCATTTGTTCTCTAATTTCGTCTGTATGTGCTATAAAATTTTTCATTATTCAATTTCTTCTTTATAATCTGAGTAATCTAACAAATCTGCAAATTCTACTTGATCTGCATCTGATTCAATTTTGATAAACCATTTGTCTTCAAAAGATTCATCATTCAATAATTCTGGGCTATCAACGATTTGCTCGTTAATTTCAACAACTTTTCCAGATATTGGCATGTATATTTCAGAAGCTGCTTTTACTGATTCGATTGTTGCAAAAGCTTCATTTTTTGTAAATTCAGTTCCAACTTCCGGTAATTCTACGAATACGATATCTCCAAGTTGTTCTATTGCATAATCAGTAATACCAATTTCATATTTACCATTATTTTCAAGTACATACTCGTGTGTTTTTGTGCATAACATACTTTCGTTCATTCAAAAATTCTCCTATATATTGCTATTTATGCTTTTTTAACCTTTATTATTCTTCTTTACGAATGGTCTTTTTACTATTTCTGCATCGTGCAGTTTTTCTCTTACCATAATTTGAATTGTAGAGCCTACAGATAAATTGTCAAGGTTCTTTATATAAGCAAGTCCGATATTCTCCCCTCGAATAGGAGAAATTCCGCCGCTTGTTACTTGTCCAATCTTCTCATTATTGTAATATACGTCATATCCGTGGCGTGCAATATTTCTATCAAGCATTCTAAAACCGATTAGCTTTTTATTAATGCCGTCTTTAATTTGCTCTAGTATTCTTTTTTTGCCGTTATAATCAGCTTGCTTATCTTTTGCAACTGACCAAGCTAAACCAGCCTCTACCGGAGTAGTATTTTCGTCTAAGTCATTTCCATACAGGTGCAATGCAGCTTCCAATCTCAAAGTATCTCTTGCGCCCAAACCGATTGGCTTAATTCCGAATTCTTTGCCGGCTTCAAGAAGTTTATCCCACAAATATTCAGAAAATTCGTTTTTTACAAGTATTTCAACACCATCTTCTCCAGTATAGCCTGTTCTTGATATCCACAGATTGATATTAAATAATTCTCCTCTTTTGATTGTGAAAAATGGAGGTAATTCTTCAACTCCAAGACTTCTGATTAAATCACAAGCTTTTGGACCCTGAACAGCAAGGAGTGAATAATTGTGTGATTCGTTAATTATCTCCACATCAAAACCAATTTTATTTCTTACCATCCAGTTTAAATCTTCATCAATTCTGGATGCGTTGGCAATAATTAAGTATTTATTATCTTCTAATTTGTAAATAATCAAGTCGTCAATTATTCCGCCGTTTTTGTTGGTCAATTGGCAATAAACAGCTTTCAAATCGACAAGCTTGCTTATTTCTTGCGGAACAAGTTTGTTCAAATATGGAAGCGCGTCTTTACCTTGAACAATCATTTCGCCCATGTGAGAAACGTCAAACAAACCTACATTTTCTCTCACTGTTTTGTGTTCTTCAATAATGGAAGAATACTGTACGGGCATGTCCCAACCTGCAAAATCAACCATTCTTGCACCTAATTCAATGTGTTTGTCATGTAAAAAAGTTTGTTTTGTCATATTATCCCCTAATCCTTATTCGAACATTTCTCTAAATCTTAATACTATTTTCGTTATATCTTCACAATCTGTCAAGAATGTTATTTTATGTAAATATTAACCCGCAGAAAGTGAGAATATATCGTAAATTTCTTGGTCAGAAAGTTCTGTAATGATTTTTTCTCCTTCGTAAACTGCCAAATCAGCAAGTTCCTTTTTAGACTTCAACATCTCATCAATCTTTTCTTCAAAAGTACCAAGAGTAATAAGTCTGTGAACCATAACATTCTTATCTTGACCGATACGATATGTTCTATCTGTTGCCTGTTCTTCTACAGCCGGATTCCACCATAAATCGTAGTGGATAACGTTTGTGGCACTTGTTAAGTTCAAACCGGTACCACCGGCTTTTAGAGAAAGTATCATAACTTTTCTATCAGGATTTGTTTGGAAATCTTCAATCAAGTTTTCTCTTTGAGGAACTGTCAATGAACCATGGAAGAATGATGGCTCTGTTCCACAATCTTCATAAAGAATTTTTGTTAACAAATCACCCATTTCTTTATATTGGGTGAAAATAAGAGTCTTTTCTCCATTTTCCAATATGCTTTGAATCAAAGAAACGCATTTTTCAGCCTTCCCAGACAATTCTTTAGAAGTTTCACCACTCTTTAAGAATTGATAAGGGTGATTACAGATTTGTTTTAATGCAGTAATTAATTTAAAGATATTTCCTCTTCTATTAACGCCGGTAAATCCGCTAATCTTTTCCATCATTTCGTTAAGAGTTTTTTCGTAAAGAATAGCTTGAGATTTAGCTAAATAACAATAATCATTCATAACCATTTTATCAGGTAAGTCTGAAATTACGTGTTTATCTGTTTTTAAACGTCTTAATACAAATGGAGAAACTGATAACTTGAGTTTAGAAGCTCTTGTTTTTTCCTTAAATCTTTCGATTGGTACCGCATAGCTCTTTTGGAATTCTTTTAATGAGCCTAAGTAACCTTTGTTGATAAAATCGAAAATACTCCACAACTCGGTTAATCTGTTTTCTACTGGAGTACCTGTCATCGCTATCTTAATATCAGACTTCAATGATTTGATTGCTAATGTTTGAGCTGTATCAGGGTTTTTGATGTTTTGAGCTTCATCTACAACAATCATACCCCAAGTATTTTTCTTCATTTCTTCAACGTCAATTCTCATGATTGCATAAGTTGTAAGGATTACATCCGCTTTCAAATCAAGCTGTCTGTCTATACCATGATAAGTTACTGTTTTTAACGATGGTGCAAACAGTTGCATTTCTTTCATCCAATTACCCATCAATGTTGTAGGGCAAATTACCAATACAGGATTTTTGATTTTCTTTTCTTCTTTTAGTTTAAGAATCAAACTAATAACCTGAATAGTTTTACCTAACCCCATATCGTCTGCCATACAGCAGCCAAAACCTTTGGAAACGTTTGTCCAAAGCCATTTTAAACCTGTCATCTGATAAGCTCTTAAATCACCTTTCAATTCTGCAGGTTGTGTAACTTCAACCGGTTTTGCAAAATCTTTGATAACATTTGCGTAAGCTTCATCATAGTTGAAATCATAATTCTGTAATTGACCGGACATAGAAGCATGAATAAGCTCTAGTCTTGTCATCTTCTTGTGGTTAGCATTCTTAATTTGATCAACAAGCTTCAAACCTTCTGCTTTATCAATCAAAATATACTTGCCGTTGTATTGAATCAAACCATTGCTTTCATTAACAAGTTTGTTGAATTCTTCCAAAGAAATTTTTTCGTCGCCTAAAGATACTTCATAAGAGAATTCCAAAATGTCGTCCAGAGAAATTGCACTGCTTGAAACTGTGTTGAAGATATTCATTAAATCGTCTGAGCGAGAAGCTTTAACTTTTGCATTAATAGAAGCTCTCGGAACAATAATGTTAGTAAGTTCTTCCGGTAAAATAACTTCAATTTGAGCTTTTTGTAAATAGTAGGCAGTCTGTGCAATTATTTTATAAACTTCATTCAAGTTTAGTGTTAAAGCAAGTTTGTCCTCGTCCTCAAATAATGTTTCAAGTTCCGGCATATATCTTACTGCGTAATTAAGTTGCTTTTCGATAATTTTGCCGATATCTTCTGTATCCAAATCCCAGATTTTTTCGTTTTGATACAAATCATCAAGCAGGATTGTTTCATTAGTTTTACGATTTTTTATATGAATTTTTAATTCAAACATATCATCTGTAGTTTTTGTTACAACAAAGAATGGAATTAAATCGTATTTACCTAAATACAACTCATCAAGCCATTGTGAAATATTTTCGGCAATATCTTTACCTTTCATACAGCAACGTTGTTCTAAATCCTTAACCATGTAATGGCCGGATTTGATATCTTTAAATCTGTATGCTTTGATTCCTAAAAATTTATATACAAGATAGTTTAAATATTCTCTAATAAACCTTTCTACAAAATCTTTTGGTTTATCACCTTTTATAAACAAGTTTTCTGGTAGATTTTTTTCCAGTTCATTAATTATTTTTGCAGATTCTTTATTAGAAATAATCGGTTCATATACAATCCTGAAACATCCGCCTGATGGTCCTTCTTTGCGGTGAACAGTTGGTATAAAATATAATTTTTCAATAAGCTTCATTGTAAAATGGGTAAGCTTATTAAAATACGCAAAAGTTTGAGTGAGAGAAGAAAAATCAACAACTTCCCCAAAACCGCCAAAATAATCTAAAACTAAATCAAGCGGCATAACGTAACCGATTTGTCCGTTAACTTCTTTAGACGTAAATCTGAACATTGAGCCTTTTGACTTTAAATAAAATTGAAAGTTGTTTGTTGGAGTAACAAAGAACGATAACTTTGGATTAGCAGCTGTACCATCATTAATCAGCAAGAAATCAGTGTTTCTTACAGGTGAATTAGGAGAAAGAAAAATCCCTTCAAATTCATCTTCTACAAGCTGATAAATCAAACTCAAAGTATATCTGAAATCTTTGTTTTTGAAACCTTCCGGATTTTCGCTCAAATTAAAAAAGAATTCGTCTACATTGTTTTTCTTTAGTGATAAATCTATATTTAGTGGTTTTACGTTTTTTTCTTCAGTCATTGTTTTTCTCTTATTATTTTTTTATACGGTGGGAACCGCTCTCGCTTTTCCCACCCTACGACTTTTTCTCTTTTTTACTTAATCAAACTATCGCAATCCATTTCAACCGGCTTATTGATACCCATTAATTGCAAGATTGTTGGAGCAACATTACATAACGCTCCATCATCTTTTAATTGTAAACCTTCCGGTCCATTAATTACAACAAAAGGAACTTCGTTTGTTGTGTGTGCAGTTTGCGGTTTGCCTGTTTTTTCGTCAACCATGACTTCTGCATTACCGTGGTCGGCTGTAAGAAGCATTGTTACACCGTTTTCTTTACATTTAGCGGCAATTTTACCAACGCATTCATCAACAACTTTGCAAGCTTTTGTAGCTGCTTCCACAACACCTGTATGACCTACCATATCAGGGTTAGCAAAGTTTACAAGTACAAAACCGTATTCTGGATTTGCAACAGCTTCCAAAACATTTTCACAAACTTCCGGAGCACTCATTTCCGGTTGCATATCATAAGTTGCAACCTTAGGAGAAGCTACCAATTTTCTTGTTTCGTGAGGTTGTGGCTCATCAATACCGCCATTAAAGAAGAATGTTACGTGTGCGTATTTTTCTGTTTCAGCTGTTCTGAATTGATTTACACCATTAGCTTCCAAAACATCACCTAAAATGTTTACAAGTTTTGTTTTTGGGAAAGCAACCGGGAACGTGAAGGTTGCTTCGTAACTTGTCATTGTGCAGTAATAAATATTATTTAATACTTTTTTTCTGTCAAATCCATCAAAATCTTTAAAGTTGATAGCTTTAGTTATTTCTCTTGCTCTATCTGGTCTGTAGTTGAAGAAAATTATTGCATCGTTGTCTTTTATTCTACTTGCGTCGACTTCTTCTTTGCTGCCTACAGCAATTGGTAATACGAATTCATCTGTTACACCTTCGTCGTAAGATTTTTTTACACCTTCAATTGCAGAAGCTGCATTGTTGCCTTCGCCAAACAATAAGCAATTATAACCTTTTTCAACTCTATCCCATCTGTTATCTCTATCCATAATGTAGTATCGGCCTATAACAGAAGCGATTTTAGGTAAATTATATTTCTTTAATTCGTCTTCAACTGTTTGTAAGTAAGTACAAGCACTTGCAGGAGGAGTGTCACGACCATCTAAGAATGCGTGTACATAGACTTTTGTTAAACCTTCGTTGGCAGCTAGCTTGATTAAAGCTAAAACGTGATCTAAAGATGAGTGAACACCACCGGTTGAAACTAAACCGTAGATATGTAGAGCGGAGTTATTCTTTTTAGCATGTTCAATAGCTTCTAAGAATTTTTCGTTCTTGAAGAAAGAACCGTCTTTTATAGCTCTGTTGATTTTTGACAAATCTTGATAAACAACTCTACCTGCACCTAAGTTTAAGTGACCAACTTCACTGTTACCCATTTGTCCGGCTGGAAGCCCTACAAATTCACCATCAGCATGAATTTTTGTAGAAGGATAATCCTTGATTAATTCCGGTACATTCACAGGGTGTGAAAGTTTTGTTGCATCATATTTTTCAGAACCGGTTGAAATTCCCCAACCGTCCATTATACATAACAATACTCGTTTTGACATATTATCATCTCCTCTTTTTTAGTCTTTTTTAACCTTATAAGTTTATGACAAAAAGGGGTAAAAGTAAATAGGGCGATTTAAAGCAGGCTAGTGAGAATGTTGAAAAAGGGGGAAAAGTAAAGTGCTACGCACGTAGATGTTTGAAGTTGAAAGTTGTTTTAAAAAATTTGTAGTTATGACAACAAGGATGGCGCGTCCCCTCTCCTCGGGGGAGGGCTAGGGT
>CABQIM010000071.1 GCA_902464375.1 uncultured bacterium | reverse complement strand
TAACTATCACAAGTTCTACCAAAGTAAAACCTTTATCTTTTTGTGCATATTTTTCGAGTAAATGCAATAAATAAGGATAATGTGTACATCCTAAGATTATTTTATCCGGATTAAATTTCAACATCTGGTCTAAATGTTCTTTGATATCAAGCATAGCTTTTTCGTCTGTATAATTGCCGCTTTCCACAATCGGAACCCAATTTGGACAAGCTATTTCAAGTACTTCTAAAGATGCATTATATTTTTTTAATTCTTTTGCGTACACTCCTGAATTTACAGTTGCAACTGTTGCAAAAACTCCAATTCTGTTGATATTTTGGTTTGCAATTACTTTAGCACAAGATTGGATGATAGGATATATTCTAAAATCGTACTCATCCTTTATAACATCATAAGCTTGAGCTGAAGATGTATTACACGCAATAACAACCGCCTTCACATCTTGTGTTTTGTAGAAATCCAATATTCCGCGAGCGTATCCGACAAGCTCTTCTTTTGTTTTATTTCCGTAAGGCAAATGTGCAATATCGCCGTAATATAAAGTGTTTTCGCAAGGTAACGCTTTTTTGAAACGGGAATAAACGGACAAGCCGCCAACTCCGGAATCAAAAAATCCTACGGGACAATTATTGTTTAGTTTGTTCTGATTTGATGTACTCAATTATACCCTCAGCTATTGCTTTTGCTGTTTTTTGCTTTCTAGCTTCTGTTACTAATTCGTTGCGTTCTTCCTCGTTAGAAATAAATCCAGTTTCTACCAAGATTGCCGGAACCGTCGTATGATTTATAACATAAAATTTAGACTTTAACAATCCTCTATCTTTTGTGTCAATATCTTTTATCAAATGATTTTGAACAACTCTTGCTAATTCTTTGCTGTAATCGTGGTAATAATGTGTTTCAATCCCTTTTGGTTCTACTGCTACAGCAGAATTGACGTGAATACTTACAAAAATTTCAGGAGTTTCTTTTTCTGAGAATGTAACTCTATCCTGCAATGATACATAAGTGTCATCAGAACGTGTTAATGCAACTTTGTAACCTTTTGACTTAAGGATAGACGCTACTTTTTGTGTAATATCCAAAGTAATATCTTTTTCGTTAATGCCTTCTCTTATTGCGCCATAGTCGCTTCCGCCATGTCCTGCATCCAGAACTACCTTGTTTTTAATAACTTCTTTTTTAGCAGGAGGAGCCGTAATCACAGGAGTCGAAGTGGCAGGTTTATCATTTTTTACTTGAACTCCGCCTGTACTTGTAGCAATTGTGAACTTAAGAGCTTTTCCATCAACGCTCTGTTTTATTTTTACAACATCATCCTTATTGATTTTCATCTCTGCCTTTACACCTATTTGTGGTAATAAAGATAGCGTGAATGGCTTATAATATGTGTTGTTCAATGTTTTTATTAAATCTTGTTCATTGTAGCTCTTCACGTTGAACAGATATAATGTCAAAGAATCATTATCACGCAAAATTGAATGTACAACCGGCTGAGTGAAGGACAATATCAGCTCATTTGTTCTATTATCAATTTTTTTTACATAAGCTTTTCCAAGGTTAGAAACAGTATTTACTAAATCTGTATGTCTTAACTTGTCGGCATTAATAACTAATAGAGATTGTGCATCGCCGGAAAATACTGGAATATATTTGTCAGGTTTATCAGTTGTAACAACGATTCTGGCTTTATTATATTCAAACTGACCAATTTTTGCAGAATCTTTACAGCTTCCATCCGGACAAATTTTCAAATCCTTGTTTCTGATTTTTTTATCAACAAAAGTGTTTGGTAAGTCAATCACAACTCGCTTAGGAGAATCCAGTGTGAAAATTTTTGAAGCCGTAATCTGTCCCAAGCCACTAACCAACAATCCGCCATTTTTTATGTAATAACCGTTTATATAATATTTTGTTCTTAGTTTTAAATTAGAAGACAAATCGACAGATACCACAGAGTCATATGTTTTTCCATCAGAATTACTTAAAGTAGAATTCTCAAAAGCTTTTTGAATATCTGCTACAACAGAATTGCTAGCCTTTGTTTCTGTGTTTTGAGGGATTGCAACTTTTTGAACTACTTGAGAATTAGCAACGATACTGGAATAAGCAAGGTTTGGCGCATTCTCGTCATAAATTGCGTTAAAATAATCATTCTTTAACATTAAATTGGCACACTTAACTAGAATATTGCCATTAAGGTTAATTAATTTTACTTTAGAAGTATCAAATCCTTCCTCAAATGTTATAACTGCTCTAACCACATCCGGATTAGTCGTGAATTGAGAAAGTCTAATTTCTTTTATTGTAGCCTTATCAAAGACAAGCTGTTGTTTTCCGCCTATTAGAACCGAATTGTCAATATCAAAATAAATTCTATTCGGGTTTTCTAATTTTGAGAATTTTAATTCTTTTGCCGTTTCTTCAGAAGATGTCATCACATTGATATACACGAGAGAAGATGTGTCATCGTAATTTAATGACATAACTTTTGCCGGCTCTGCAAACGAAGATAATGTCTGGAATAAAAACATTATAAAAAAAGTTATTATAGTTAAAATTCTCTTCATAACAAAATGGCTCTCGCCCCCAAATTCTAACAAAATTCTATCAAAAAATCCCTAAAAAGTAAAGGTGCTACGGTACTACGTACGTAGACATTTGGTCGGCTTCTTGGCAAAAACGACAAGATTATATAATAACTACTAGCTCCGCCTCATTGGTGGAGCTACTGGTTTGATGTTTATTTACCCACGTACGTAGACATTTGGTCGGCTTCTTGGTAAAAACGACAAGATTATATAATAACTACTAGCTCCGCCTCATTGCTGGAACTACTAGTTGTATGTATATTTACCCCCGTACGTAGACAATTGGTCGGCTACTTGGTGGGAACTACCTGATTCTATTGTAGCTACAGACTTCGCCTCGAAGAAACACCTACAAGTATGGCGCGTTCCCTCTCCTAGCAGGAGAGCGGATTTTCGGTAGGGCGTGAGCCCGTAAGAGCAAATAACATGAAAATGACGCAAAAATCCGTCAGGATTTGTTGTCATTGCAATGTTATGCTCTCCCGAATAATCCAAGACAGTGTTAGGGTGAGGTAGAAGCTTGCGAGTGTAGACACAACTGTCGCTTTTTAAAGTTGAAAGTAGAAAATTGAAAATTGTTTTAAATCAGTCTGTAGCTCTACCAGTCAGTTTGTCGTCATTGCGAGAAAATTGAGATTTCCGGTTTATAGTTTGTCAAAAATTGTGAGAATTTTCGTGGCAATCTATAATTTATTATTTAACTGGATTACTTCGTCACTATTGTTCCTCGTAATGACGGCATTATGGTATTTATAACTACAAATTTAATGCATTCCTTTTTTATGAAGGAATTTTATGCTTTACTTACAAATTTGTAATTTCAAATTTTATCCCAATAATTTTTATGCTAAAATTTTCTTGTATGAAGAGATTAATTTTATCACTAGCTTTAATAATTTTTACGACAACATCAGCAATCGCAAATGTTGTGAATGTTGACTTGGAAACTATGATAGACATTGGTTTAAAAGAAAATTGTGACCTGAAAGTTAAACGAATGGAGCTAAAAGCTGCGGAAAAAGATATTAAGATTGCGAATCGTCTAAAAAATCCGGAAATTCAAGGCAATGTTGTTATGGGCAACGTTGCACTTGGTAACTCTTCTCAAGCCGGAGTCGCTCTGCCGATTGAAGTTTTAAAGCGTGGAGTTCGTAAAAATATTGCAATAAAAGAATATTCAATAAAAGAAACTGAATTAAAACAGGCAGAACATAACTATAAACTACAAATTATGCAAGGGTATTTTGATGTTTTATATGCAAAATCCGTATATAGCATTCAAGAAGAGCGTTTAAAACTCTTTAAAAATTTGGTGCAAATTACAACTGACAAACCAAAATATCCATCCTACGAGATTGATAACTTAAAAGCAGATATCCAATACGCACAACAGTTGATTGCGGTAAATCGTGCAAAGTCAAATCTATACTCTAAACAATTTGAGTTGAATAAAATTCTTAATACCGGTAACGATGCTGTAATGTATGATACAAAAGAGTCTACGTTGCTTGGTCATTGGGCATTTTTAGAAATCAAACTTCCTGATTATGATTTTTTAGAAAATGTTGCTCTTCAATATAGTTATATGGTAAAGATTTCTGAAAAGAATATTGAAAAAGCGCAAGAAGAAGTGACATTAGCAAAAAGACAAAGAGTACCTGATGTAAGTGTAGCCGGAGGTTATGCTTGGCAAGCTCATCGTAATGCTCCAAATGATTATGGCGGTGCTTTTGTTGGCTTTGGAATGGATTTGCCTATACTTTATAACTTTACACCGGATATTCAGAAAGCTCAAATTTATTTGGAACGTAGCAAAGTTAGCAAAAAAGCATATGAACATCAACTTAAGTATGAGTTGAAAAAAGATTATAATGTATTCAAGTATTCTGCAGAAAATATGGAACATTCTAAAAAGATTTTGGCTGATTCTGCAAAGATTGTTAAACTTTCTACAGAAGGTTATATCAAGGGTAAAAACTCATACACAGACTTGGTAATTAATGAAAATGGTCATCAGGAAGTTTTAACCCAATATTTAACAACGATGCACAGACATTTTTATTCATATCTTGAATTGATGCAGGATATAGGACACGATATTTTAATAAAAGAGGATTTACTATGATTAAATTCATCGCGACTGATATTGACGGTACAATTTTAATTCCGGAAGGAAATTTTACAGAAGGTGTAAAAGCTTGCTTTAAAAAACTCAATGAAAAGGATATAAAAGTTGTATTAGTAACCGGTCGTATGAATGCTGCAGCTTCTCTTATCGCAAAAGATTTAGGCTTGACAACTCCGGTTGTATCTTATCAAGGCGGACTTATTAAACAAGATGGTAAAACTCTTTATGAGCGCTGTCTTACTGAAGAACAAGCTGAAAAAGTTCTGGCATGGTCTAAAGAAGAAAAAATTCATGTAAATCTTTATAATGATGATGAATTATTCTCAGAGAAGAAGTGTATGGAAATTGAACGGTATTGTGGAAATTTGCACACGCATTATCAAATTAAACCTTTTTGTGATATTAAGAAAAACAAGGTCAATAAGCTTCTTGCAATAGATTATGAACATCCGGAAAAAATTGACAGACTGGAAAAAGAATTACCGAATATTTTTCCTGATTTATATATAGTAAAATCAACACCTTATTTCTTGGAATTTTCTAATAAAGAAGCTTCAAAATATTGCGCAGTAAAATACTTACAAAATTATTGGGGAATTTCAGAAACAGAAACCTTAACTATTGGCGATCAAAACAATGATATAGCTCTTTTAAAAGCCGGCGGAGTGAAAATTGCTATGGGTAATGCGACAGAAGAATTAAAGTCTATTGCGGACTATACAACAGACTCTGTATTCAATGACGGTTTTGTAAAGGCTATTGAAAAATACTGCTTCTAATTGTTATAATAAGCAAACTATAATAACTGTAGGTCAGGCATTGCCTGACAATAACTTAAATTAATTATCTAAAAGAGTTTTTTCGCCATAAGCCGTTAATCTATATTCAGAAGCTCCGACTAATCCTGTCAAATCAGGCAAACATTCAATGTAATCTCTATTTATAGCTTCTTGCAATACACTGTGGTCGATAATAACTGCAATATTTTGCATTAATTTTGCATTAAGTTGTTTTAATGTAAAACGAGGTTTTTGCTCATATTGAGTGAAATAATATGCAGTCATAAGAAGATAGTCCAATTTCTTCTCTAGTGGTCGTGCTGTAATAAAACTAATAAATGCGTTATCTTTTTTTATAGAAGGGCTAGGCTTAAATGACAATTCAGTTTGTGGTGCTTGAATAGATTTTTCAAGTATGTTATCAAAATTGTTGCTAGAATTGTCATACTGTTCGTTTCGTTCTATTTCTGCAGGAGTAACTGTTGTTTTAAATTCATCTTTCTTTTTAGGAGCATAAAATATATCAAGCTCCTTGTCCGGTGTTTTATGTTCGTCTGTATTTACTATAGGTTCTTGTTTAGGCATTCTCTTTAATTGCTCGTCAATTTTTTGTTGAGTGATTTCTTTTTCTGCACTAATTTGAGAATTAACAATCTCTTTGCACTGTTGAACCTTGTGTTTTTGTACATATTCGGCAGATTTTCTGACCCATAGTGCAAGCTGATCTCTTACCAATTCTTGGTCAGTAGTTGTTAAAGATAATTGAAATTTCCCTTTTGTAATTTTAAATGAATATACAGACATAAAATACCTACACTAATAAAACTTACTTATCTTGAAGCAGCTCATCTCTCCATTTGTTAAGCTGTTCTTCTACAAATTCTAAATCATCAGATTTAAGTTCTATTTCAATATCACCTTTTTTCATTTTAAAAACGTATTCGTGCATATATCCTCCTTAATGTGTTAAGTTTAACTTAAAATAGAGAAACTTTCAAGTCGGATTGTAAATTAATGAAAAATATTGTATAATCTACCTGTTGGTATGTTTTTTTAAGTTTTTTTAACATTTATTGAAAAAAGAGCAAAAAATATATTTACGAGTTTTTAAGTAAAATGTAAAGGTAGCAACAAAAAGAGGTTTTCTAAAAATATGAAAAAGATAGTAATTTGTACATTCCTAATTGCAGCTGGTGCCGCATCGTTATTGAATATTAATAACAAAATTGACATGAAGCCGGCTGAATTCGCACTAAAGAATTCTTACTCAATAGTTCTTGGTTACGACAAATCAATGAGTGAAAAGACAGTAAAAGCAGCTGTTATCGATAGTTATTTTAGAGAAGTTGCTGCAAATGGTAAAATTGTTAGATGGAATAGAGCATCTTTCCCTCTAAAAGTATATGTTCAAGATACTCCTGATGTTCCTGATTATTATAGAGAAGTTGTAATCAGAGCATACCAATCTTGGGAAAGAGCAAGTGAAGGGCTTGTAAGTTTTGAAATCGTAGAAACTCAAGAAGAAGCTGATATGAGATGCTATTTCAAAAACTTTAACAGCGATGACAATTCACCAATCGGAACTCAATCATTTGATATCAAAGGTAATACAATAATTGGTTCTACTATTAATTTTAAGAAAACAGACGCAAAGAAACATAATTTGGATTCTAAACAATTGTTCTCTTCTGCTTTGCAAGAAATTGGTTTATCTCTTGGTTTAAACGGTAAGAGCCCTAGTATTTATGATGTAATGTATCCTATCGGTACAAAATTCAATACAGAAATTACAGCAAGAGATTTGAAAACGTTGGCTCTTGTATATTCTGTAGTACCTGATGTTACAAATGTTCCTCCTTCTGCGGAAGAAAAATCACAGTTATTTACAGTAAATGAAATTTTGGCAACATTGCAAGTTCCTGTTGATGAAACAGTTAATCCGGATGAAGTTGTTGCAACAGATATTTCTACAAAACTTGCTTTGGCAGAAGAATTGAGAAGAAGAGCAGAATATGACAAAGCTGCTCAAGAATATCAAGCTGTTGCTCAAATGAAATCTGATAGAAGAAGTAAATCAGAGGTTTACTACGAAGTTGCTGTTATGTATCTTGATGCAGAAGAGTTTGATAAAGCAAAAAGCTGTGCAGAAATTGCTTGTGCAACTGATATGAATGATTTAACAGAAACGCTTCCTGCATTAATCGACTATTATATGAAACGTTCTAACTCTGCTATAGAACAATTGGATACAATTTTGCAACAAAATCCATACAACAAACACGCTTACAAATTGTTGTGCCAAATCTATAGAGAAAAACGTCACGAAAATATGCTTAATGCCACTATCAGAAGATATGGAAAAACAGCTGGTGATTCAGAAGACTAATTTTATTTAAGTTTAATAAACAAAAGGGCAATGTTGAATTTTCAACATTGCCTTTTTGTTTAATGGAATTTGTAGATTTTTACTTTATATTGTTATTGTGAATAACGTAAAAAAATAAAAGCGCCGCATTAGCCCACTTTGATAATGATAATCAAAGTTTATAAGAGATTGCTCTGAGAGGCAATATGCGGTAAAGGGCAGCAGTTGTCTGCCCTTTTATATAAAAAAGGAAGTCATGGTTTTGTGTGACTTCCTTTTATAATATTTAATATATTATGTAAATAATAAATATCTTATATAGAAATTGGTATAGCTATGCAAGAGAATAGAGATATTATGTCAGAGAAAATTCGTTTAAAAAATTTAGGAATTAATATTAAGAGTGAACGCTTGAGAAGAAATCTTTCTCAAGAACGGTTGGCAGAACTGACAAACATCTCAAGAAATTCTGTAAGTCTAATAGAAACAGGCAAAATCAATCCAACAATTTTGAAGGTAATTGATATTGCCCGTGTCTTAGATCTTGATATCAATGTTTTGCTAAGAGAAGTTTAGTTTTTAAACTTTCATCTCTTTTTCAAAGCCAAATAATGAACTTACAGATTCATCGTCATGTATACGTGAGATTGCTTGTCCTAATAATGATGCAACTGATAACTGTTTAACGTTTGATGGTAAGTCTTCTGGTGCCCAAGGAATTGTATTAGTAACAATACATTCTTCAATTGGAGCATTTTTTAATCTTTCAATAGCAGGACCGGAGAATACTGCGTGCGTAGCACCAACGTAAACAGCCTTAGCTCCTTTGCTCTTTAATAATTTTGAAGCTTCGCAAATTGTTCCTGCAGTGTCAATAATATCGTCAAACATTAAACAAACTTTGTTTTCGACATCCCCGATAATATGCGCTGCAATCGCTTCATTGTGTCTATCTCTACGTTTATCAATAATAGCCATTGGGATGTTCAAATTCTTAGCGAAGTGTCTTGTTCTGTTTGCACCACCCATGTCAGGGCTCACCGCAACCATTTCATCAGGATTTAAACCTAAACTTTTTACATAATCAACCAAAATTGGTGTTGCAAAAATGTGGTCAACAAGTATGTTGAAGAAACCTTGAATTTGACCGGTGTGCAAGTCCATTGCAAGTACTCTTGTTGCACCTGCTGTTGTCAATAAATCAGCTACAAGCTTAGCAGTAATTGCTTCTCTGCCGGAAGTCTTTCTGTCTTGTCTTGCATAACCGTAGTAAGGAATTACTGCTGTGATAGTCTTAGCGCTTGCTCTTTTGAAAGCGTCTATCATTATCAACAATTCCATAAGGTTTTCGTTAACAGGATTACAAAGTGGTTGAACGATAAATACATCATCACCGCGGATACTTTCTTTTACTTGAACATAAATCTCACCGTCTGCAAAATTTTTAATTACCATAGGTCCTACTGTTGTACCTAAATAATCGGCAATTTCTTGTGCTAATTTTGGATTGGAACGTCCTGAAAATAGTCTAATATCGTGAGTAGGGTTAACAGCTCGTTCCAGCTGTGGGTAAGTCATTTCAAGCACCATTTAAAAAGTCCTTTCTTAATTCGTAATCGTTGGAATATCTCTATTTTATACCTAAAGTAAATTATAAAAAAGTATTCTTTACGAAATATTAAGACTTAATTTAATGTGTGAGAAAATTAAAAATTCTATAGCAATTTTTAGCTAGCTCTGCGCATCAAATCAGAGAGTTTTACATTTTTGTTTTTGATAGAAGGTTCTGATTTTTCAATAATAGGTGCATCCTTAAATTGTGATAGTCCAATTTTTTGAGGTTCTTTTTCAAAAGCACATAATTTATTCATAAAATTTTCAAATATACTCATATGATAGTTCTCCTATGAATTATTATAC
>CABQIM010000070.1 GCA_902464375.1 uncultured bacterium | reverse complement strand
TATAGCATTTTGTAAATATTTTTTTTAAAATTTTTTTTAGAAAATTTTCTTTTTTAATTTTTAAATTATTAATTACAAAACTCATCAAAGCTTTTGTATTGTATCCGATTCCATAACAGATATCTAAAACCTTTAATTCGTTTATATTATTAATATCAATATTGGCAGGCAGTATAAATTTTTCCCATGCTTCAGTTAGTGCACCAAATTTCGAATGATACACATCTTTATCCGCATAGGAATACAGCCCTACAGAGCCATCTTCTGTAAAATACGGTTCATAATCCCTCATAGCCTATATTATACCTCAAAATGACTTTTTTGACTTTTTTGTTAATAAAAGTATATAATATATATAAGAAGTAATAAGACTTTCTCGTAATAACACTGTATATTATCAAGAGTGCTGCGTCATAGCGAGCGAGAGCGAAGCAATCCAATGATATCTTACAATTTATTACTCTAAGAATAGGGGATTGAAATATGAAAAAAATAGCTGGATTACTAGTTATACTTGCATTATCGGCGCAAATAACGTTTGCAAAGACTTATCAGCCTGTACCTTCCAATGTTAAAATGCCTGCAAAATATACTCAGGAGTACATTGACAGCATTTCAGAAGAGTATAAAAATGTATCTGATGAACAGATATTTCATGTTGCTTTGGATATGCTTAAGGGGACTTCCGGAGATTTTTCGAGAAAAGCAATATTGGGTTATAACGTAACACAATATCCTGTAAAAATTATGTTTAAAGATTTATCAGAGATAAATGAAGCTTATTCGACATTTGATGCTATTGGCTGGAAAAAAAGAGGGCATTTATATATCTATATCAATCCTAAGCATGAATACGCTCCTCCTGGGGCTTTAGCTGCTCTTTTATCTCATGAAGCTATTCACCAAGACGAGTATAATTCTTTGAGTGAAGAAACTTATGCTTGGACAATGGAAGCAGTAGTTTGGACGGAAATTCTAAAAAAATATCCGGAATCTAATAACTTGGAATCAGCACTTGTAACTCGTGAAAATATCTTAAAACAGTTACTTGAAAAAGGAAATTATACTAACAAGTATATTAAAAAGACCGTTTTCGCGAATGAGGGTTATAAAAATTTACCATTGACTTCTCCCGGTTTTATTAATCAATAAGTAAATTATAATAAGCATGCTCAATACTCTTTTGTCTATTGATTAAGCATTATCCTTGATGTTAAATTATGGTATGAGTAAAAAACAAGTATTAATATTTATAATGTCCGTTCTGATATTGGTAGTATTTAACAAGGTTTTCTTGTCTACATTTACCAAAACAAATGCTTTTTTCACTAAACAGTCAATGATTAATAGCGAAGAAGTTGCTCCACAAAAACTGTTTGACAGAACTTGGAGAATTATCAGCAAAGAGTACTATGAGCCAACGCTAAACCATCAGAATTGGGCGAGATGGAAATATCATTATCAAGGCAAAATAAAGACTGATGAAGATGCCAGAGTTGCTATAGACTCAATGATTGCAAGTCTTAATGAACCTTATACCAGATTTATGACTCAAAAAGATTATGAAGATTTAACAACTTCAATTACTTCAAAAATCTATGGAATCGGTGTAAATATTTACTCTAACGCTGGTAAAATCGAAATTTTCAATGTTATGCCTTCTACTCCTGCTGATTTTGCGCAGCTTAAACAAGGTGATATAATTACGGCTGTAAATGGCAAAGATACTAATGGAATGAACGTTTCTGAAGTAGCTTCACTTGTTAGAGGTCCGGAAAATAGTGTCGTTGAGCTAACTATACTAAGAAATAATAAGAAAATTACCAAGAAAATTAAACGTAAAGAAATCAAAATAAAGACTGTAAGAAGCTCTATTGTTGATAATCATATTGGTTATATACAGATTTTGAGTTTTATGAGCGGTTCTACGCCTAATGAATTTGTAGAAGCACTTAATAATACAAAAAATACTGACTCTTTAATTCTTGATTTGAGAGGTAATACAGGTGGTTTATTAGATAATGCTGTATTTATTGCAGATGTTTTCTTGCAAAATGGTACTATTGTCGACATTATTTATAGAAATGGATACAAGAAATCTATCAAGGCCCAAGATGAAATTCAGCCGTTAGATAAGCCTGTTGTCGTACTTGTTAACGGCGCAAGTGCTAGTGCTAGCGAAATACTTTCCGGAGCACTAAAAGACTACCACAGAGCAACTTTAGTCGGTAAGAAAACTTTTGGAAAAGGACTTGTGCAAAAAGTTGTCCCTTTGCCTAATCAAACCGGTGTAAATATTACTATAGCCAGATATTTAACTCCTAATGGTACTGATATCAATAAATTGGGTATCAAACCGGATGTTGAAGTCGGAAATGATTATGAAACAATTATAAATAATAAAAATGATGTACAGTTAGAAAAAGCGAAAGATATTTTAAATGATAAAAGAAGAACTGGAAGTATTAAAAAGTAAAGGACAGCTTAGACATATTCCTAATATTGAAAATAAAACAGACGCTAAAATAGTTATAGATGGAGTGGAATACATAAATTTTGCTTCTAATGACTACTTAGGAATAAGTACAAAACGTGATTTAGAAAAAGAATTTTTAGAGAACACGACAAGTTTGCTGTCATCTGCTTCTGCACGTCTACTTAGCGGTAGTTCTATAGAGTATAAAGAGCTTGAAAAAACTGTTGCGAGTATTTTTAATAAAGAATCTGCGCTAATTTTTAATACAGGATATCAATGTAATTTAGGTGTAATATCAGCTTTAATAAGAAAAGGCGATGTTGTTTTTTCAGATAAACTTAACCATGCAAGCATTATTGATGGAATGCAACTTTCACAAGGAGAATTCTTTAGATACAAGCATTTTGATTATGATAACTTGGAAAAACTTTTACAAACAAAACGTGATAAATACAAACGTGCAATAATTGTTTCGGAATCTGTTTTTAGTATGGATGGTGATGCTGCAGATATTGATAGATTGGTAGAATTAAAAAATAAATACAACTGCTTATTAATGATTGACGAAGCACACGCATTTTGTTGTTATGGAAAAACTCTAGCAGGTGCTTCTTATAATAAAGATGTCGATATTATAACAGCAACTTTTGGTAAAGCTGTAGGCTCTTTTGGAGCTTTTTGTGTATCATCAAATGATATTATTACTTATTTAATTAATAAAGCACGTTCGTTTATATTTTCGACCTCTATTCCACCGCTTAATATAGCTTGGTCTAATTGGTTACTTACAGAAAAACGTGATTATTTAATTAATCAAAAAGAAAAATTAGAAAAACTTACTCATAACGTGCATTTATTATTGAAAAAACGTGGAATAGAAACTGTTTCAAACTCTCATATAATTCCGATAATAATAGGTTCTAATGAAGATACTCTTAAAGTCTCAGAGAAACTTAAATCTTTAGGGTATTATATACCTGCAATTCGTCCTCCAACAGTTCCGGAAGGAACTTCAAGATTAAGAATTTCCTTGACTTCTGATTGTCATTTGAGCGATTTTGAAAGAGTTTTGGATAATATTTAATTTTCCCCCTCACCCGAATTTCTAAACTCACTTACGTTCGTTAACAAATTCTACCCTCTCCCACCTTGTGGCGATGGTGATATTGTTGCTGTAGGTCAGGCAGTGCCTGACAAAAACTACTTACACGAACAAAAAAGCTCTTTTGTTTTTAATCTTATTTCTTTATCAACTTCAAAAATCTCGTCTAATGTTGGATTTTGGATAACTTTATGTGTATCCATCATTTTCTCTACTGCTGTAATTATGTCATTCAATTTAATTTTGCCATCTAAGAATTCAAAAACAGCTTCTTCGTTAGCTGCATTAAGGCAAGCAGTCGCTGTACCGCCCACTTTTCCTGCATTATAAGCCAAATTTAATGCTCTGAATTTTTCATAATCCGGTTTTTCAAAATCAAGTCTTGCAATTTCAGAAAAGCTAAAACTTTTAGACTTAATTCCTTCAAAACGTTCCGGATAAGTTATAGCATATTGAATAGGAATATGCATGCTAGGCAGTCCTAATTGTGCAATTACACTTCCGTCAACATACTCAATTGCAGAATGCACAATACTTTGAGGATGTACAACAACTTCAATATCCTTGTAATCCATTCCAAACAAATGATGCGCTTCAATAACTTCTAAGCCTTTGTTCATCAATGTTGCACTGTCTACTGTAATTTTTTTTCCCATATTCCAACGAGGATGTGCCAGTGCTTGCGCAACAGTAGCGTTAGCCATATCTTCAGTAGTTTTTCTTAAAAATGGTCCACCGGAAGCTGTAATAATTAATTTTGAAACATCTGCAATGTTTTTTATACATTGATGAATTGCACAATGTTCACTATCAACAGGAATAATTTTAACTCCGTATTTTTTAGCCAAAGGCATCACAATATCACCTGCCATAACAAGTGTTTCTTTGTTCGCTAAAGCAATATCAATACCGTTTTTAATAGCAGTAATAGTAGGTCTTAAGCCTATTTTACCTGATACAGCTACCAAAATTATATCATTTTCTTTATTAGAGCAAATTTCTTCCATGCTAAGCGGTTCTGCACCCTCAATTGAAGAAATATCAGAAGCATAAGCATATTTAGGTTTGAATTTCTTAATTTGCTCGTTTAATAAATCAATGTTTCCACCGGCAGCAAGAGCAATAATTTCAAATTTATCATCAAGTTTTTCGATAACTTCTAAGGCTTGTCTGCCGATTGAACCTGTTGAACCTAATATACTTATTTTTCTTTTCATTTTACCTACCTTAACTCTCTTACATAAGAAAAATATTCATTATTTTTGTATTTTTCAGAATTTTTTATAATCTCATCCTTGGATAAATATCCCATTCTCCAAGCAATTTCTTCTAAACAAGCAATTTTAATCCCTTGATTTTCCTCAATTGTTTGAATATATTGTCCTGCTTGCATTAAAGAACGATGTGTTCCGGTATCAAGCCAAGCAAAACCACGTCCGAACAATTCTACATTTAATTTTGATTTTTCCAGATAAATTCTATTCAAATCTGTAATTTCAAGTTCTCCTCTTGCGGATGGTTTTAGATTTTTTGCATACTCTACAACCTTATTATCATAGAAATACAAGCCAGTTACTGCATAATTTGATTTAGGAGTTTTTGGTTTTTCTTCAATAGATAAAGCCTTGCCTTTATCATCAAATTCTACAACTCCAAATCTTTCCGGATCTTTTACCATATAGCCAAAAACAGTTGCAAACCCTTCATCTGCTGATTTAACTGCATTATGAAGCATTCTGGAAAAACTTTGACCATAAAATATATTATCACCTAATACAAGTGCTACAGAATCCTGTCCAATAAATTCTTCACCTAAAATGAAAGCCTGCGCAAGCCCATCCGGACTAGGTTGAACCTTGTATGAGAATTTGACACCAAATTGTGAGCCATCACCCAATAATTTTTCAAAATTAGGTAAATCATGCGGAGTTGAAATAATTAAAATTTCTCTAATTCCTGCAAGCATTAATACAGAAATAGGATAATAAATCATCGGCTTATCATAAATCGGCAATAATTGTTTAGACACAACCATTGTGCTTGGAAATAATCGTGTACCGCTGCCACCGGCAAGAACTATACCTTTCATTATTCACACCTCAAATCTAAATAATCTTTTAACGCAAACTGCCAATTGCGACAGATACCTTCATTGTCCATTATACTAAAAGCCGGACGTTTCGCTGCACGAGGGAATTCGTCTGTTGTACATGGCTTTAAATTAACTTCTAAACCGGAAAGTTTAAATATTTCTTTAGCAAAGCCATACCACGTTGTATGCCCGCTTCCACAAACATGATATGTACCATAAGGTTTTGAATCTAAAAGTTTCAAAATTCCGTTTGCTAATTCTACAGTCCAAGTTGGGCAACCGATTTGATCATCAACAACTTTAAGTTCTTCTTTATCCTTTAGTGATAACATTGTTTCTACAAAGTTTTTGCCATGATGTCCGTATAACCAACTGGTTCTTGCTATATAATGCTTTTCGCAGAAACTTCTTACAGCTTCTTCACCCTCATACTTCGTCATTCCGTAATTATTTATTGGATTTGGCTTGTCTTGTGGAGTATAAGGAGAATCCTTTGTACCATCAAAAACGTAGTCAGTCGAAATATAAACCATAGTTATACCAAGTTTTCCGCAAGCATCAGCAATATTTTCAGTACCGGTTACATTGATTAATTCAGCGGTCTTTAAATCTTCTTCAGCTTTATCCACATTCGTGTAAGCGGCACAATGAATCACAACTTCCGGCATTTTATCTTTTAAAACCTGATTTACTTGTTCTGCGTTTATAATATCAAGTGTATCAACATCTGTTTCAATGACTTCATAACCGGCATCTTCTAATATCGGACATAAGTCTTGCCCAAGCATTCCCTTTGCACCGGTAACTAATACTGACATTAAACACCAACTTTCTTTGCTTCAATATGCTTTATCCATTCTTGATTATTCAAGTACCAATCAATTGTCATTTTGATACCTTGTTCGAATGTTACAGAAGGTTCCCAACCAAGTTCTGATGTAATCTTATCATTTGAAATTGCATATCTTCTATCGTGTCCAAGTCTATCTTGTACGTATTCAATAGAACTTTCATCTTTACCCATTGCATCTAAAATTAAGTGAGTAATTTCCATGTTAGTTTTTTCGTTATGTCCGCCAACATTATATACTTCACCAATTTTTCCTTTGTGTAAAACTGTATCTATAGCCGCACAATGGTCATAAACGTATAACCAATCTCTAACGTTCAAACCATCCCCATAAACAGGTACTTTTTCGCCGTTTAATAATCTGGAGATAAAGAAAGGTATTAATTTTTCCGGATATTGATATGGTCCGTAATTATTAGAGCATCTGGTTGTTAAAACAGGTAATTTATATGTTTCATAGAATGCTCTTACAAGCATATCAGCGCTAGCCTTACTTGCTGAATATGGACTATTTGGAGCAAGCGGTGTTGTTTCATAGAAATATCCGGTTTTTCCTAAAGTACCATAAACTTCATCTGTTGAAACCTGTAAATAACGTTCTATACCAATTTCTTTTGCTGATTGTAACAAATTCAATGTACCTTGAACATTTGTTTCTATAAACACTTCCGGATGTTTTATAGAATTGTCAACGTGTGATTCAGCTGCAAAGTTAACTATGCAATCAACCTGAGAAACCAGTTCTCTAACTAGCTTTCTATCACAAATGTTACCATGCACAAACTTGTAGTTTGGATTATTTTCAACATCTTTGAGATTTTCCAAGTTACCGCAATAAGTAAGCGCATCTATATTGATTACTTGATAATCCTGATATTTGTTTAATATGTGTCTTACAAAGCAGCTTCCAATAAAGCCGGCACCACCAGTTACTAATAATTTCATTATATCTCCTTTAAAGTAGGTTGTTTCACATCTTTTTCAGAAAGTATTGGCTCAAAGTCAATTTCCCAATCTATATTTATATCCTTATCACACCACAGAACGCCTCTATCAGCTTGCGGTGCATATTCTCCTGAAGCCTTGTAAATAAGTTCTGCTTCATCAGAAAGCACTACAAAGCCGTGTGCAAAACCTTCCGGAATAAAAAGCATATGCTTATTGTCTTCTGTTAATTCAACTTTTACATATTGTCCAAAAGTTTTTGAGCCTTTTCTTATATCTACCGCTACATCATAAATACGACCTCTAGCGCAACGCACAAGCTTTGCCTGTCCATAAGGTGCTTCTTGATAATGCAAACCTCTTAAAACACCTTTTTTAGAGCGAGAATGATTGTCTTGATTAAATTCTACAGTTATTCCATTTTCAAAAAAATCTGATTTTTTGTATGTTTCCATAAAAAAACCACGATTGTCACCAAAAACTTTTGGTTTTACCAGTATTACGTCCTCAATTTTTTGTTTCTCAAATTCAAACGGCATATTTATACACTCCTTGAAAGTATTATAACATAAAGAAAATATTAAAATGAAGATGAATAAATTTATAAAGAATCAGCATCCACCCTCATCAGGGCTCCGCCCAGCTTCTCCCCTCAAGGGCGAAGCGTAAAACGTGCTATATCATTTGTTTAAATTATTCCATAAATCTAACAAAACATTATCAATATTATTAAAAACATCTTTGTTAAAATATCTTAGAACCTTAAAACCTCTTGATTGTAAATATACTGTTCTAGTTTTGTCATATTCTAAACTTTCATCTGTTAAATGTTCTCTTCCATCTAATTCAACAATTAAATTCTTTTCATAACAAACAAAATCAACAATATAATTCCCTATTTGAACTTGGCGCCTGAATTTATAATTACTAAATCTTCTCGCTCTTATTTTGTGCCAAAATATTTGTTCAGGTAATGTTTGATTTTTTCGTAAATCTTTTACAAGCTTTTTAAGATTTTTCATAGTCCTAGTATAACATAAGTTAGCGCATTTCATGCTTCGCCCTTGAGGGGAGAAGCTGGGCGGAGCCCTGATGAGGGTGGATATAGATTAAAAAAGACAAAAAAAATTTGCGCTTGGCGCGATTCGGTACAAAGTGCGAGATAGACCTTAAAAAGGGGACTCTCTAGCTGGTGATATATAATAATGCTTGCGCTGACATTCTAAAAAAAAAGACAAAAAAATTTGCGCTTGGCGCGATTCGAACGCGCGACCTATCCCTTAAAAGGGGAGTGCTCTACCTGCTGAGCTACAAGCGCAAATTATTTAAAATTCACTATTTATTTTTCAATCAAACCTTTATACTTCGGCTGTGGTATCAACCACAAGATTTATGATATCAGGAACAAAATTCACTGTCAAGCATTTTGTTTTTATTTGATATTTCTTCAATAATTTCAGCTATTTCAGGAGATATGTCTGACGCTTCGCTTATATTATTTCTAATCATTTTTGCAAAATCTGCTTTCTTAAATTCATGCAGCCCTTTGGTTTTAAAAATATACTCCAAATTCTTAACTTCCGGAATAGAATCATCTAAATCCGCATCACTAATAGAAGAGAAGTTCTCCAGATGATTGTTAATAGTTTTTATTATTAAAGATTTTGGAAGCATGTCCTCAAATTCACCACATGCTACCAAATGAATTTTATCAATATCACGTAAACGAGGTTGAATCTGTTTAATATTCTCTTCCGCATCTCTATCTAATAGTAAGAAAATAGGGAGCTTTACTTCTTCTATAAGCTTGTAGTACATTTTTACAACCTGATTTTTGCCACCTGCACCTATAACTTGAATACCTTTTTGATAAAAATCATAACCTAAGAACTTAGAAAAAGCTGGCAACAAAATCTCTTCCGTCAGACCTTCTACAAGAATAACTTTTTCTATAGGATATTTTAAATAATGCAGTTCACGATTAACTACCAAATCAGATGCTTGTTCTAGCGACTTTAGCCACTGCAAATTTATTGGACTAGTAGAATCTATATATTTTAAAGCAGATTTATAATAAAGTTGGTTGTTTACAAGCTCCTTTGTTTCTTCATCTAAATTAAATACAGAATTTTCATAATCATATATTCTCGTGTTAATCGAAAAATCATTAGTTGGTTCTAGAGAACTGTTAAAAATTTCTACAGCTATATTTTTAATTTCAGAAAACGGCAAATTCAATAATTCACTTTTTTTTAATTTTGGCTCAATCATATTATTCAAAATAATATCCGTAAAAACACGTAAATATTTGTCTTTTGAATACTTAAATCTTGTTAAGCGATCTATAGATATCAAGATTTGTTCTTTTGTTAAATTTTTGAACTTCAAATTTTACCTTTCACATAAATTCCGAAACTTTATTGTAACTCTATTTTATTATC
>CABQIM010000069.1 GCA_902464375.1 uncultured bacterium | reverse complement strand
CATTAATTACTCTTGTTCCGATAAAAGTCAAGTGTAATCTCAATCTCAAAGATATTTATGAAAATCTCAATTCTTGTGTAAAAAATTCAATTGCACTTATGTTACTTGGCTAAAAGCCAAATATATCGGCAATAATGAGTAATTTATTTTAACAAAGATAAAATTTGTGTGCAAATAATTAATAAATAAGTGCAGGTAAAGTCCTAATAGTGCAAGTAAATCTCAACACCCCAAAATCGCTAAAATAGGCTTTATATTTGAATATTTACCCAAAATTCCCCATCTCACACTTGCACTTAATTTATAATACCCAATAAAAAACCCACCTTACGGCGGGTTTAAATTCGGAGACGGTGGGATTCGAACCCACGATACAGGTTGCCCCATATAACACCTTAGCAGGGTGCCGCCTTCAGCCGACTCGGCCACGTCTCCTCGGTGTTAAAACTATAATATCATAAACATTTTATTTTTAAAAGTACTTATTTATTTTTTCTAACAAAGAACCCCCGATTGGATGTTCGGGGGTCTATACTCTCAACTATCTTAATAACAGACAGCCCTTTCTGAGCATACGAGAACACCGTTCTCCGCTCTTTTTTACTTCACAGCTTGCAGTTTTACCTGAATTCCGGTTTCCGCATTAATTGCAACTGCATTAGAAATCGCCATCGCCCTGCGTTTTTTAGCTCCTCTTAATATAAATTCAACTCCGCTAAATGTGTTGTTTGTTGGGGTTGTAAGCTTCTTTAACATATCCTGTTGTCCTTTCCGATAATGTATATTTCCTGTATTATACTTATCGGCATTTTTTTCAAAAACTTTAGGATTTTAAGAAGTTTTTTTACAAATCGTTACATTAAAAATAAATATCCTCGTCGCTATTGGTTTATAACAGTTTGATAAACTTCATTCTTATTTAGTCCAAATAATGTTGAAATTATTGTAGCGATTTCTTTTGCCTTAAACCCTTTATCTTTAAGCTCTTTTATTTTAATTTCTAAATCAACCAATTCTGCATTTTCTTCCGCATAAATCATACAAACAATTTCGCCACGTATTCCTTCTTGAAAATGATTTGTTATCTCTTCTGCGGTTCCAATCACAACTTCCTCAAACAGTTTAGAAAGTTCACGCGCCAAGGCTAATTTTGCAGTAGGACGAATTTCCTTAATATAATCAAGCGTCTTTAGTATTCTTTCCGGTGAATCATAAAAAACGGTATTTATACCTGCATATTTTTGCGCGAGTTCTTTTATTTGTTTTTCACTCCTTGGTATAAAACCCACAAAAGCAAATTCTTCTCCACCTCTAGGTACTTGCGACAAAAATGTCGTTACCGCAGATGCCCCAGGAAGAGCCGTTACTTCAAAGTTTTCTTTTCTTAATTCATCCACAATCACATTCCCAGGGTCGCAAATCATTGGAGTTCCGGCATCAGATACAAGCGCAATTGTCTTGCCATTTCTTAATTCGTTCAAGAAAAAGTCCACACGCTCTCGTTCATTATATTTATGATAAGAAACGCATTTTGTTCTAATATCATAATGATTAAGAAGTTTTTGCGTAGTTCTTGTATCTTCACACGCAATAAAATCAACCTCTTTCAGAACTTCAATAGCTCTAAGAGTAATATCTGAAATATTCCCAATCGGAGTTGGTACTATATAAAACTGGAATTTTCTCTGTGACATAGATTAATTTTAGCATGAATAATGAGCAGGGTAAACGAGAACATTAATACCCACCCGCTTCTGTAAAGCTCAGCATAGCTTCGCTAACAGCTGCGACCTCACTAACTAGGGCGGTAGAGCCTCTACCCCCTAAAAGCCAACTTATCCTTGCCACTTAGTTTTTTCTAAAAATGTTTTAACAGCGTCAACCAAATTATCAGGTGTAACCAGTGATGTTTCACCTTCCGGCGGAATTTCTTTTTTGGCTTGGAGTAAATTCTCACGCACTTTGTTATAAAGCGTAAGTATCAAATAAAGCATTATAGAAGAAATTCCAACACCTGCCATTGCTGCAAGAAATTTCTTCGCTATCTTTTTTTTACTCACAGGCTGTTTGTGCGGAATTGTATCCAATACAGGGAGTTCTTCTCTTGCGGTACTTACGTATCTATCCGAAACCTCTTCTTGGCTAATTGGAGTTAACGCTTCCGGAGCACCTGTATTCTCCGGTTCTGCAAAAACCGGAGATACAAGTGTTAACATAATTAATAATGCGAAAAATCTATTCTTCAACATTCTTTTTTACAGTCCTTTTTGTTCTTTTTTGAGAATTTCTATTTGGTCTGCGTGTTCTTTTTGGTTTTTCTTCTACAGCTGCTTCCGCCGGAGCTTCTGTTACAACTTCTGCTGACTCAGCCACAACTACTTCTTTTTCAGTTTCTACGGTATCAGCCTTTGCTTTTTTTACAGAAACATCTTTCTCTTCCAGTTTCTTTTCTGATTTTGGCTTATCAGCTTCTACAGCAGTCTTATCAGCATCTTCTGCGATTACCGGAGAAATTTCAGAAGTTTCATTGATTACAGTTTGAGCAATATTTTCTGCTTGAACTTCAGTTTCCTTAACCTTCTTACGACCTCTGCCGCGACCTCTTGTCTTTTTAACTTCTTTTTCTTCTTTAATTTCCTTCACTTCCGCTTGAGCTGTGACAGACGGATTTTCGCTAACTTGTTCTAACTTAGCTTCCGGTTCTACAATCGGTTGCTCATTTAATACTTCTGTTTCCGGTTTAGCATTATCATTCTTGTTGTTAAATCTATTATTATTGTTAAACTTCTTCTTTCCGCCCATTGGGAGTTTCAACTTAGCTGCTTTTGCTCTGTATTCACCTTCAGAAGTTGCAGAAGCAAACTTAATATCTTCCATAATATAACCATTGCCTTGGCAATGTGGGCAACGTTTTGCGAAGATTTCACTAATAGCTTGACCTTGTCTATGTCTTGTCATTTCAACAAGACCCAAATCAGAAAGTTGACCAACTTGAGGTTTTGCTTTATCCGCCTCTACAGCCATTTCAAGTTCTTCCATCATAGCAAGCTTATCAACACGATTAGTCATATCAATAAAGTCGATAATAATCATACCGCCGATGTTACGGAGTCTTAATTGACGAGCAATTTCATGAACAGCTTCTATATTTGTTTTCAAAATCGTTTCATCTTGAGTTGCAGAATTAGTAAACTTACCGCTATTAACGTCGATTACGGTTAGAGCTTCTGTTGTTTGAATAAACAAATAACCGCCGGATGGTAGATTAACTTTCATCTGCAAAGCAGCCTTAATTTCCTTATGAATATCCATAGCTACTAATAATGGTTCAGAACCTTTATATAAAGTCACGTTTATATTTTTATTCATGTGCCAGTTTTGAAGAATATTCTGAACTCTGTTTAATGCAAACGCTGTATCTACGACGATTTCTTGTGTTTCTTCATTACAAGCTTCTCTAATAACTCTATACAATAAATCTTGATCTCTATACAAAAGGTTTGGTGGAGTTAAGCTCTCTGCAGAAGTAATAATATTGTTCCATTTTTCCAACAAGATTTCTAAATCTTCTTGAATATCACTTTCAGATTGCCCTTCAGCTTCTGTTCTAACAATAACCCCAACACCTACCGGCTTAAGTAAGTTAACGATAGATTTTAATCTTGCTCTTTCTTTAGCAGATGTAATCTTTTTACTTACGTTAATCCCAGGTTCGTTAGGCATAAGTACCAAAAATCTTCCTGGGAGTGAAATTTCTGTGGTAACTCTCGGACCTTTATGTCCAACGGGCTCTTTTACAACCTGAACAACAATTTTTTGTTTTGGCTTAAGTTTGTCTTGCAAAGCACCTTTGCCCATAACATCTTGAGCGTGCAAAAAGCCCATTTTATCAGAACCCACATTTACAAACGCAGCTTCGATTGATGGTAAAATATTTTCTACTTGTGCAAGATAAACATCACCTAAGATAATTTCACCTCTATGTACATAAAATTCTGCAACTTTACCTTTTTCTATAACCGCAGCAATATTATCACGTTCTGCTATCACAATTTTGTTTGGTACTAAATCTTTCATTTCTTAAATCCTTTGTTAGTTTAGCAGTTTAGGAGTTTAGAAGTTGAGGAGAAATTTTAATTCCTATTCTATCTAATTCTTAAACCTGCACTATTTCTTATTTTCTGGGGTAATTTTCAGCCCCTCTACATCTCGTTGAGGTTTTCGTCTAAAAATCGTACTCTCGTAATATCAAATATTTGTTCTTTGTTAACCAGTTTCATCAAATCATCAGCTCTCAAAGCAGGAATATCTGACTCTTGACCAGTCTTTAGACATATGAACAGATTGTCACCTTCAAATCTATGTGTTCCGATAGATTTCTTAAAATCTGTTGTTTTATCAAAACCTTTTTTGTTTTTCTTCGTGATTAAAATTTCAGCGGAAGACAAAACCTTATCTACATCATACATAAATTTGTCAGAATTGTAAAGAGTATCCGCATTTGATTTATTATATGGAGTTATACGATATTCTGCCCACTGTGCAGCAAGATTTATCGCAGTTTCGCTGCGTTCAATCTGTTTAACACTTAATATTTTCGCACCTTCCGGCAGATTCGGATTAATCAAATCCATAATATCCTGACCGGACAAATTATCATAAACCTCTATGTCAACCAACTCTCCTTCACTCTCTGCAAAAAGCGGAAGTGCAATTCCCATTGACACTTTCATCGTAGGATTATATCCAAGTGAATACACCATATTCAAACCGCTTCTTAAAAGAACTTTGTGGAAAGTATTTTGCCAATCCAAGTGTGAAAAATATCTCAACAAACCTTTTTTAGTAATTTTCAAACGATATTTATAAATTTTCACATTCGGATCAAGTACAGCAAATTTTGGATCTTGTGGAACAATTGCAACGACTTTTTCTGCTTCCTCAGAAGCCTTAAAAGGTTTTGCCAAGACTTTATGTGTTTTTAAAGTAGGACAAACACCGCATTTAACACATTTATGCTCGCAAGTCGGCTGTAAATTAAATTCGCAGCCTTGTGATATTGCTTCTTTATACTCATTTTGCAGCCATTCTTTAGCAAGCCCCGTATTAATAAAATCCCAAGGCAATGTTTCTTCTAACCCAAATTCTTTTTTCGCAAGCTCTTCGAGAGTATATCCGCACTCTTTTGCAGTTTCAGCCCAAACATCTTTATCAAAGAATTCTCCCCAAGCATCAAGATAACAACCTTTTTTGTACAAAGCTTCAATATACTTGCACAAACTTGCATCACCACGAGTCAGCGCAGCTTCTATTTGAGATACAAATTTTTCGTGATAATTAATCTTCAAGCCCTTGATGTGTTTAGTTTTTTCCTTTAGGTAATGAATGTGTTCCGTAACTTCATCCAAATCCATTTGCGGACACCATTGGAATGGTGTGAACGGCTTTGGAACAAAAATTGAAAGTGTGCAAGTTATTTCAAATCCGTGATTTAAGCCTTTTTCTTTTTTAATAAGTCTTGCACGATACTTAATCTTATTCAAAAGCTCTGCCATTTCATCCATATCTTCAAGAGTTTCTGTTGGAAGTCCTGCAATAAAATAGAATTTAATCTTTGACCAACCGTTTTCATAAAGAGTTAACGCGGCATTAATAATTTGCTCTTCTGATATATTCTTTTTAATCAAGTTTCTCAACCTTTGGCTTCCGGCTTCCGGAGCTAGTGTCATGCCGGATTTGCGAACAGAATGCATTAAATTTGCAAGTTCCAAATTGAACCCATCAATTCTTTGGCTTGGTAAAGAAACTGATATTTTCTTTTTGTTGAAATCAATTGCCAGCTCTTTTATAACATCTTTTATATTTGAATAGTCATTTGAAGACAGAGAAAGCAGTGAATACTCATCGTATCCGGTATTTTTAACCAATTCTTTTGTAATTTTTATAATATCTTCTGCTTCACGTTCTCTAATTGGCAAAGTTACATGTCCAGGTTGGCAGAAACGGCACATACGACCACACCCACGACGAATTTCAACAACCGCTCTATCGTGAACAGAACTTGAAAATGGAATCGGGTATGAGGTTGATGCGTTTTCAAGCGTTAATTGTGCAAGACGCTTTTCTACTGGGCGCAATTCCCCTCTATCATCTTTTAGAGAATAGCTCCAACATCCTTTAATCTTGCATAAATCTTCAATTTTTTCTTTTCGGCTCAAACCCTTGGTACGTTCCAATGACTCACAAACATTAACCATCATCTCTTCACCGTCACCAATACAGAAAACATCAATAAACTCTGCCATCGGAAGCGGATTATACGTACAAGGTCCACCAGCTAAAATAATCGGCTCGTCTTCTCTTCTTTCATCATTACGTACTGTTATGCCGGACATTTCCATCATTTTCAAAACAGTAGGATAAGCTAGTTCATACTGCAAAGAAAATCCGACCCCATCAAAATCTTTCAGTGCCCTTTTAGATTCAACGCCATACAAGAATTCAGGTTTAAAATCCGGCTCCGGAGCATAAGCTCTATCCGCCATAAACGGTTTAATCCCATCGCGTTCAAACGCATTAACTCTATCATAAATAACTCTCACACCAAGATTACTAATTCCGATTTCATACTTATCCGGAAATACAAATGCAAAACGCACTTTCGCAGAATCAAAATCTTTGTTATATGATAAAAATTCGCCACCTACATATTGGTACGGCTTTGTAGCCTTAAATAAAGCTTCCTGCTGATTTCTAAAAAAACAATTCATAATAATTATATATTACCAAAAACAAGATTTTTATATTAAAAAAAATTTTAATAAATTGTCAATTTAATAGACAACAAATAGTTTAAAATCTATTTAAAAAACTGTTTCAAATATTGTCCGGTAAAAGATTTTTGGTTTTTTGCAACTTCTCTTGGTGTTCCGCAGGCAACAACTTCGCCACCAAAATTTCCACCTTCCGGACCTAAATCAATAATGTAATCAGCAATTTTGATTAAATCCAAATTATGTTCAATTATCAAAATCGTATTTCCATTATCAGCCAATTTTTGAATAATCTTAATCAATTTATCCAAATCGTGCCAATGTAAACCTACAGACGGTTCGTCAAGCAAATAAAGTGTTTTGCCGGTTGCACGTTTATTAAGTTCTGAAGCTAGTTTTATTCTTTGTGCTTCACCACCTGATAGTGTCGTAGCGCTTTGTCCAAGCTTAATATAATCCAAACCAACATCATTCAGTGTTTTTAGCTTATTTGCAATTTGCGGAATATTTTCAAAGAATTCATAAGCTTCTTTTACACTCATTTCCAAAACATCTGCAATCGTTTTACCTTTATACTTCACTTCCAATGTTTCGTTATTATAACGTTTTCCCTTACAAACATCACATTTGACGTAAACATCTGATAAGAAGTTCATTTCAATTTTTAAAACACCATCACCGGAACAGGCTTCACATCTTCCACCTTTTACGTTAAAACTAAACCGTCCAGGTTTGTAACCACGCATTTTAGCTTCGTTTGTTTTTGCGTAAAGTTCCCTGATTGGTGTAAATACATCCGTATAAGTAGCAGGATTAGAGCGTGGAGTTCTACCGATTGGAGATTGATCAATATCAATAATTTTATCGAGATTTTCAAATCCTAAAATTTCATCCACACCTTGCGGCTTTGGTTTATTTCCACGTAATTTATGAACAGCGTATTCATAAATCAAATCTTGCATAAGTGTAGACTTGCCGGAACCTGAAACACCGGTCAATACTACAATTTTGCCTAACGGAATATCTATATCTATATTTTTTAGGTTATTTAAATGAGCATTCCTAACTTGTAAATAGTTGCCATTACCTTCCCTAATCGTATCCGGAATAGGAATGTTATATTCTCCACTTAAATACTTGCCCGTAATAGAATCCGGAGCTGCAATAATATCCTCTACCGTTCCTTGAGCAATAACATTACCACCATTAACTCCGGCTTTTGGTCCGATATCAACTATATAGTCTGCATTTCTAATTGTATCTTCATCATGTTCAACTACAATCAAAGAATTGCCCATGTTTCGAAGTTTCATCAGTGTTTTAATCAATCTGTCGTTATCTCGCTGGTGCAAGCCGATTGAAGGTTCATCTAGCACGTATAAAACACCGGAAAGTCCGCTGCCAATTTGAGTCGCTAATCGAATTCTTTGTGCTTCTCCACCGGATAAAGTACCTGATGTTCTCGCTAAGTTCAAATAATTTAAACCAACATCACAGAGGAATTTCAACCTTGCACGAACTTCTTCAAGAACCTGTTTTGCAATTTTCATCTGAAAATCAGTTAAAGTCAAATAAAGTTCACTCACAAACTCATAAGCCTTGTCTACGGGCATCAAGCAAAGCTCATGGATATTAACTCCGTTAATTCTTACAGCAAGTGGAAATGGCTTAAGTCTTGCGCCACCACACTTTTCACAAGGAGTTGTAACCATATATTTTTCAATTTCGGCTTTCCAATATTCACTATCTACATTATAGTGTTTCATCAAAAACGGAATTACACCGATAAATCTCTGTAACGTAGTTCTATAACGCTTACTTCCGAATTCTCTTATTCTCATTGGAATACGTTCATCAGAACCATAAAGAATTATATTCTGAATTTCAGTGGATAAATCTTTAAATGGTAAATTCAAATCAATATGGTATGCCGCACTCACAGCTTTAATTACGTCATCATAATATCCTGTGGAAGACTTGCTCCAAGGATAAATTGCACCTTCATTAATTGACTTTGTTTTATCCGGCACAACCAAATCAGGGTCAATCTTAAAATCGACACCAATTCCACCGCACTTTTCACAAGCGCCGTAAGGAGCGTTGAAAGAGAAAATTCGTGGAGTTAATTCTTCAAAACTCAAGTTACAATCAGGACACGCAAGTTTTTCGCTGTAAATAATTTCTTCTTTACCGACTACATCAATAAGTGTTAACCCATCCGCCTTTTGCAAAGCAATTTGAACACTATCCGCAATTCTGGAACGAGCTTCCGGCTTGACGACCACACGGTCAACTACAATAGAAATATTATGGACTTTAGTTTTTGCTAACTTTATTTCGTCTTCATCAAGATTGTAGACTTCGCCATCAACTTTAACTCTCACAAACCCTTCTTGGCGCAACTCTTCAAACAAAGATTGAAATTCACCTTTTTTACCTTTTACAATAGGAGCTAGAATTTGAATCTTCGTTCCTACTTCAAGCTTAAGAATACTTGATACAATTTCGTCAATAGTTTGCGGTTTAATCGGTTTTCCACACTTTGGGCAATATGGCGTTCCAATTCTTGCATACAAAAGCCTTAAGTAATCATAAATCTCAGTTACAGTTCCGACCGTAGAACGTGGATTGTTGCTAGTTGATTTTTGGTCAATAGAAATCGCAGGAGTAAGTCCATCAATGTAATCGACATCCGGCTTATCCATTTGTCCCAAGAACTGTCTTGCATAAGTTGAAAGACTCTCTATATAACGTCTTTGACCTTCTGCAAAAATAGTATCAAAAGCGAGCGAACTTTTACCGGAGCCGGACACACCCGTAAACACTACAAGTTCGTTCTTTGGAATTTCCAAAGAAACGTTTTTCAAATTATGTTCTCTCGCACCCTTTATTACAATCTTATCTGTCATACCAGAATTATAACACTAAGATTTGTGCAAGCCAAATGCAGCTTGCTATTATCTGGTAATCAGCCCCCACGCCTTGTCTGCAAACTAGCCCCGCAGACCAGCCCCCAACTTTTTGAAGTTTTACCATTTAGCCCGTCCTATAGGCCCCCACCCTTTACACCACACTTACAAGCTTGTAGTATAAATTACAAATTTGAAAGGAAAGCATAAAACTCCCCCTATAAAGGGAGGGGACGCTACAAGCTTACTTTTTTACTATTAGTTCTATATTTATAC
>CABQIM010000068.1 GCA_902464375.1 uncultured bacterium | reverse complement strand
CTACTACTACTACATTTGCGTCAATTGTAAAGATTTTTATATCTTCTTAACATAAGAAAATATATTGATTATATTATACATTTCCTTAACAAAATTTTTTATTAATATTGTTCTATAAAATTTTTGGAAGAATATTATTTTGATAAAATTTCATTAAATTTTCTACCTGTTCATCATTTCTACCGGTTGAATTGATTGAATATAGTGTTTTTCTGTTCGGAAGAATCTGACGCAATAAATTTGTGCAGCTTAAAGTCTTTATATGATTCTGTACTACCCGAATTCTTCTATTAGAGATTAATGCCATAAACCAAAACCATATGTCATCTGCAGTTGGCGCATATTTTAAGAAAATATCATTCCTAAAAACTTCTGATAAAAAGCAATTTGGCGGATATAAAACTCCTCCAACACCTGTTAAAAAATTATCGAATCTTGCGCTTTCTTCTTGAACATGTTTTTCCCATTTTTCATACGGGAGTATTTTTCTATCTTTTAGTCTTACCCTATGAGCGCGATGAACTTGAATATCTTTAGGATGCGCTATATAAGAATGATAAAGTCGTTCCAACCACTTTTTGGGATAATAAATATCATCATCTGCTGTTACAATAATAGCTTCCGAATATTCTTTAAATGCATAAATCGCTTTTGTATAAGAGCCAATATCTTTTACAAATCGTATTTCTAAGCCATTTTTAATATATTTGGTTATTTCATACGGTAAATCGTTCAAGCTTTCAATTTCGTCACTTAGCCAAAGTATTATTCTATCAGGTTTCAGCGACTGATTAAGAAGTGAATACAAAGAAATTTCTAAATCCTTAAAACGAGCTTCATAAGAAGTTAGTGAAACAATTATCGGAACATCTCTTTTAACAGGATTAATTCCTACATATTTGCTCATAAGATTAGAATTATACCTAATAAGCGGATTGAATACAAACCTTAAGTGTAATCGTGATTTCAATATCTTTGACAAAATATTAACCATGATTTGCCTCTTGATATATTTGATTAATCAATACACTTTCAGGTGGTGTATTATTAGAAACAGGCTCCGTTTTCAACCTTTTTGCCCACTCCAAAATTCTTTTTTCATTCCTTGTTAATTCAAGATTACTCAAATCAAAAAATGACATATATACAATCCAAGGTTCTTCAAAATTAATATTCTTGAATATTGGTCTAAAGTTTGGCGCCACAGCATTTGGACTCAAAAGTTTATATAATTTTTCATCTACAAATCTATCGTAACAAATTTGTTTGTTCAGATTAAAAGCCTCTTTCAATTCTTTTTTAATTCTATGATAACTCATATCATAATTAATATTTGATAAATAGTCATTTTGGAGCTTTTGAGTAATTTTGTCTTGCTCAAAACCAAATCTGATAGAGAATTTTAGACTCCTTAAAATTCTTGTCGGATCATCAATGAAGCTATTTTTGTGCAGAACTCTTAACTTTTTATTCTTAATGTCATCCATTCCACCAAATATATCAACAATTTCTCCGTCAGTAGTACGTTTTGCCATAGCGTTTATCGTAAAATCTCTGCGCTTTAAATCTTCATATAAAGAACAACCGATATTTTTAACTTCCGGTAAGTGTCCGACTTTAGGATAAATTTCAGTTCTTGTAGAAGCGATATCAATTTCTTCACCATTAAATAATACTCTAACTGTCCCAAATTTTGGGTTTTCTTTTATAATATCCAATCCCAAATCTTTTGCGAACTCTATAGCATTGCCTTCATAACAATAGTCAGTATCAAAGTTTTTGATACCCAATATTTCGTCACGAACAATTCCGCCTACATAATAAAGGTTTTTATCCTTTAGCTTCAATATCTTTGCTCCTTTTGTTGTGAATTAAAGAAGATATTAAAGCTCCAACAATAAATACTAAGCCTAAAAGCCCTGTAACAACTTCCGGAACTTCGTGGAAAGTTGAAACAAACATTAATATTGCTAATGTTCCGATTGCCCAATGAGCACCGTGTTCTAAGTACAAATATTGGTCTAGCGTTTTCTTTTCTACAAGCATAATTGTAAGAGAACGCACAAACATGGCACCGATACATAGCCCGATAGTAATGATTACAATATCTTGACTTAAGGCGAATGCCCCTAAAACTCCGTCAAGAGAAAAGGACGCATCAATTAATTCTAAATATAAAAATCCGACAATTCCTGAACATTTAACTGCGTTCGCACAAACTTTTGCCCTTTCTTCTTGTCTTTTTTCCAGCCATTCAGCTAATCCATCTATTGCCAAATATGTTAAAATACCGGCAATACCTGATTTGAATACAGAACTTCTTATTTCTAATGGCAAGTGTAGAAGAAGTAATATTAATACAGTTAGAGTTACTATTGTACATATACCACGAATTTTTCCAAGTTTTTGAATTTTTGTTTCAATAAATTTTAACCAATGAACACTTTTGTCTTTTTCTGTAAAATAATCCATAAACAACATTAATAAGAATGTTCCGCCAAAAGTTACAATTGGTGCATGTGTAAGATGAAGATAATGTGCGTAAGAGTTTACATCATTTAAAGCCATGTCTAAAACTCTTAGTATGTTTAATTTTGCAAATATAGCTACAACAACAAGCGGGAATAAAAATCTCATACCAAACACGGCAATTAAAATTCCCCAAGTAATAAATCTATGTCGCCATTTTTCTGACATTCCTTCCAGCTTCATAGCATTAACCACTGCGTTATCAAATGATAAACTGATTTCTAAGACAGCAAGTACAAATGCTATAAATATACAAGCTAATCCAGTTCCGCCATGAACGTGTTCGCCCCATAAATATGCACAAATTAGCCCAAGTACTGTTACCAGGTATGAACCCCAAAAATATTTAAACATCAATTATCTCCTTCTTATAAGGAAATTATATTATAATTACAATATTGTGTAAACTAAGCTTTTAAAGATTGAGATTTTATGATATTATTCTTATATCGTAAGGGAGTTTTATATGATTAAATACATAGAATCTGAGTTTGATAGATTAGCTTCTAATATTTTGGATTTGAAAGCTTTAGCACCACAGATTGAAGAAGTTGCAAATCTTTGTATAAAAGCGTTAAAAAACGGAAACAAAATACTTTTTTGCGGTAATGGCGGTTCTGCAGCTGACGCTCAGCACCTTGCAGCAGAATTAATTTGCAAATACAAAAAAGAGCGTACTGCGCTTAACGCAATTGCTCTTACAACAAATACTTCTGTTTTGACTGCTGCTGCTAATGATATTGCATTTGATTATATTTTTGAACGTCAAGTTGAAGCGTTTGGGCAAGATGGTGACATATTGTTTGCTCTTTCTACTAGCGGAAAAAGTATCAATGTAATTCGAGCTGTTGATAGAGCTAAAGAGCTTGGCTTAAAAACGATTGCGTTGACCGGAGCTAGCGGAGGGTCGTTGAAAAACAATGCTGATGTATTAATAAATGTTCCATCCGATATTACTAATAATATTCAAGAAATGCATATAGCAGTCGGGCATTTGATTTGTGGAATAATAGAAAATAATTTGTTTTAATTTTATGATAAAATAATGTCGTATTAATAAGGAGGATTTATGCAAAAGATTATAGTTACAATTTTTGCTGTGGCAATGATGATTTTGCCTTCATCTGCTGCAACTTGGGTAGCTGCTGATAGAGTTTCTACTGTTGGTAAAACAATTATTACAAAGAACGGTCTACCGGCTAAAACCACTTTCAAAGTTGTAAATGGTGCCGCTGATAACTCAAATACTTCAGCAACAAATGTAGTGCAAATTTCTAGTACAGATTTAACTTATGCAGGTACTGATACTGAAGTAGCTGCTGTAGTTGCTCACGAAATCGGCTTAATTATTAACGGAAAAGCCAGCAAAGATAAGTTTAGAAATATTGCCAAGGCTGCTATTACAGAAAATTTAAGTTCTGATAACATTATTACAACAGCTTCTAACAGTGAATTTTTGGCAAACAAAGTTTCTTTATCAGACAATAAAGCTGCAGATATTACAGGTGCAGATTTGTTGATAAAAGCAGGATATAATCCATTAGCAATGGTTGTAGTCGTAACAAAAATGCCTGGAAGCACATTAGAAGTACTTCAAGGAAAACCTGCAAATTCTGAAAGAGCTATGAATATTTATGACTACTTGACATATAACTATCCTTCAAAAGTAAAAGCAGGATATGGTTGTCAAGAATACAGAACATTTTTAGAATTTGCAAATCCGATTGTAGCAGAAAGAAATTCTAACAAGAAAAAACTTGCAGCTTTTAATAAAACTCAAGCTAAAAACAAAGCTTTGAGAGCAAAAAATATTGCTCAATATAAAGCAACCGGTGGTTTAAGCGGTTGGGATGCTTCTTACACTATTTTGAAATCACTTTCTGAATCAAGTGAAAAATAGTTTATCATTATAGTAGTAAAAACTCTCCATTTAGGAGCACTACCGCCCTTGTTAGGGAGGTCGCAGTCGTGAGAACGTTAGTGAACTACGGATGCGGTTAGGTAATAATATTTATCTCAGATAGTAGTGTGACTTGGAGAGTTTTTGTTTGCAAAAAATTACCGAATTGGGGAAGCTAAAATCTTTCTAAAAATATATTTTCTTAACTTTTATTGTATTATAATATTCTAGATAATTTATGAGGTTTTACAATGGAAGAGAAAATTAAGCGTGGAAAAGCAAAAATTGTTGCAACGCTTGGACCTGCAACATCAAGCTATGATATGATAAAGGCTTTAGTTGAAGCGGGTGCTACAATGTTCAGACTAAATACTTCCCACGGAACTGAAGAAATGCATGCTACAAATATTGAAACAATAAGAAAAGTTTCTAAAGAAACAGGTATATATATCCCTATTTTAGTGGATTTACAAGGTCCTAAAATCAGAGTTGGAAATATTCCAGAACCAATAAAAATTAAAGAAGGTCAAGATTTGATTTTAGAAGCCACAGACAAAGTTAACAATCCGGAAATAGTTCCGGTTGATTATGAAGGTATTGCAAATGATGTAAAAGCCGGAGACAAAATTCTTCTAGATGACGGCAATATTGGTTTATCAGTAACCAAAGTAGTTAATAATCAAGTATATGTAAAAGTCCTTTATGGTTCCTTAATTAAACCTAGGAAGGGTATTAACCTACCAGGAACAACAGCCAGCTTAAGTGCTGTTACAGAAAGAGATGTTGAGTTTATTCGCTTTGCAGTTCAGTACGATGCAGACTATTTAGCTTTGTCATTTGTTAGAGAAGCTTCTGATATTGAATTAGCTAAAAAACACATTAAAAATTTTGGCGGTTATATTCCTGTTATTGCTAAAATAGAGAAACCACAAGCTGTAGAAAATATTGAAAGCATTTTAAAACTTACAGATGGAATTATGGTTGCAAGAGGAGATTTAGGCATAGAAATGTCACCGGAAGAAGTTCCTATTGTTCAAAAATACATAGTAGATAAAACAATAAGAGAACGCAAAGTTTGTATCGTAGCAACACAAATGCTTGAATCAATGATAGAAAACCCAATTCCTACAAGAGCCGAAGCCAGTGACGTTGCTAACGCTATATTCGATGGAACGGATGCTGTTATGTTATCAGGTGAAACAGCAATGGGTAAACATCCGGTTGAAGCAGTAAAAATGATGAGAAAAATAGCCTCTAACGTAGAAGATTGCAGTTACTGTCTATCGAACCTTGATTTAGAGATTAATGATAATTATGAATTATCTCCACAAGCAATTGCAAATGCAGCGGTAAAGATGGCACAAGACTTGAATGCAAAAGCAATTCTAGCTTTCACTCACACAGGTTACACTCCTCGCTTGATTTCTAAATTAAGACCGACAGTGCCTGTTATAGCAATCTCTGATATGGAATCAACTTGCAGAAGATTAAACCTTTTTTGGGATATAACAACAGATTGTCAGAATTGGGATAATGTTCTTGATGCAGATTTATTAGAAAAAATAGATGAATACATCCAAACCAAAACTGAATACAAAATCGGTGAAAGGATTATTATCATCGGTTCTATTCCAAAATTAATTACAGGAAGAACAAACTTTATACGTGTTCATAGAATTGGCGCTCCAATGGAAAGATAAAAAATACTATAATGAATGACAATAAAAATAAAACCGACATATTTAAATTGTCGGTTTTATTTTTGTATTAGTTTTCATTTCTTGAAAATAAACGTTTTATCAATGATTTGAAATAATTCTTTACTCTAGCTTTAAAATAAATATATTGTATTTCTATATCATTATACATATAACGTTCATTCATTTCTTCTTCTTTAATTCTATGCTGTTCTTTTAGCCATTCTTCATTTCGTCTATCACTAGCTTTCTTTGCTTTACGAATTTCTGCAGCATCTTCTTCCAGAATACGTTCGCCTTCTTTAGCTTCTTTTTCAAATAAAGCTTTATTCCACCAATCACTATATTCTTTTTCTTTTAGCTTATGTTGATTTTCTACCCATTTTTGGTTACGCTTATCACTCGCTTTTATAGCTTGCTGTTCAGCTATATCAGCTTCTTTCATAAGTGTTTCATATTTTTTAGCAAGTCTTTCATCTGCTAGCTGTTCCAATTTATCTAAATTTTCAGAATTTTGAGCATAAAATTCATTCATTTTTTGTTCTTTAATATCATGCTGCTCGTTAACCCATTTTTGATTACGTTCGTCACTCATCTTTTTATCTTTAAATTTTACATCAGCATCGTTTTTTAAGAACTCTTCGCCTTCTTTAGCTTCTTTTTCAAATAAAGTCTTGTTCCACCAATTGCTGTATTCTTCTTCCTTTTTCTGGTGTTGGGCATTTAACCATTCCTGATTACGTTTATCACTCATTTTCTTATATTGAAGATTTTCCGCTGCTTCTTTATCTAAAATTGCTTCATATTTTTCTCCGAGCCTTTTATCCGCGAGTTTTGACAATTGTTTTAATTTTCTACTTCTTCTAGCATAAAAAATATTCATTTCTTTTTCTTTTAAATTATGCTGCGCGTCCAACCACTCTTGATTACGCTTGTCACTTGCTTTTTGTGCATAATGTGGTTCTTTTGCTTCTTTATCCAGAATAGCTTCATATTTTGAGGCAATTCTTTTATCCGCAAGCTTTTCCAATTCATCAAGCTTGTCCGAATTTTCTGCATAAAGTTGATTCATTTCTTCTTCTTTAATTTTATACTGTTCATCTAACCATTTCTGATTACGTATATCACTTAATTTCTTTTCTCTGCGTAAATTCAGCGCATCCTCATTAAGAATGCGTTCACCTTCTTTAGTTTCTTGCTCTAATAAAGTTTTATTCCACCAATCACTATACTCTTGTTCCTTTTGTTTATGCTGTTCGTTTAACCAATCTTGATTGCGTCTGTCACTAGCCTTTTTAGCTTTGCGTGCTTCTGCAGCATCTTCTTCAAGAATCTTTAAACCATCAATCGTGTCATCAGCAGACTTTTTAATTGTTTTTTCTTCTTTTGAAGTAGTTCCAGATGTATAATCAATGTGAGTACCACCTGTATAAATTTTCTTTTTATTATTAGGGACTTCCTTGGGTACATCTTTTACAGCTTCTTTATTCTCTGGTTTAACAACATTTTCTACTGCTGATTTAATATTATTTTTAGATTCTTCAATAATCTTCTTTAAATCATTTTCGGTTTTTGTAAGTTTTTCTAAAGCGTTCTTAAGTTCTTTTTGAGTACCATGATTTTTATATAACGCAACACCTGCAATAGCTGTTGCAACAGCTGTCGTCATTCCTAATACTAAATTTGTTGAACTCTTCTGAATTGGAGCTGCAGAAAAAGTTTGATTATTATTCTTATTAATTCTTACTTTCGTTTGACCTGCCAAGCCAACATTTTGAACATCTAATCCCATATATTTCCTTACTATACTAAAATTTATACATTATGTACGTTCATATAAAGGTCTGTAATTATTTATTTTGCCAGTTTATGACATAATGTAACAATTTTGTTACATTAACCTTCTGTAACAGGAGTAATAGTTCCTAATAAATATGCGTACACATGGAGATTATACAAATATAGAAATGAAGCAAAAAGCCCTGCTACAATTTGCGGGATATAGCTTTCAATAGTAAACCCTAAAATTAACATTCCATAATAAGCTGCAAAAAGAACAACACAATTGATTGCATAAAAGATTATAAAGTAAATGGAATTAATAAAATATTTCGCAGTATAACTATCTAGTAGATATACAAATTTTCGAAGACTCCACACTGCAAATATTGAATTTTGCTTTGCATAGTTCCACAATAAAGCCGGAAGGGCTAATAAAAACATAAAATAAAGAATATCATAACAAATTTTATACAAAGAATTGTACTGCTCTATGCACTCAATTGGCATTATAAAAACATTTGTACAGGATGTCGAAATAACTAACAAAGCAAAAGGTAAAAACATCAATATTGTTGCAACAATAGATGCAAAACCACGCCAACAAAGTCTTAAAGGTTTAAATTCCGGCAATTTAATTATATATTTTTCATTAATTTTTCCGGAATACACACTACTAGCAGAAATATCCCAATCTCTGGATATAACATTTCCGACTAGTTCCCAAAAATAACCTTGTATTACAAAACAACCTGCAAAAAAAACTACTAATGCAGCAATCATCAAAAACGTTATACTCTGGATATCGACATTAATATTAAAAAATACATTAAAGAATAATAAAAAAAACAATAGCACAGCAAAAACATTAGTAAAAAATAATTGAATAAACCTTTTACCAAAATCCTTTGCTTTAAACATCCAAATTAGCGGTTCTAACAAAAAAACTCCTAACAATTCTCTCTTAATTACTAAACTTTCATCGAGATAACGAAATACTTGTTACGCCAACATTTCTTGCACTATCCATTAGTTTTACAACAGAACCATGATCTGCATTATCATCAACTTGAATTAACAAGCCATCCGGAAAATCTTTTACATGTTGAGATACAACATTTTCTAAATCTTCAGCTTTAACTTCTTGTCCATCAAAGATATATTTGTTATCATCAGTTACACTAAAACTCATAATTTTAGAGTCTTTTGCAATTTGTTCTTGATTAACAACCTCAGGCACAGCAAGATTCAAACCTTGTTGATCAAGAAGCGGTGCCACAACCATCATTATAATCAACAATACCAGAAAAATATCTGTTAAAGGTGTTATATTTATTTCATTAAAACTATCACGCATTATTCACTCCAATTGTCATATTGATTATCTTGCGGCAAAGCAGTATTTGCACCATTCATAGTATTAGAAGACTGCATATCCTCCAATTGCTTTTGTTCTTTTTTATTTAAAGGCTCACCAGCTACAATTAGCTTTTTATAATGAGCATCTTGAGCAGCGTCCATAATATCCATAATTACAGAACTTTTAACCTTTTCGTCAGCCTTTACAACAACTTCCGGATTTTCATTTTCACCTTTTAAGGCTTCTAAATCAGCTGTAAGCACAGCTACAGAAGAGCGTTTATCACCAACATAAACCGTACCATCTTTAGTTACTGAAACAGTCACTTTACCTTGTTCTATTGATGTTCCGCTATTAACTTCCGGCACAGTGATTGTATTGTCTACAGACTGAAATGTAGGCGCAACAACCATCATAATGATTAACAGCACCAAGAAGATATCTGTTAGCGGTGTAATATTTATTTCTGTAAATAATGCTTTTTTACCTGATTTTATAGCCATAGCTTTTCCTTTTTTGACGTCGTTAAGTCTTCAAGTCGTTAAGACGTTAAGTTCATTATAGATTTTTATTTAACATAAGTTTCGTTATAAATTTTGATACGAACTTAACGACTTAAAGTCCTAACGACTTAGCGACTTCCTTATAATGCCACACTAGATTGTGACTTTAACTGATTTTCTTCTTCTGAATCTACAAAGCTTAAGAATAATAACTTGATTAATTGGAA
>CABQIM010000067.1 GCA_902464375.1 uncultured bacterium | reverse complement strand
CAACTTCTATGGATGCTGCTGTAAACATGATTAAAGGCTCTTGCAGAGCTATGGGTGTTACTGTTAAAGAAGAAGCGTAAGTTTTTACACCCAACCTTCATATTATTATGAGGGACAAAGAGATAATATGGAAGGATTGAAAAATCCGTTAACACCATGAAAGGATAAGAATAATGTCAAAAATAACTAAAAAACAAAAGAAGCTTCAAGAATTGTTAGCTGGTTTTGAACAACCTGCAACAGGTCGTGATGCTCTTACTAAATTACAAGAAGTATCTAAAGAAGTAGCTAAATTCAATGAAACAGTTGAATGCCACATGAGATTAGGTATTGAAGTAAAACACGCAGAACAACAAATTAGATCAACAGTTGTTTTGCCAGCTGGTTTGGGTAAAGAAGTTCGTGTTTGCGTTATCGCAAAAGGACCAAAAGTTAACGAAGCAAAAGACGCAGGCGCTGATTTCTATGGTACAGAAGAAATTATCGACAAAATCGCTGGTGGTTGGTTTGAATTTGATACATTAATTGCAACTCCTGACTGTATGGGTATGTTAGGTAAGTTAGGTAGAGTTTTAGGTCCAAAAGGTTTGATGCCAAACCCTAAGACTGGTACTGTTACTCTAGATATCGCTAAAGCAGTTAAAGATGCAAAAGCAGGTAAAGTTGAATTCAGAGCTGATAAACAGGGTATGATTCACTGCCCTATCGGTAAAGTTCAATTTGCTCACGAAGATTTGGTTAAGAACTACGGAACTTTGGTTGATGCAGTTCTTAGAGCAAAACCATCTGCTGCTAAAGGTACTTATGTTAAGTCAATTTATTTGACAACAACAATGGGACCAAGCATTAAGATTGATTCAAAAAATCTTCAAGCAGAAGTTAAAGAAATTGTTGGTTGATATTTACGGCTAGCCGAAAGGTTAGCCTTTTTTTTTACAAAAAGATGCACTTGTTGAAAACAAGTGCATCTTTTATTATGCGTTTGTGAAAATTCTATATTAATGTTAAAATAAACAAGCAGAATAATAAGGAGATGTATTCATGAAAATTAGAGCAAGTCACATTCTTGTTGATACGAAAGAACAAGCTGAAAATCTATTATTAGATATTAAAAACGGTGTAGCATTTGAAGATTTGGCTAAACAGTATTCTAAATGCCCATCTGGACGCGATGGCGGTGACTTAAGATGGTTCGGTAAAGGTATGATGGTTAAACCTTTTGAAGAAGCAGCATTTGCACTTAAAAAAGGTGAAATATCAGAACCTGTTGAAACTCAATTCGGCTGGCACTTAATCAAACTAACTGACATCGATGAATAGGTGCTACGCACGTAGACATTGGGTCGGCTACTAGGTGAAAATTACTAAATTTTATAGTAATGACAAGCTCCGCCTCATTGGTGGGACTACAAGTCTAACGTTAATTCTATGATACTACGCACGTAGACATTAGGTCGGCTTTCATATGTTGAAAGTTGTTTTAAAATAGTCGGTCGATGTAACTACAAGTTTGGCGCATTCCCTCTCCTCGGGGGAGTTTTATACTTCACTTACAAACTTGTATTTTTTACTACATGCTTGTAAGTGTGGTGTAAAGGGTGGGGCTTACCAATAAGAGAACATAGAAATTCGTGTTGAGGCTTCTTGTTGTAGGTATAACTCCTTTTAGAGGTTCAATTTATGTATAAAAATCTTTTAAAAAAACTAAATTTAGATTACTTACTTGTTTGTTGTACCAACGAGTATTTGGTTGAGTATCCTGCATTGAGTGAAAATGCGCGTTATACTTTAACCGGTTTTTCCGGTTCAACTGGTGATGCATTGCTTACTGACGATAAAATTTATCTTTTTGTTGATGGTAGATATCATACGCAAGCTGATAATGAGTCAAACTCCGATGTTACCGTTATAAAATTACAATTGGGGCAAAAGCAGGATGATGAAATCAAAAAGCTAATTGAACCGGACAAAACACTTGGTATTGTAGCGAAAAAAGTTTCACAAAAACGACTTGAAAGTTTTAATGATTTTAATGTCGTTTTACTTGATTCTGACCCGATTAATGATTTTACAGAAGAGCATAAGCCCGAAAATTATGTACAAGCGACAGTTCCTGTATCTTATAAACCGGACAAAACAACTTTCGTAACTAATCTTGAAGAAGTTTCATATTTGACCGGAAAAAGAGATTTCTCTAAAGATTGTTCTTCCAAAATCTGGGCAAAATTGTTGGTGTTTTCTGATGGTACTCAACAATTGTTTACAGACCCAAATGAATACATAAAAACGATTAATGAGTATGATGGTGAACTTATCGTTGATAAATCAAGTATAAATGCTTATGATTACAGATTTATAAAGAAACCTATTCATGAGGTGTCAAAAATAAAATCGATGAAATCTCTAAAATCAGAAGATGAACTCGATGCTTATAAAAAGGCTTTTGAGGCCACTGACAAAACTATGTTGGCAATACGTGATTTTATAGAGAATAATGATAACCTATCAGAATATGATATTGCTGCACGTTTGAGAGAAGAGTTTATTAACTATGGTGCTAAGTCATTAAGCTTTAATTCAATAGTTGCGATTAATCAAAATTCAGCACTTGCGCATTATGCAAAAAATGCTAAAGATGTAATTTTAACAGAAGGTTCACTGGTCTTGATAGATTGTGGTGCTTATTATGAAAGCGGTTTGGCTACTGATATAACAAGAGTATTTGTAAAAGGTGAACCGAATGAATTACAAAAAACTGTTTATACAACTGTCTTGAAGGCTTTTTTGAATAGCTTTAATTTTATTACCCTCACATCATCCCTTTCCCAGAGGGCAAGTGAGGAAGGCTCGATAACCGGTTTTGAAATTGATACACAAGCCCATTCTATTCTAGATAACAAAATTGACGGCTTTATATTTGGACATGGCTTAGGTCATGGCATTGGGATTAATGTTCATGAAGCTCCGCCAAATCTTTCTCAAAATGAAATAGCAAAAACTCTAATTGTAGATGGTATGACTTTCACAATTGAACCGGGGTTATACAATCCTAAGCATTTTGGAGTAAGATTAGAAAACTCTTGTTACAAAAAGGATGGAAAAATTCATTCTTTTGTTAAAATGGGATATGAAGGTAAATTAATTAATTATGATTTACTGACAGAACAAGAAAAAACTTGGCTTAAGGATTTTAGAATTTTATGAAAATAACTAGTGTTAGTAATGATTTGGTGAAAGAAACCGCAAAACTATTGCAGAGAAAATACCGTAAGGACAAATTTTTGCTAGAAGGTACAAAGTGCATAGAAGAAGCGATTGAATCCGGTTTAGAAATTGAACATTTATTTGTGTTAGATGGTTCAAATGATTTTGTGGGTTTTGATAATCGAATTGAAACATCTGAAGCTGTTCTTGCAAAAATTTCTTCTACAGAATCCGCTCCAAAAGCAGTCGCTGTTGCAAAACAGTTACAAAGAAAATGGTCAAATGATTATAAAAAAGTCGTTCTTTTAGAAAATATTAAAGATGCAGGTAACTTAGGTACTATCTTGAGAACAGCAGCTGCATTTAATATTGATGCTGTTGTTTTGTACGGTGATACCGTTGACTTATATAATCCTAAATGTGTTCGTTCATCTGTTGGAAATCTTTGGAAAATCCCTGTATTTGAACTGGATGACTTAAATGTTTTTGCTGATTATGAACGTGTTGCAACTCTTCCTAAATCGGATAAATCTGTTTGGCTAAGTGATTATAAGCCGGCTGAAAAATGTCTGATTATGTTTGGCGCAGAATCAACAGGTTTAAGTGAAGAATTGAAAGATTTTGCAACTAAAAATGTTACTATTGAAATGTCAGACAAAGTAGAATCACTTAATTTGAGTGTATCAGCAGCCGTAATTTTATATAAATTGATGTAATTCTTTATGCTATAATTAGCTTATGAGAAAAAAGATTTTAATTATAGGAAATGGTGCAAAAGAATACGCTTTAGCACAAAAATTAGCTGAAAAACACGATATTTTTGTTACTCCGGCTTCAGATAGCTTGAAAGAATTTACAACTTGTCTTGATATAAGAGAAAGTAATGCTGCAGAAATTTTAGATTTTGTCATGGAAAATGATATTGATATGACAATTCCATTGTCTGTTGCAGCTCTTAAATCAAATATTGTAGAGTTGTTTAATAAAAATAATCGCAAAATCTTTGCACCGGATTCCAAAGCTGCAAAAATTGTTTTTGATAAAGCTTTCGCTAAAAAAGTTCTTTATAAGTTGCGTGTTCCAACTCCAAAATTTGGAATTTTTGAAAAACAAAATATGGTATTAGACTATATAAAAAATCAAAAAGTTCCGTTTGTGTTGAAAACTGATGAAATAAATAGTGCAGTCGTACTTACTTCTCAATTGTTAGCAAAATCATTAGTAGATGCAAGCTTTATTGAAAAAAATAACAGAATCATAATAGAAGATTATGTTTATGGTACAGCGTTTTCGTTTTATGCAATTACTGATGGATACAAAGCTTTGCCATTTGGTTCATCCATTACTTATAAGCATAAACTAGAAGGAGATGGCGGACAGTTAACAAGCGGTATGGGGGCTTGTTCTCCTAATTATAAGTTAACAACTGAAAACGAATATTTTTTAATGGACAATGTTATTTATCCAACTCTTGATTATTTAGAAATAGAAGGTAATCCTTATCTCGGTATTCTGGGGGTAAATGGAATACTAACGCAAGATGGCAGAATATCGATCCTTGGCTATCAATCTTTTATGCAGGATTGTGATACAGCTCCGGTTTTAAACACTGTAGGGGATGATTTGTATAATTTGTTTGAATCTTGCTGTTTAGGCTCTTTTAGTGATGAGGTTGGAGGTATTGTATATAATGATTTGTACTCATCATCTCTTGTTTTAACTTGTAAAAATAAAGTTAATAAAGAAAATATTATATCTGGATTGGATAATTTGGATGAAGATACCCAAATAACATTCTATCCATCTGTAAGCAAGAATAGATATTTAGAGTATGAAGCTTCAGAAGGGGCTGTATTAGTCGTGTGTACAAAAGCCGCAACATCTGCTAATTCTGTTTTGAAAATGTACGAAGAAGCTGATTTTATTGACTTTGATTCAAAATATTTTAGAAAAGACATTTGTAAATTAAGTATTTAAGTTTACAAAACTTAATATTTTATTTTAAAAAAGGCAATTTTTTAAAATAGAAATACTTTATATATATACAAGTAACAAAACAGTATATAGAGTATAAAAGGAGTATATTTTATGGCAAGAGTATTAATTTCAATGCCTGAAAGTTTTTTAGGCAAGATTGACGAAGTAGCAGAAAATGAAAGCAGATCTCGTTCAGAATTGATTAGGGAAGCATTAAGAAGCTACATCACACGTTCGCAAGTGAGAAATAACACACTTGCAGACAAAAATGCAAGAATTCTTGAGGCGCTACTAGATTAGTAACCTCCTGTAATTTGTTACAATGTTCTTATTGACCGATGTTTTTAAGATAGTTGTAATAATGATGAGAAGCAGGGTGATTACCCTTGGGGAAATTAGTTTAGGTACGAGGACATAGAGAAGATAAAACACGAGAAGAGAACGAGTATAAAAACAACACGAAAAATGAAAAACAACCATGGGAATTCTTATGAATTCCTTTTTTTTTTGCTTATTTATTTATCTCACGTAAACTCTTGGTAATCTTACTTTCAAACGGCAAGTCAATTCATAATTGATTGTACCTAGGATTTCTGCCCAATTATCCAGTGAGAGTTCTTTATCGTCTAATAATGTTATAATATCACCGGCTTTAGCATCCATATCGCCAATATCAAACATCATTTGATCCATTGTAATATTTCCAACTTGTTTGACAAGTTGACCATTTAGTAGACCATAAATTTTGTTTGAAAGGCATCTTGCAACACCATCAGCATAACCAATCGGAATAGTTGCAATTCTGGTTGGCTCACAAGCTACAAATTTGTGGCAGTAACTTACACCTTCACCGGCTTTAACTTCGTGAATATTAGTAATTCTGCCTTTTAGACCCATTACTTGTTTTAATTTTGGCTTATAATTGATGTGTTCCGGTAAATCAGGATACATTCCGTATAGAGAAATTCCAACTCTTACCATATTTGATTTTATATCGTAGGCAAAAGTCGCAGCGGTATTTTGAATATGTATCAAAAGTCCTTGTGTATCAATATTATCAATTACACTGTTCCATCTTGCAATTTGTTTTGCAGTTTCATCTTCCTCTTCTGCTGATGCAAGGTGCGTAAATACACCTTCAAATTGTAAGTAATCAGCTTTTGCAACTTTTTCAATATATTGGACAGCAATTTCTGAACGAACACCAATTCTGTTCATGCCGGTATCTATTTTTACATGAACTTTAGGACGTATTCCGGTTCTTTCATAAACATCTCGGCAAGCTGCTAAATGGTCATCATTAAATATAGAAAATGCAATATCATTTTGCGCAGCAGATTCTACTGCCCATAAAGGAATAGCACCAACTACCAGAATTGGACATTTTATGCGGACACGTCTTAAATCCAAACCTTCGTCAACTGAGGACACGCCAAATGCGTCAACACCGGAAGCTAACATTGTTTTGGCAATCATAGATGCTCCGTGACCGTATGCATCAGCTTTTACAATCGCTAAAAACTTTTTATCAGCGGGTATGCCCTTTTTTATATTCATAATATTTTGCGATAAAGATTCTAAGTTTATTTCAACCCAAGCATCTTTATGGAGATTTATATTGGCTTGTCTTACGTTTTTCATATAATAAAATAATTCCTATTGTGGTACGCAGAGCGATTCTGCACCGGCACTTAAAGCTTGTTCATTAAGAGGTAGAAGGCTCTTTTTCTTTTCGCCCAAAACTTTTTCAACCCCTTTGGCTAAATAATCTTTTGATACAATTTCACAAACAGATGATAGAACGCCTAACGAAACTACGTTTGTAACTTTGCTTGTGCCAAGTTTGTTTGCAATATCACCCATTGGTGCGAATACATATTTGATATCATTTCTAGGTCTTGCTTCTGCAACAAGTGTTGAATTCGCAATTATCATTCCGCCTTTTTTAACTCTTTTTACGAATTTATCAAAGGACTGTTGATTTAACACAAGAGCATAATCAGTGTCTTGTTTATGTACTGAACTTACTTCTGTATTAGAAACTACGATTTCGCAGTTAACAGTACCACCTCTCATCTCAGCTCCGTAACAAGGATACCAAGTAACATTCTTGCCTTCAAGCATAAATGCATTAGCAAGAACCGTTCCTGCTAATAAAATACCTTGTCCTCCAAAACCTGCTAATATAAAATTTGTTTCCATTTTTATCTCCTAATATCAGGTGAATTCACCTAATTATAACGTAGAGTGGGATAATTAATTGTGTCCCCACTATTTAAACTTATCCCTTGAATACTCCAAGAGGGAATACCGGAATCATTTCTTCTTTAACTCTCTTATGAGCCTCTTCCGGTGACATATGCCAGTTCGTTGGACAAGAAGAAAGTACTTCTACAAAACCAAAACCTTTGCCTTCTAATTGAACTTCAAACGCTTTTTTAAAAGCTTTCTTTGCCTCATTGATATGTGGAACCGTATCTAACGCTACACGAGCAGAAAATGCTGTTCCATCACATAAAGCGATATGTTCAGCAATTTTAACAGGATAGCCGTAGTATTCTTTATTTCTTCCGGTTGGAGAAGTTGTAGTTACTTGTCCCATAAGAGTTGTAGGTCCAAGTTGACCGCCTGTCATACCATAAGTTGTATTATTTATACAAAAACTTGTAACTTTTTCTCCACGTAAAGCTGTATGCATAGATTCTGCAATACCAATTGATGCAAAATCTCCGTCGCCTGAATATGTGAATACAACTTTATCCGGTCTTGCTCTTTTTACACCTGTAGCGGAAGCTAAAGCTCTTCCGTGCGGTGCTTCTACAGCATCAACATCAAGAAAATCATATATAAATACTGAACAGCCAACAGAAGTTGATGTTATAATATCTTCTCTGATGCCCAATTCATCAATGACTTCACCGATTAATCTAATTGCGATACCGTGGTCACATCCTGGGCAAAAAGTATACTTAAAATCTTTTTTAAATGCCTTTGGAATACTAAATACTTGCTGCATACTTCTTACCACCTTCCAAAATCTTTTCTACAGATTCTACAATTTCTTCTACACTCAACCATTCACCGCAAGGTCTGTTAACTAATTCTACATTAGCTTGACCGTTTACAGCGTTTCTAACATCTTTGAACATTTGTCCCATATTCATTTCAACGACAATAAAATCTTTACCCTGCTTTGCAAGTTCGCTGATTCGTTTTGCAGGGAATGGAGAAAGTGTTACCGGTCTAAAGCATCCGACTTTGACACCTTTTCTGCGTAAAACATTCATCGCAGCTTTGATATTTCTTGTCATAGAACCAAACGCGGTTAAGATAACATCTGCATCTTCTGTGTTGAATTCTTCATAAGTTGTTTCGTTTTCTGTAATAACTTCAAATTTTTTGAACAAATCATGAATATGTTGAATTTGTTTCTTTTCATCCGGTGCAACAGAATATATTTTTCTGGAAGCACGACCTTTTGCTCCTGATAAAGCCCAAGAGGATACATCTACTTCCGGATAAGGGTATTTACCAAAGCTAGCAGGCTCCATCATTTGACCGAGTAATCCGTCTGCTAGTATTATTACCGGATTGCGGTATTTTTGTGCCAAGTAGAATGCTCTATATGTTAAATCAACGCATTCTTGAACAGTTGAAGGTGCTAGTACAATAATCTTATAATCACCATTTCCACCGCCGTATACTGCTTGGTTGTAATCCCCTTGTGCAGGATAAATATAGCCAAGTCCAGGGCCGGTTCTCATAACGTTTACAAGCACAACCGGCAATTCGTCTGAGGCTGCGTAAGAAAGAGCTTCTTGCATAAGAGCTACCGCACAAGAAGATGATGAGGTCATTGCTTTTACGCCGGTTGAAACGGCACCCATAACCATGTTTATTGCACCTAGTTCACTTTCTGCACAAACATAAGCTCTTCCAAGTTCTTGCATTTTGCCGCTTAAATACTCACCGATTTCTGTTTGTGGTGTAATCGGATAGCCAAAATAGCATTGACACCCTGCATTTACTGCTGCTTGAGCAATTGCATAATTGCCCTTTATTAATACTTTGTCATTATTATTTGTCATTAAAATCTCCAATTTAGTGAATGGTGAATTGTGAGTAGTGAGCGGACTTTATTATACCTATTCACTACTCACTAATCACTGTTCACTATCTATAAACTTCTGTTATTGCCATATCAGGACAGCGTTTTGCGCACATTGCGCATCCTATGCACTCTCCTTTTGGATCATCAAATTCGACCATATAATCTCCAAGTCTGTTGGTTTTGCTGCTTTTTTTAATCAATCCCTTAGGACATGTAGTCGTGCAAATGTAGCAGGATTTGCAACGATTGTTATCTATTATTATTTTCCCCATATCAGGCTCCTATCCTCTCCAGTATTATATCACGAACGTATATATAGCGTCTTGTTTGTAACGATATGTAACAAACTTGTTTATAACGCGTTATTAATTTTTGAAATGTGGAATTAACCAAATATGGGAAACAAATGCAAGGACGCATTAGTAGGATAAGCCAGAAAGGAGTATAACATGGCACTAACAATTAACACAAACCTATCTTCAATGATCGTTCAATCAAACTTGAGCAAAGCGACCACTTCATTGAACCAAGCAATTGAAAGAATGACAACCGGTTACAAAATTAACCACGCAAAAGACAACGCAGCTGGTTATTCAATTGCAACAAATTGGAACACTCAATTAGGTTCATTGGACGTAGCAGCAGACAACGCAGCAACAGGTGCTGATATGTTAACAACATTGGAAGATACTTATTCCCTAGTTTCATCTCACTTGCAACGTGTAAGAGATTTGACAGAACAAGCCGCAAACGGAACTTATGGCTCTGATTCATTAAAAGCTATTCAATCAGAAATTACAGCAAGACTTGATGAAGTAGACAGAATTGCAGCAAACTGTGAATTCAATGGTTTGAAGATGATGGATGGTTCAATGAAAGACATTAACCTTCAAGTTGGTTTATACAGCTCACCTGATAGCCAAATTACTTTAGATTCTTCATTATTCAAA
>CABQIM010000066.1 GCA_902464375.1 uncultured bacterium | reverse complement strand
TTTTAATAAATAATTAAAGGGCGGATGCAAAGCATCCGCCCTTTAATGTACTCTATACAAATGCGATTTTGTTACCTGCAATGTCTCGCAGGTGGGTGAGTGCCTTAATAAATCCGTTTCCTGCTGGCGATTTTAAATCGGCGGGTATACTTCAAATATTATAGAGCTTACTCTCCCTATTTATAAAAATGTAGGAACAAAATAAACATCTATATAGAGTAACAATATTATGTCATATAGTTTTAATTTTGTCGAGTAACATTTTGTTTCACAATATCTTTTGTTATGGTAAAATCAGGGCATGAATAGATTTGTAATGCGACAAGTTGAATATAATAATATACAAGAAGAGTTGGCATCTGTTGAATTTGACTATTCTTATCGTGAAAAAATTGCGGAAAAATTTCGATACAAAAATATAAAAATTTATAATTTATCTTTAGCACAAGCGAATATACTTAAACAAACAGCTCTCATTTTCGGTGCTGATTGTGCTATTAATCGAGAAGTTATTACAGGCAAAGTTCAATATTCCGACGTTATACTTTGCGGAAGCTATTCTCAACTATTAAAAATTGCAGACAAATTAAAATCACAACCATTTAAATTAGCAATATTAGCCAAAGAGATTGAAGAATTTCTAGCACCTCAGGTTAGAAAAACCCAAATAGTCGGAATTTTAAATGTTACACCAGATTCTTTTTCTGATGGAGGACTTTATAATGAACCACAAGCTGCAATAAAAAAACTTGTAGAACTGTTTGAAGATGGTGCAGATATGGTTGATATTGGAGCAGAAAGCACACGCCCAAATTCAATAGCAGTAAGTCCAGAAGAACAAATAATACGCTTAAAACCAGTGTTAGAATTTGCGCAAAAAGAATTTAACAGCAAATATCCTATTAGTGTCGATACCAGAAATTCAGAAGTTGCTGATTTTGCTCTTAATCTGGGAGTGAACATTATTAATGATGTATCAGGTGCTGAATACGACTCTAATATATTAAATGTTGTTTCTAAATATAATGCCGGCATAATACTGCAGCATTCAAAAGAAACTCCAAATTCTGAACCGGTATATGATAATGTAATTAACGAAATCTTCTTAAGCTTAAAAAACAAAATTGACCACGCAAGAGAAGTTGGTATTAATCACATAATAATCGACCCCGGAATAGGTTTTGGCAAATCTCGTTTAGACAATTTAAAAATACTGGACAGCATAGAAGATTTTTATGGATTAAAATGTCCTATTATGATAGGAATTTCTAGGAAAAGAGTTTTAGGATTTCCGACTTCCGAAATACTATTAAAAGATGCATTAACACTAGCTTATTCGTATCCATTAATAGAAAAAGAGGTTGATTATTTAAGAGTACACAATGTAAAAATGCACAAAACTTTTATCAATTCTTTACCCACATAGGCAATACATAATAACTAAATTATAATGTAATATTAATAAACAAGTTAGAATGAGACATAAATATGGGTATAATAAAGGATTTAATAAGCTTAGTAGTCTTTAGCATATCGCTCTACGTTTTGTACAACACGACAGATGATATATTGGCACTTTTTTGCGTTTTATTAACGGTACTTATATATCTTCTTAAACATATTAAGTTACAACGATATATAAAAAGTGAGTTAAGTTCTCAAATTAATCTTTTAAATTTAATGTTTAATTCTTCAAAAGATATGATTCTATATCACGATTTAGAACATAATATAAAAACTTGTAATAAAACTTTTTGCAATACTTTTAATATACGACCTCAAGATGTAAAAAATCAAAAGACCCAAGTTTTACTTAAATACCTACTTAAAGAAGATTATCGGGTAAAACAAGTTATGGATGAAGTATATCTTAAAAGTAAAAATGCATATAATAGCGGCAAGTCAATGCAATTTTTAGAAAAATTTTATTTACCGAGTGGCGAATTAGGCATTTTTAATATTTTAATGATTCCAGTTTGTAAATATAATAAAGCTTTAAGTGGTTTTATTGTCGTAATTAATGACATTACAGAAATATATAAAATAACAAAAGATGCAAGAGAAACCAGTGAACAATTTCGCTGCATGCTTGATAATATGCCGATGTATGCATTCATGAAAGATTTAAACAACAAACTTATTGTTGGTAGTTCTTCTTTTGAAAAAATGATTGTAACTGATGGCAAAAAATTTAATGAAATGACATTGGAAGATGCGTATGAGAAAGAATATCTTGATTTTGTACGTGAAGAAGAGCTTGAAATATATAAAACCGGTAAGCCTGTTGTAATTGAACGTAAAATTTCTTTCCGTGGGAGAATGTTTTGGGCTCGTGTTCATAAAGCTCCGGTATATGACGAGGATGGTAATGTTCAATATTTACTGGTAATGTATGAAAATATGGAGGCTGAAAAAGAAATAGAGCGTCAAAAAGAATATTTTATAGAAACATTAATTCATGACTTAAAAATACCAACTCTAGCTCAGTTACGTGGTTTAGAACTTATCAAAAACGGTACAATGGGAGATATAAACTCTGAGCAAAACGAACTTTTACAACAAATAGAAAATTCTTGTAAGTATATCCTTGAAATGATATCTATGGTTCTTAAAGCCTATCGCTTTGAAAACGGACAAAAACATCCACTATATGAAAAAATCAATGTACCAGAACTTGTATTAGAAACTTTCGAAGACTTGCAAGATAATTGTCGTGAAAAAAATATCACTCTTGTTTTAGATATGCAGAATGTGGATTCTTTGATAGTTGAAGCTGATAAAGAAGATTTAAAGACTGTATTAATGAATCTTATATCAAACGCAATATTATACTCAAACAAATCGCAACAGGTAATTGTTTCTGTGAAAAAAAATGATAATAGCGCTCATTTTGAAATAATTAACAGAGGTATTATATTATCAGAAAGAGAATGCATGACTATGTTTGATAAAACAATAGACAGTGCGCCGAAGTATTCAACAATTGGACACGGTATTGCCTTATATTTATGCAAAAAAATCATAGAAAGCCACAAAGGAAAGATATACGCCTCAACTGATGGTATTGAAACAAATAGATTTACATTCACAATTCCATTAGAAGAAGAAAAGAACGTTTCACATATGGCAACACTATTAAATTCTTAAAATTGTCCTAAGAATTTACTACCGAAAAGAATTATGCCAACCAAAACGCTTATAATTGTCGCAAACATTACAGCTCCGGCAGAAATATCTTTTGCCATACCAACCATTCTGGAATATCGATTATGGTAGATAGAATCGAGTGTGAATTCTATTGCTGTATTTAACATTTCAGCAACAATTACAAGTCCAATTACGAACAAAAGAATACAAAATTCTAAAGCAGAAAACTTTAAAAACAAGGCTAAAAATATTACAAGAGTCGCAATTGCAACATGTATTCTTATATTCAATTCACTCTTTAATACAAGCCTAAAACCCTTTCTGGCATTCCTAAACGTATTATTAAAACCTTGTGCTTTAAATTTTGTCATACCCTATACTCTCCAAAGCCTTTCTTTGTTTCTCTATAACAAAATTGTATTCCTCTTCACTCTGATGGTCAAATCCCAATAAGTGCATAAGTCCATGGCTTATCAAAAAGAATAATTCTTGCTCTTTATTTTTTGAATGACTTATATCACGATTATCACCGGCTATTACCTTATCCAGAGCGATAACAATTTCACCTAAATTTATATCACCATCAAAAATAAAGCTATTTTCATCATCTGCAAAAATTGCAAAGGTTATAATATCTGCCGGATAATCTTTTTTTCTGTAATCTCTATTAAGCTCCTGCGTCTTATTAGAGTCACAAAACACAATATCTAAAGTAATTGAATCGTATTCTTTATCATTCAGGCAAGAACTTTCTTTCAGGTTTTGGATATAATACTCTAAAAGCCCCGTTGTTCTATCTATTACATCTTTTTCATCTACATTCCATCCATCAAAGATATTTTCTGTAAAAATATTAATTTTTGTCATTTTTCTTATTTTCCAACTCTTTTACCTTTGATTCCAAGTCCTTGTCCAAAGAGTTAGTCAAAATATCATGGCTGTGCTTATTTTTATCCAACTCTTGAACCAAATCATTATGATACTTAATACGTTTATGGTGCATTCCTCTTAGCATTCTTGAGAAGGTTTCCGCAATAGTCTTTAAATCCTTTAATGTTAGTGGAGAATCTGACAATTGACCGTCATTCAAACGTTCTTTTATGATTTTATTAATAATTGCATCAATTTCTTCATTAGAAGGATTTTTCGCAGCTCTCACAGCTGATTCTACAGCATCAGCAATCATGAGAATTGCAGTTTCTTTCATATTAGGTTTTGGCCCTGGGTATCTGAATTGTTCTTCATTAACATTTTCAGCCCCTTCTTCCTTTAAGGCTTCATTATAGAAATAACTTACAAGACTTGTTCCATGATGCTGCAAGATAAAATTATTTATAACTTGTGGTAAATGCGCATCTTTAGCCAATTCAACACCATCTTTAGGGTGCGCAGTAATAAGCATTTTACTAAATCTTGGCGTACAAGCTTTATGCGGATTTTCAATACCATAGAACGATTGGTTTTCTACAAAGAACATTGGTCTGAGTAATTTACCTATATCATGATACATAGCTCCAACTCTTGCTAATACAGGATTAGCACCGATTGCTTCAGCAGCGTTTTCACAAAGATGAGAAACCGTTAAACTATGATTAAATGTCCCTGGAGCTTCTTGCATCAATCTTTTTAACAACTCTTGATTATGATCCGCTAGTTCTGCTAAGCCATACGGAGTCATTATTCTAAATATATTTTCTATTATCGGTAGTAATCCTAACAAAAGCACACCACTTATTACAAAACAGTTAATAACTAAACAGCCTAAATCTTTCATAATAAGTAGGTTATCAATATCCATCATATATTTTTCTAAGAAATAAATACTGCCGACAATTAAAATTCCGGCAAGAGATATCTTCGCACTTACAATAAGTAAGTCAGAGCGTTTTGAGAATTTTAGTTTTGATACCGCTGTCATAACAACAGTATTCAAAAGCATAAATGATACTACAACTTCAATATTCCAGTGCATTCCAATTGCAATCAGTGCAAGCACAATAGTTGATGCAAAAAATGCATTTCTTGGTGTCGTAAAAATAGACATCAATATCGTATATGCCGGCATCGGGATTATATAAGGACAAAATCCTGTTGGTAACAAAGCTGACAAGAATGCTAAGCCCAGTGTAAACGAAGCAGCCATTGTCATATTTTTCACATCATAATATTGTTTTTCAAAGTTTCTCTCATATTGTAAGAATACGAATGTAAAAAATGCTACAAGTATATATATACCGAGAATACCGCCATAATTAACTTCTAATACATTATATCCTGCAGCTCTAAGAGCGTCGCGCTTTAATTTGGTAACAGGTTCACCTTCAAATACAATTTTATCACCCTTTTTAAACACTACTTCATACGGCTTCACTGCATTTTGAGCGTTCTTTTTAGCTATCTCTGTTGCGAACTCATCCACCACCAAATTTGGAACAATAATCTGATTTAGAATACCGGTAATTAAAGAACCTTGATATCTCGGAACATTATTAGGTAAATTTTTTCTGATTATCGCACTTACATTATTATTTTCAAAATCTTTAGCAGAAATTCCTACATTCAATACAGATGTTAAAGTAATTTTTGCTTTATCAAAAACACCTTGCAAATCGTCATCGTTTGCTTTCAACAAAAACTCGACCAATCCTTTTTTACCGGATTCATCAAACAATACATTTAATTCTTCTTTTTTTACTTCATCGCTAACATTCTTTTCACGTATCTTTTTAACAGAATTATGAAGCGTAACGAGGCTTGTTGCAATAAATTCATCTTCCGCTTGTGTTAAAATCGGTTCAACACTCTGAGCAACTTCTTTTTTATGTTGTTCGGTTTTTTTAGTATCTATAACTTTAATATCTTTTTGAGCAACTATATCTTTTTTACTGATTCCATTTTCAATAACCTTTTGGAAGAAATAGTTCTGTGATGATATTGTAACTGCCATTAAAAAAGTAAACAACACAAAACACATTATATTTCTAAAACGTTTTGATGATATAAAATCTAAAAATTTTGTCATAAAATTATCCTTTATAATTCTCATTCTTTTTTACTACAAAACCACACTTAGTACAAGCTAAAACAGTTCCGGTACTATCAACCGGCATAAAATTATGCTTACAATCAATAGCCTCATCTTTTTCCGGTTTGAAGGTTTCGCGAAAAATACCATCCGGATTTGCACCGGCACCTCGTTTATTTTTATTCAACCATTTTATAAACAACTCAAATATATACATATATCCGTTTTCTACATGTTTTCCTAACGCAACTTAAGAATTTCTTCGGCTTCCTCCTCTGTAAGCTCTTTAGCTCCGCCTAAAATTTCAGTATTCAAAACAACTTGTGCATAAGATTCTGCCAACTCTAGTTTCATATACGCATCCTCAATCGTTTTTGATGCCACAACAAAACCGTGATTAGCCATAAGTACAGCATCATACTTATCAAAGAATTTTACAGTATTTTCAACCAATTGCATAGTAGACGGTAGGGCGTAATCAGCTAGAGGTATTCCGCCAAAATAAAAAACATTCTCTGCCATAATCGGAGCCATTAAATTCCTTCCAGCAGAAGCAAAACTGCTTAAATATGGAGCATGGACATGAATGATATAATTGATATCCGGTCTTTTTTTATAAATTTCAATATGCAAAAATTTTTCACTGGAAGGCTTTTTTCCTTTTTCCAAAGATTTTCCATCAAAATCAGTTCTTACTATATGTTTTTTTTCTAAATAACCATTTGAAAAACCGGATGTTGTTATCAACATGCCATCCTTATAACGCGCTGATATATTACCGGAATATCCTGGAGTATAATTTTTATCACCGCACATTTTTCCATATTTAATAATTTGTTTTTTTAGCTTATTTTTATAAAACATCTTCCATATTCTTTACATCTTCTACTACTGCATGCTGCAACACAGGAGCTTTTTGCGATTGTTGAAAATCACTGCTCTCTTCTTTATCTTCATCAGAATTATCTTGTTTTTTCTGAGCTTTCTTATCCTGCTTAATTTCTAATCTTTCGTAATCCAATTTTGAGCCCTTAGCATCCATCATAACTTCTACTAAGAAAAATGTATTTTCACGTATAAAGTCATAACCTAAACTAAATTTTATATCATCCGGTCCAAATGAAATATAAAATGCATTTTCTTGAAAAGCCCTATCGTTAGGAGAATCTCCTGATAAATTTATAGAACCAAACCAAGATACTGTCATGTATTTATTTAATCTAAAGTATTCTCTTAAATACACATTAGATTTACCATAACGATATGCATCAAATACCGGCATAGGAGAATCATCTCTGTACACAGATTGATAATAACCAATATCTTGCATCCAACGTCTATATTGAGTATGCAAAATAGGACCAATACGACCAATAACCTGAGTATCACCGGTACCATATAAAGAAACAGCACCTTGTGCACTAATATCAAAACTTATAGATTTTTGATGTTCTTCATCTCTAAAACTAAATATATTTTGGTCTGCTTGCGCCATATATCTCGCTCTTGTCGTTCCCAAACCTGACCCCTGTAATTTTTTGAAATTGCCATCTGATTCAATATCTTGGTAATAACCTAAATCAATTCTATGTCTAAAAGTTGAAGTTCTGCCTTTTAATAGAAAATCTTTACTTCCATAAGTATTATCATAAACAAGGCTTGCACCGTATTTAGGACGACGTCTACCTAACCACCACTCTCTCATATAATCATTCATTGCATATTGCAAATATAAGTGGTCATCCAAATCTTGTTTACCTCTGATAAGGAATTTACTGTCAGCAGTACCATAAGCAGCCTGAGTCCAGTTTGAAGCACTACTATATCTTGCAACACCACCAATGCCAAAACCATGATTATAATTTAACATCGGAATTGCTTTTAATACAGAACCTCCTGGAACTTCAAATACAAACCCCGGACCAACATACATACCCAAGCCTCTTAATGAACCTAATTCCCAAGAGTTCGTTTCTACAAAATCAAAATTTTTATTGGTATAAATTTTTAAAGCAGGTATTTTTAAAATTTTTCTCTGCCCCTTAAAAACAGAAGCTTTCTTTAATGCAATAATTTCTAAATCACCTTTTTGAGAAATTTTTATATCTTTTGTCTGCAAACGAATAATACGATTATCCTTGTCACCAGGAATTGGCTCTACTTTTGGAGTAATCATACTGGACATCCAAGGACCATTACCTACAGAACGAAAATTAATAGGAAAGCTCTGATCTACAACAATAGAACCATTTTCTTGAACAATTTTATCCCCATAAACATAACCTTTTTGAGCCTTGATTTCAATTGTATCAGTTTGTGTAATAGGTTTTTCTATAAGTGCATTTTCTTCATTCATATCAACAAAAATGTACTCACCATTTATAACCTGACCATTCTTAAGAATTCTTACATTACCTTCTGCCTTAATTGTATTATTCATACGATCATAAGTAATTTTGTCAGCCTTAACAGTTGTTTCCTGTTTTACAAAATCAACACTCGCATTGCCTGAAGCAATCATACAATAAGCATTTGTATCGTAATCAATTCGTTCGCAATCTAAAATAATACTTTCTGTATCTTCCGGCTCAACTGCATTCTTATCTGTTTTAGATTTTTTTTGCCAAAAGTGTTTTTTACCTTGTTCTGCAACGGATTCTTCATCAGCTTCGAATCCATCCGGCATCATTGTATCATCAAACTCTTCTTTCAAATCCTTAGACGCATATTCAGAAGTTTCCGCTCCAGCAGAATAAACCTCGTCCGGCGCTGTTGGTGCTAACTCTGATTTTTTTTCATGCCGCTCTTTTAATTTCTTTTTAATAGCCAAACGTAAACGTTTTACAGGAGGTGTTGAAGGATTCCGATTTGGTCCGGTTGATGTTTGCTCTTCTGTTGTTTTTTCTTGAGAATAAGGAGGCATAAAGAATGCATCTCCTGTAAAATCAGATGAATCAACAAAAGAATAATCTGCAAATGCAGTATTTGCAGTTATGAGAGATATTGATAATAATGTTATTAATCTTTTCTTCAACTTTCAAATTCCTATTATATATAATTTAACGGATTATTTGGCTGACCGTTTACCCTGACTTCGAAGTGACAATGCGGACCGGTACTATACCCAGTTGTTCCTTCATACCCAATAACTTGTCCTTTGGTAACTCTTTGACCATTAGAAACGGCTATTGAATTCATATGCGCATAAAGCGTTGTAATAGGTTTACCATTTACAATACCGTGTTCTACAATAACAACCTTACCATACCCGCCATACCAACCGGAATATATAACTTTACCAGAATTTGATGCTTTTATTGCACCTAAATTTGGTCCGCCTATATCAACACCTGAGTGGAATGATTTACTATTAAATATTGGGTGTGTTCTCCAACCGAATGGTGACGTTATACGTCCTTGTATCGGCTTGATAAAACCTGATGCTACTTGTACATCTTTATCCCTAGCTGTTCTATTAATATAAGAACCAATACTTGCAGATTGTTTTGCCAACTCTCTTTCTGCCTTTTGGTATGCAACACGGTCGGTTCTTAATTTATTTATCATGCTTTCATTCTTCGCAATCGCTTTATCAATATAAGCTTTTTGAGTATTGATAGATGCTACAGAACGTTCTAAATTACGCTTTCGAGCTTCTATATTATACTTAAGCATTGCAATTTCTTGTGCTTTTCGCTTTGCAGCATTCATCCTTGCATAATCTTCTTTCAGAATTATTTTTTGGAAATAAACTCTATCAACAAGCATATTTATGTCTTCTGACGTAATCAATAGTTCAAAAAACGCTTTTCTCTGCGACTTAAAGACTTTTCTAATATGAATTGCAAGAACACTATTCAAATTATTATATTCAGCAGCCGCTCTATCCAATTGAGCTTGCATACCACTAAGTTCTCTTTGTGCCGTAACAATTTGCGTTTTAGATTGCTGCAAATCATTGTTTGCACTTTCTAATTTCTGTTGGTTTTTATAAAGCTTATTTGTTTCAACACTTTCTAACCATTTCAAATGGTTAATCTTTGCTCGAGTTTGCTTCTTCTTTGTTTCCAAATCTTGAGCATGAGCAGCATAAACACCGCAACACGCAAAAGTGTTGAACAACATACCTAAAAATATTAATATACTTAATATTTTCTTCACTTCTGACCGTCCCAACTAATCTACTTTCCCATACTTGGAAGAAGAATTAACAATCCCATACCAACGGTCCAAATTATAAAAGATACAGTAATAAGACCTACTATTAATTTTTTATGTTCTCTAAAAAAATCCATTTCTACCTCTCTTTCTATATCATATTACAAAAAAGGCAGTATGACAATTTTTGTT
>CABQIM010000065.1 GCA_902464375.1 uncultured bacterium | reverse complement strand
CTTTTTCTACATAGAAGTAGAATACCTCAATGCCATCTTCTGACACATAACGACGTGAGAAACCTGCAACATCTAAATCTATCTCCGTTACATTCTCATGCTTCTCCAAGTCATAGATACCCTGTTTGCCACCTTTTGAAACAACGGCAAACTTGGCAATGCTACAAGTGTCTATCTGTTCGCATTGTTCCAATGGTACTTGGGTGATGGGCTTTTTGCCAAATGCCTCTTCTGCGTCTATAGTGTCAGCCACTATCACTTCTTGGGCGAAGGACAACTGTCCGAAAAAGGCTAAAAACATTGTGATTAAGCCTAACTTGAAGTATTTATTTGTGTTCATGTCTTTTATATTTTTGTATTATTGAATTTCTTCCGTTTTCTGAGTCCATATTGTTTGTAGTTCTTGTTGCTTTGGCTCTAAATATGTCTTGGCATAACTAAGAATATCGTATTCGGTAGTTTCATCGTCGCCATCTTTCTCAAAGTCACAAGTAATAGAAATTCCTGTTTGGGAAAAAGCCGGTTCAAAGCCAACGCTATACCTTACTCTACTCTCCGTAGTGTTCAAATCCTTACAAATCTCACGAGCCATGTCTACATGCAAGTCATTTATAATAACAGCCCCAACAAGAGAAATAGCAAATCTATCATTTCCAAGAGAAAACACCTTTACTATCCCTTCCGGTAAGCCAAGATACATTTCTCCTGTACCATCCTCATTGCATTTACTGATGTTGCACCTAAGTTTTTCTTCTTCTGCCAGCAACTTAGCCAACAAGACATAAGAATGTCTGCTTCGGATTTCCCGTTTGTAAGTCCGTTTTTGGAATTTACTGAAAATCCAACTGCAACCAATCATTTGAGCAATGCCTATAACAATGAGCAAAAACTGCGTAGTAAACATAATCGAATTATTAATGTGTCTGGCTATAAACCTACTTACAATTTGGTATGTTCAAGGAAGACTCAATTACAACATGCTCTTCATCAAAACATATACTCTTCAGTGTTACCTTTTCAAGCACACCTTTCAACTGCTCTATTTCTGCCATGTTTACGATTACTCGATTGTTTGAGTTCTGAGTTATAAAGTTCGTTTTGTCTGGCAAAAGCCTCTTCAAGAAAGCAATGGCAGGAGTGATAAGCAATTCTATTCCTAACTTACCACTATATGTTATGTGTAGGTTGGAACCATCTACTTTCTCAACACACAGCTCTACACCAATACTCTTCGCAAAGCCTAAAAACTTTATTTTCGTTGACAAAGAAACTGTAGATGGAGCGACAAATGCCAACGACACTTCTTTCTTGAAATTATGCAAGATAAAATCTTGAAGTTCTGAATATTTTATTTTTACTTCCATAGGTGTTATATGTTTAAATATTAATTTCGTGTTTAATTACTTTTACCATCAATCAAAGATTTCAATGTAGTTGGTATATTCAGGAAACCACTTGTCAAGCAATGCATCTGTCTTTCGTTCGATTTCTGGTGTGATGTTCTTGCTCACTTTCTGATAGACAACTGAAAGAGAAAAAGCCTCGTCTATCCATCCAATAATAGGCAGACGCTTAGCAGAAATCAAGTCTACAGGTAATATCAAATAGGATATGGTTGACAGAATCATCAATTTGTCGCTCTTCGGTGTGTCCTTACTTACCATGATGAAATAAAGCAACAAGAGTGGACGAGCACTAATGCGACCAACTTTCATTGCATACTCTTGTAGTTTTTCTTTCAAAACCTTTGTGTTTATCAAACTTTGTTTGTCCATTTTCTTTTTTTCTTGTTATACGTTATTGGTATAGAGAGTTTTGAACATTTAAAATCTATCACCATAAAAAGAAAAACTTGCAAACCTAAGAGATGTTGGTTTACAAGTTTTCTTTTCAATTATCGTATTTGCAAAATTACGGAGTTACAAAATATTCCAATCACTATCTTTTTCTAAAGAATATGCTTTTTGTTCTGAGATATTTAAGGCTATACGAAGTTTTTCTAAAAGGTATCTTTCCGTTGTGGTTAAATAGCCACAATCTAAAAGACAAGCTGAAATCGCATCCTTATATAATAACTCGTTTTTTTCCGCATTATATTTTTTTATCGTTCCAAAGATTAACTGCCGTGACCTCTCTTCCGATAGATTATAAGCTATTCGTAATTTATCCAAAACATACAACTCTGTAGGTGCAAGTTTCCCAGTTTCTTTAATGCACACTAATACATCTTGAATAAAATCTTTCTCAACAGAAGAATATTTTTCATTTTTATTTTTTAGTTGGAGGTTTCTTTTCGGCAAGGTGCTCTCTGCTATTTTTTCATTTTTAGAATGCTCCTTTTTTGACTGATTTTGCTTTTTATCAATGTTAGAATTGACTTTTTCTACACTATAGTTTCTCACAACTGTTATTCGTGGTTTTATAAGTTGCTCTTCTATACCTGAAAGGTACAAGGAAACATTATTTCCTTTGCTGCAACTTTGTACATAGCCACCATCAGGTTTATCTATAATGCTGTCTATGTGAGCTTTATATTCATTTTTACCAACAGAAACAAGCACATCTTTATCCTTGTCTATAGTTCCGGATAGAATTTTTCCGAAGACAATAGTCCCCCTTTCATATGCAGCTTTTCTTTTAACTCTAAATGTAAATTGCATATTAAACATGCTTTATTTTAGAAGCAGTTAAAAATAATATTATTTACCACAGAACATGTCCTTCTTGGAATTGTCCTTTTTCAGATTCTGGCTGTATAAAACTTTTCAAATGGTTTCTTGCCCATTGTGCTTCTTTTATCCAATGTGCTTGCTCTGAACCTGAGGATATTCTTGCTTGATGTTCATACCAATCTACATCTGCTTGTGTGAAACCTTTAAAGGTTAGGGGCTCGACATTGTCCATATTCCCATCTTCACACAAACTTTTCAGATGGTTCTTTGCCCATTGTGCTTCTTTTATCCAATGTGCTTGCTCTGAACCAGAAGATATTCTTGCTTGATGCTCATACCAATCTACGTCAGCTTGTGTAAACCCCTTTAACTCTTTACTAATTTGTGGATGAGATGGAGCAATATTTTGTAAAGCTGTTGATTTAGTGTCTTTAAGGAATGATTCATATGACATTCTTGCAAAGTCTGATTTTGAAAAAGCATCTAAACAATTTTCCCATGTAGGCATAACACCTTCTTGTTTCATCGCTGCAGCAACTTTTCGTCCAAAATCTATAGCTTTCAGACGTAATGCTCCTCCAGGATGAGATTCGCAAGGTTTTGTGGCTCCCAAAGTCTTTTCAAAATTACTTTTACCTATACCAAGCATTTCTTCTCTTACTCCAACAAAGAAATCTGCACCTAACTCATCAGCCCAGTTCGTATTGCCAAATTCTTTTTGTGTTATACGATGCCCACATTCATGAGTCCATACCTTGGTCTGATCTTCAAATGAAGTTAGTCCCATGTCTTTGAATTGTTGTACATTATATTGAAAGACATCATCATTAACAATGTCTGGGTTAAATGTGTAAACACCGATACTATCGCCTTCTTGCATAGGAATATCATTCATACCAAAGAAGTTGCATGCACTATGTGCGGCAGCTTCTATTTGATATGAAGGAACTTCTGTTGTTGATGTTTTCAAAAAGTCAGGGCATACATCCTTCATAAACTTATCCCCAACAACTTCTGCAACTTCACTAGCTTTTTCCATTACGGAAGAAAACATTGATGTTATAGGATCCATATTATTCCTTGTTATTTAGTTTAACATTTTGCATCAGCCAATTTTCATAAAAACTTGTTTTATTCATTAAACTGCAACCTTTGACATACATATTGAGGAAAGTTTGGACATTATTTCTATCAATACCTTCTATTTTTTTCAAGCCCTGCTCAATAATCAAATTGAAGTCTGCAATATTATTTGCCTTTGATGCTTTTTCGAAAAGTTTTTCCCCAATATAAGCAACAAAGATTTTTGCACAAAGTTCGTTTTCTTCAATATTGTCATTATTCAGGAGGTTTATTATTTTTATCATACGTTGTCCACTCAAGCCAATAGACTGAATATCATCTATAAGCGTCTCAAAACGAGGTATATCTGTGTATGCAGTATAAAGTTTTGTAACAAAAACTTTTTCTGATTCATTGATTTGGTCTGTAGGTCTAAAAACAAAAGGTTTCATTTCCTTATATCTGGCTATCAAACACTGAACAGGTTCTTCCCATCCTTTTTGATATATAACGGCTATCCCAGTTTTTAACTTTGACAGTTCACTTGTTTGTTGCTCTGTCAAACCTATGGAATTGGCTACTATTTCTCTATCAGAATGGTTAGGAAGGTTCATGACAATCTTTGTGTTTGTATTGCTTATTGCGGCTCTATCGAGTAAAGACGGAGATTGGTCTGCAATAACAAAACATTCTCCATAGGTTCTCATCTCTGCAATAGCCGAAGCTAACATCTCTACAGATTTCCCAGCGACATTAGCCGTTTCCTGAGACTGTCCACCTGAAGTTTCTCTCAAGAGATTATGGGCTTCTTCAAGAACTGTAATATGTCTAAGAGGTAAATTCATTCCGACATTTTCTGACATACGAAACTCATTTAACTTTATAATGAGCAATCCCATTATTAGAGATTTTGTTTCTACAGAACCGACTCTACTCAAGTCTATAATGATATTTTTGTTAAACAATTCATTATCTTCTATAGGCTTGCCTGCAAATATCTGTCCAATTATACCATTAGTCAACGATTCTAATCTTGTGCCAAGAGCGCCTTTATAATCGCCTTTCGAATCAGAAGAATATTCTGATTCATTGATATACAAGTTTAACTCCCTTATGACATCATCAAACGTAGGAAAAACTTCATAATTTGACTTTGACTGGATTAAATCCCAACCACATGACTCATAAGCTCTACATATAGCCTCTTTAAGAACTGCTGGCATGGCAGCATACATTGGCCAACAAGCATTGAATATATCTATTAGTCTATCTATATGTTCCTCGACATGTATCCCAACAGGAAAACTAAATGGATTAATTTTTAACTGCTCCATTAGTTGTGGATTTGTTCCTAATACTCTTACATCTTCGAAACCTCCTAACACTTTTTTATATTCACCCTTTGCAGGCTCTATAATTAAGAAGCTCTTTCCCTCTTTTTTAAGATTAGATAAAAAGGTATATATAGTATTTGACTTGCCACTACCTGTTGAACCAGTAATAAAAACATGTGAGGTTAATTGATTCTCGTCTAAAAAAACTTGATTCTTCTTTTCCTCTCTTCCCATATGAGAAACTGTTCCTATTCTAAGAACGTTTTGGGGCTGTTCTCCACTTATTAAAACGTTCCGTCCAAATTTAGCTTGTTCTTTAACCAATATACCAGGAACACTATATTGAGGTAAAGACATTCCTATACTCAGTTCTGTAGTTGATACAAAGACTGTAGGAGTAATAACATTATCATCAATAGTAACGAATTGTGGGTGTTGGCAATTTATTAGATATTTTACGATTTCTTTGGACTGCTCAACGTTCCAAGTATTTATAGTGTATGGATCCACGGCTTGCTGATTTCCGACAATCAATCCTTTATAAATACTTGCTAATACAATTGCTGAAGTTTGAGTGTCTGTAATAAAGTAGGATGAAAAACTCCAAATTCCATGAGAGTCTTTTTGTTGTAGTTGCTCTATTTTTTTCCCAAGTGTTCGCAGTTTCTCTTTTATTGCCTTATTCTCTATTTTCTTTTGCTTAGAATCTCCTTTGGCAACATTATCACCCTTGCTCTCTGCTATGGATTGGGTATCGCCTTTCGCAGTCGAACTTCCAGTTGTTCTCGAATTCCCATTAGTTTTAGTTATACCTAGTGTTGTTGATTGAGAATTTGATTGATTTCCACTTATGAAGAAGCCAAAACCACCAGAGTTTGACTCTGTAGAACTTTGAGTCTCAGACTTTGCTTCACTATCATTGATTGTTTCAGATTCATTTTTTGTATCTGTATTTGATGTGCCTTTAGTATTCGTTGTCTGATTTGTTTCTGTTCTTGTTTCTGTTTCTGTTATTGTTGTTTCTGAAATTTCAGCTAATGCAGAATATTCTTTGGTCAGTGTATCGTAAAGACAACTAATGTAATCGTTAGGCTCATTTTCTGCAAGAAGAACAATAGTGAATGTCGGCATATCACTTGTTGAATTAATCAATTTCTCAATACCTTGTTCAAACTTACTCTTATTGTCTGATTTTAGAACGGGCTGTCCTGATACCGATGCAACGAATGCCTTATTATCTGTAACAAAATGGGGAGGTTGCTCTTCAAAATCAATACCAGGCATACATCCACCAATTGCTCTTTGAAGAATGTATTTGGATATATGATTATTCACATTTGACTTATCAGAAACACCTAAATATAGTTTTATTAAACTATTCTTTTCTTTTTGTATTACCATTATAACAGTTTTTGCTGTCTCATGCAGTGCTGTATAAATGGTTGACAAATTATCTATGAAAGGTGTATCTTTTTCATAAACAATCTTATTTATCTTAATCCAAGACACATTGGGTATACCTTTCTGAGGAGAAATCGGTTTAATAGTGAGAGTACTTATATCATCAGATTGGTTGCTGTCGCTATTCTGACATTGTACATCTCCTGTTATACCCTCTAATTGATTGTTTTCTTTAGGAGATTCATCATATTTTTGTGTTCCAAATTGTTGCCCAAGTTCTTTCAAAAATGACATATTCTTAAAAATTTAAATAACTATTTAGTAATTCATTAGATTTGGTCTCTACATAGTGAACATATTCATTAGCAATGTTATTTACATTTGCGATGAATGAATTTGCTTTTAGCTCGAAAGTCCTTCTTTGAGAATTATTATCCGCAAGAGGTTGTTTCGTTTCGTTTATCATTTTATAAACACCAACTCCAACTACAGCTGTTTCTGCGACTAAAGACACTATTTTTAGTCCAGAAATCCACAATATGATATTGACAAAACTACCGATACCCAATATGCGAACACTTTCTTTATTTGCAATTTCACATAACGATTTTTCTTGTGCATGTGAGATTTTTTCAGAGGCACTTTCTTCCATAAAATCAATTTCAGGAAACTGTATAGGATTGTTTGTAACCCAATTGGTCATTGAAACAAAATACCCATGCTCCAAATTTAAAAAATCTCCTTTTTTTGAAGAAGGTATTTTTGCGAGGTTTTCTCGGTACAAGTTTTCTATATACTCCGCAATGTTATCACTTAAAAAACTACGAATATCTTCACAATAGAGTTTAAGTAAGCTCACGGAAATAGCTTTCCCCTCAAAAGTTCTGCGCCCAATTTCTCCAATCCCAGTTTGAATAACATCATAAAGATTTCTCATATTTATCTTGTTTTTATGATTGTTTATAAACAAATATCACAAATTCTCTATTTCTTTAATCTTGCTAATAATCATAGTTATTTCGCTTTCTAATTTAGAGATTTCGAATCTCATTTCATTCTCTGATTCTTGAGAGGCCAAAAGAGTATCATATTCTGTCTGCTTTTCTTCTAAAAGCTTATTGAGTTGTTGCTGGATTTTTTCACCTGAAGGACGTACAACATCTATTTGGATAGAGTTACAGTGTGCTTCTATATGTGAGTTTAGAAAAACAATGGCATCAATCTTTGTATTTTCTTTCTGTTCTGTCCAGTTTACTTCGTTAACATAGTAAGTGACTTTTTTCTTCCCCGCAAATCCTAAAGAAAGTATGTTTACAATGATATTTGTTGTTTCCATCTTCTCTTTTTTTACGGAATGTGTTGCACGAACTTCCGCAGAATCTGACACATGTTTTACAACGGCAGGAATATCAATAGGCTTCAATGCAATATTTGGAATTTTGTTTTCCATTTCTTCTTTTGTCAGGCGTTCACTTTCGAGTACGAATTTTTGAAAAACCGTCTCATCCTTCAGTTTGACCGAAGATAAATAATTTTGAATAGCATTTTCTATATCCTCTTTCAGTTCTGATGGCCATGTGGTTCTTGCGGAGTTTACCCTTTTTTTTGTTTCATCAAGTATGCCTGAATAATATTTTGATTTCAGATTCTTTGCATTAAAATCCACCATTAAATTTATATATCTTTCTTGTAAACTTTCACTATAGTCGTGTAACTGTTGCAATTTTACGGCTATCTCTCTCGCTAAATCTTCTGGTGTTTTAGTTATCTTCAATCGCTTTAACTCAATATCTTCTTTCTTTTGTGAGCCAAATGATTTAAAATCGTCAATTATAGTAGATAATAATTGACGATATGCATCTTTCTTTGCATTTGCTGCAAAATCGCCTAAAAGTCCACGTAATTGTGCAAATTCTGCAAAAGAACAAATTTCCTCTGCCAAAACTTCTGAATTTACCTCAATTTCATTTTCTTCCAATTTATCAAATATGTATCTTATCATTTCTCGATACATTTTGATTTCTTTCTTTTTCTCTTCTCGTTCTCTTTCATCAACAATGTCATCAACTCCAAAATGTTTATTAACAGCGACAATACTCTTAGTAAATATCATTGGGTCGAGTCCATATCTCTTGATAGAAATGTCATACAACAGGGACAGCATACTATCTACGGCCAAAAAGCGATTCTTCGGGATTGATACTTTTCCTTTTGAGAAAAGCTGAAGTGCTTTTTGCTTTGTCGTTTCAAGATTTTCGTAACATGTTCTTGCTCCTTTATGAGTAATAACGAAAAAAGTTCTTTCCTTTGCTACATCTGTAAGTTGAGAATATGATGTGTTAACGATGCTACTAATCTCCGTAGCTTCAATCTCTTTTACACCATTAAATATAAAAATTGCCGCATCTACAGATTCTTCTTTATTATTTAAGAAATCTTTTGTTGTTTGGTCAATTCCACCTATAGCACCAATTCCTGGCGTATCAACTATTCTCCATCCATTATAAGTCTCATCTAAAGGGTAATATAAATAGACATGAACAGGTATATTTGATGGTCTTTTAGACAAAACATATTTTTTTAGTAGTTCATCGTCACTATTATCCCAATAAGAGCGACCTGAAAGTTTCATAAGAACTTCTTTGTTATTAAGAATCTCTTCAAATGTATTACCTGCCAGAATAAATTGATTGATGTGATTGATCGGTAAATTATTAAACTCTTCCGGAATAGATACGACACCTTTTAGTTTTGACAACACTCCATCACCTTTAGTCGTATCATCTATATGTCCATCCCCGTAAACGATTTTAAGACGCTTTTCTTTTGAATAAGAAATCTCTGTTAGTGTGCAAGTCGTTTGGAAATGTCCTGTCGGCAATAAATCTTCGTCACCTAACAAAGCATTGATAAATGCTGATTTGCCAGCAGACATGGGACCTATAACAGCTAAAGTAAAAACACCCTTGATAAAAGGGTCGGACAATTCTTTTATAGTCTGTCTTCGATAATCCTCTGTTTCAGGAATTCGAGCTTTTTCTCGAACATCCATATAAATGTCATTCGCTTTTTTGACTTTTTCACGAAGTTTTTTTAATTGATCCATATTATCTAATTTTATTATTTAACTCATTAAAATTTAAATTTGATAATTCTGCCCTAATATCTTCAATAGGTAACGATTCCACACCGAAACCTTTAATGTCGTTTACAATGTCTATAACTTCAGACAAATTTGAAGATACTGGTAAAGAAGTATCAATTTTCAAACATTCAAAGTTGTTTGCATTCCCGTCTATATAGGCAGCCAAAGACTCGTCCGAAATAGTATTCAATAAATCAATCATAATACTCCTCCTTTCTACCCATAACAAGGCGAAGTTGTACTAACGCTCGCCGATGTATATTGTATAAATTATCAACAGTTACCCCCATTTCTTCTGCTAATATTTCAGGACGTACATCTTGTAAATCCAATACTTCAAGAACTTTACGATACCTTTTATTTGGCATTTTTGTTAAAATAGAGCGCAAATCCATACGTTGGTCTATTGATATTATATGATTTTGGGATAGTCCCATTTTATCATTTAGAGTAGTCACAATTTCTTTTCCTATCAGTTCTTTGCGTTTCTTTTGAAAAAATCTAATAGCAACAACACTTGTCCATGTTATCAATTTACTACGAAAGTCAAACTGACGAATTTTCTTCCAATTGTCATTTGCCAAATATATGTATAGTTCATTTATCAATTCTCTTTTGTCTATATTGCCGTCAAAGATATTGAGTAGAATGTATGCAAACAAAGAAGAACATTTCTCAACGAAAAAATATTTAATAATCTTTTTATCGTTGTTCAGAATACCTTTGACAATATCTTCATCTGTGTAATTCATTGTTATCAATTAAGCATTTGCAGGAAACCACTTGGTACATATGCAGTTATCACCGTTACTAAATCGTCCACAATTACTCCAACTCTCTGTTGTCCTTGCCAGCGTGCAACTCTTCCAACCACACCTTTGAATACACCATCAACAATCTTTACCAACTGGCCTTTCTCGAACTTAGGTACTTCACCTAATGATACGATGGTATTGTCCGTATCGGCTGCACAGATTATTTTCAAACTATCCATCTGATAGTCGGGAACTATCAATGGAATTTTCTCTATTCTGTGCCCAACGT
>CABQIM010000064.1 GCA_902464375.1 uncultured bacterium | reverse complement strand
TTATAATAACAAAAAATTGCACAAGAGTTCTTTATTCACCGCAGCAAGAGATGCGACTTTTGTATCAAATAAACCTGCAGAGGCATATAGTTCACGCAAAAGTGTAGATTTAAGTAAAATATTACAAATTACCAAGCATCAAAAAGTCCTATCAATGCTTAACCACGAAGCTGAAAAGCGTGGAGAAAAATCACTAGACACTAAGCTTGCGGAATATTGGGCACAGAAAGCAGAAAAAATTGCAAAAACCTATAAAGTTCCAGAAGCACTCTTGATTTCAATTATGGGACAAGAAACACACGGGACTTTCAAGAAAAACATAAATTCCGGAAATGGTGCAGGTCCTATGCAAGTTACAACAACTGCTATTAAGGATTTTTTCCCAAATTCAAAAAGCAATTGGAATGATGTCTATAAGCAAATGAATCCACAACTTCTTAAAGACATTCTTAGTTACAAAGATTCAAAAGGTAGACCAATACGTACACCGGAAGCACTTAGAGAAGCTTGTACAAAAAACGATGAATTGGGTATGAAAGTCGGTCTATTGATATTTGAAATGCAATACGTAAAAGCTGTTGCAGCCAAGAAATTTGGAAAAGCCAGTTATGCAAATGTACCAAAAGCAATCAAAGGCTTGCAAGACGGTTCTATTAAATTTACTGAACTTGAGAACAAAACTCTTGTACAAACTGCACTAGAGAACTACAATTCAGTTCCTAATATTAAAAAGAAATATGCTCAAAATGTTGTCGACTCTCTTGCTACAAACGGAATCAAATTCAGAGATTTGAGATTGATTAAGAAGTCGTAACAACATAGTTGTAAACTTTATTTAAAGTTTCTTCAAAAGCATTCTGGTTTCCAAAGAAAACATGAAATTCTGCGATATTGCGTCCGATTTGCTGCAAAGATTCAACCGGAATTGGAGGACCAGCCGGTGTTGTTCTTGCCGGATTTTGAGGATTTGATATAACTCCTGTAGAACGTAAAATCGGAATCATTAGAGTGTTTTTGTAAACCTCATATTGTGTCAAACCTTTTGTCACAATACCTATATTATTGTTTTCCTCATCTATCAAAAGTCCACGCTGCATTGGAGCTGTATTATTTTTAACTTCCACTCCACGAGTAGTTGGCAAATTTTCTCTGATATTATAATCTGCATCAAAATTACGTTTGATTAAAGTATTCATATCTTCTGAAAAAACTTCTTGTATTGGCTGATTCAGCTCAAAAACAGCGTTCAAAATATGATTCTTTTGAGAATTAACCCAGTCAAATTTAAAACTCAAAGATGTAGATGCTCTATCTAAAGATATTGTAGCAGAAACGACATCCCAAACACTTTCAAAATCAACCTTTAAGGCTGCTCTTAAGTGTGTCTTTAATACAACTTTTGAACGCAGAATTTTTAATTCGTTACCCTTATCATCTGCCTTAGGTCCGAAATTATAGCTATCACCTAAGTCCGCGAAATCCACAAGCGACATTTTTATACCATTTATATAAATAGCACCATTTTCGATTTTTAGGAACAAATAGGAATTTTCTAAGCTATATTCCGTAACATTCAAGTCCGTTGGTTTAGTAATAGGCATAATGTAATCAACCACATTTGGTTTTACATCCTCAACCTCTGCTAAATATGTATTAATCCCAGTATAATCTTCAGTTACGGGAATTCGCTGAGTGTCTGTTAAAAGAGTTTTATCAAAACCTTTTTGGTACCCAATTTTATCATACCCTTCCAACTTTTCAGCCGTAGAGAATTCTATAATACCGGAAAAAGGTTTATCAGAAAGATTTATGATTTTCTTTTCTTCAAAGTGGTTTTTGAATTTCAATTCATCAATAATAGTATTAGCAACTTGTTTAATTTTCTTATATCTTATTAAGTTTTCGCTATGTACATCCTCTGTTGAACAACCGCAAATACTGTCATGAGCTTGATTTCGAAGTAACATTTTATACGCATATTCTATCAATGTATCATATTTTTTTTCTTCTTGTTGTTTTGCAAAACGGTTTGCCAAATCTAGCAAATATGAACATTCAACATTTTCACGTTTCAAATCCAATCTTGAAGAATAACAACCCTGCAGAGTAAATGTTTTTGAATTATCACGCAATTCATCATTCCATTCAAATTGATTAAAATTATCTTCTACTTTTTTAAAGTAATCAAATAATGAACCTAATTTTATATGATAGTTATCTTTTAAAATTTCATTAACAGCTTCAATTTGGTTCGCAATATCCATCTCTACACCCAGATGATCGGCACCAATCGGTAAAAGAATTACATCACCTGATTTTTCTGCAATTTTATCCAAATTATCTTTCAATAGTTCCGCTTTTTTTTCAATAGAAGTTTTGATTGAAAATACGTCATTAAAATATCCTCTAACAAGATTTACCGTATCCATTCCACACCATTTGAATTCAGCAGGGAAATCACCGCAGCCACGCCAAACAACACATTTATTAATTCCGAAATCTCGCACAATTTCCACAACATTTTGGCTATGTCCAAATGTATCCGGCAAATATCCGATAAAATCTTTACAACCATATTTTCTTGCTATTTTAAGTCCAATTTCTAAATTTTTAGAAAAACAAGTTTTATCAGTTAAAAATTCATCAACCAAGCAAAAAAAAGGACCTACAAATAATCGTTTTTGGTGAATTAGAGTTAATACTAGCTCTCTTTTTTCAGGACGCATTTCCAAGTAATCATCCAGAGCACTAACTTGACCATCAAAATAAAAACTCGGAATCATATTTTCGCTAAGCATATCAAGAATATTATCAAACACTCTCAACAAGCGCATTCTAAAAACTTCAAACTCTCTATACCATTCCCTATCCCAGTGGGTATGAAGGTAGGCTATAACTTCTTTACTCATAGGCTTATGTTACATCAAAAAGATGAAATGAACAAGTACACGCGTCAACAACTTAGCTACTACATTTATATGATTTTAACAAACTTCTCTAAAGTGCATGTACTAATTAGTCGTATAAAATATTGACTATATAAAAAATAACATTAAATAATGAAGTAATAAACAAAAGGAGATTTCCAACTATGGGAATGGCAGCTTCACAAGCAAGATATTTAGCACTTACCGCTCGTAAAACAAATACAGAGTGGGAAGGACAACAGATTAACCAAGCAAGAACAGCCTTGGCAAACCAAAGTGCAAATTTATTCAACAGACTGCTTGGGCTGGAAGTTCCTAATGCTCCAAAAACTACTGATTACACAGAGCTTCAATATTCATTCTCAGATGGTGACAACGAATCTGTAATCGATAGCTGGCAGCAATTATCAAGTGCAAACCCAGATTACAACTATATTGTAAAGTCATACTACTATGCAAATGTTTACACTGGTTCTGAAAAGAAGCTTGAAAATCCTCAAGTTCATACCAACAAAGAAGTAGTCGAAAATACTTACATAAATCCATCTGCAACGCTAAATGATGATGGCTCTTATTCTATAACGTTCCCAAATGGAGCACAAATTGACTGTGAAGAAATTACAAATGAAAAAACAGCAAACGATCAAAAAATGAAAGTTGCGTTCAATGATTTTGCAAAAGCTAAAAAACTTGCATACGAAGCAGGTGCGATTCCTGATGGTGATGTTTATGGATACCAAGATGCCAGCGGAACTTGGCATTTCTATCTTAAGCAAGAAATTGATGACATCAACAACATGCACCCAACCGTAACTCTAGATCCAACATCAAATACATACACTGTTACAACCGCTGACGGCAGCGAAACATTCACTTATGAACCAATAACAGAAGAAGATATTCAAAAAGACACAAAATTTGAAGAAGCACTCAGAGATTTTGAAGTTGCAAAAGGTTTAGCACAAGAAGACGGAGTTCTTACTACTGATAACGTTTATGGATATCACGACTCCGACGGAACTTGGCACTTCTTCGTACCTGATGACTTAGAGAATCCAAAAGACTACACTTCTCAAATGACAACATACGTAGGGAACTGCAAAGCAACAGAGTTAACTCAATTTACTGATGATGACGCAACAGAACTTGCACAAATTCTTAGAGATTGCGGCGAAACATCTGCTATTAGCAAGTATTTGAGCTTTGATAATGATGGCAACCTTGTTTATGATGGTAAAGGTATTTATTCATTCACAATGAATGGTAAAAAATACTTTACGACAGAAAGTGATTTATACAACAGTATGAACACTCCAAAAGATCCAACTCAACCTATCGAGATTCAGAACAAGCTTTCTTACTATAATGCAAATTATATAAAAACGAAAATAGAACAAACGAACAACGCTCTATTAGAAACAGATGGCAACGGAAGATTTAAGTCTGTTAAATTCGATAACGACAGCGTTGTATATGATTTGAACGTAGAAACCGTAACAGATGAAGCTGCCTACAAAGATGCGATGAATGAGTATAATTATAAAAAAGAACAGTACGAAAAAACAATTGCTGATATTAACGCTCAAACATCAATAATCCAACAAGAAGATAGAACACTCGAGCTTCGTCTAAAACAGCTTGATACAGAACAAAATGCCCTTGCTACAGAAATGGATGCTGTTAAGAAAGTTATCAAAGACAACGTCGAAAAAACTTTCAAAACATTTAGCGACTAGTGCTACATATATAGATAACTTACTGGATTGTTTTATTTCTACAAGATTTTTAGTCGTAGTGGCTACGCACGTAGATATTTAAAACTAACAATGATTTAACGCGCAACCCTCGCCCCTTGTGGGAGAGGGATAGTTTTTCAAGCTGAAAGCCGTTAGGATTGAAGCTTTGAAAAACAGGGTGAGGGGAGGTTCCCTCTGGAGAATTTAGGAATAACAACCTATGCATGACGTACTGATTTTTCATTGAGAACAAAGCTCAAAATATAAATCATTTAAAACAACTTTCCACTTTCCATTCCTCCACCTACACCATCTCCACTACCTTGTCAACTAAATCCGAAAAAATTTGAAATGTATAAAATATTTGTGTAGTATAATATAAAAGGCGCTTTTTGCAAAAGAGGAGTGTAGTTTATGAAAAGATTAGCTAGTACTATATTAATGACAGCTGTTTTGATGGGTATAGGCGCAGCCTATGCAGCATCACCTGCCGAAATGTACGATGATGTATGGAAAATTGTTAATAAAAAATATTACGACCCATCAAATAACTCACAAGATTGGGCTCGTTGGAGATATCGTTACGAAAACAAGCTTAAAACAAAAGAAGATGCTTATGTAGCAATTGAAACAATGCTTTCCAGCTTAAACGACCCATACACAAGATTTCTTGATCCAAAAGAGTTCTCAGAAGAGACTCAATCAATCAAAGGTTCTCTAAAAGGTATTGGTACGCAAATTGGAATTAGAGATGGCGAATTGGTTATTATTGCACCGTTAGAAGATTCTCCGGCAGAAAGAGCAGGACTACTCGCTGATGATAGAATTTTAGGAATAAACGGTGAAAGCACTAAAGGTATCAACATTGATGCAGCTGCCGACAAAATTAGAGGCGAAAAAGGAACTACAGTTACTTTACTTATTCAAAGAAAAGGCGTTCCAAACAAGTTATACAGCGTAGTCAGAGATGAAATCGAAGTTAAATCTGTTTCATGCAAACCACCTTTTGAAACAGAAATACCAAACGATATCCAATACATTCGTTTGAGCTCTTTTATCAGTAAAAATGCTGCCGGCGAAATTGAATCAATCTTGAATAATTCAAACCACGTAAAAGGATACATTATTGATTTACGTTCTAATCCTGGTGGACTTTTAACTAACGCAATTTACATTTCTGACATGTTACTCCGCGGTGGTATAATCGTTAGTACCGTTGATAGAGATAGCTACAAAACAACAACAAGAGCTAGAATGCAGCAAGTTACAGATAAGCCGATTGTTGTATTGATTAATAAAGGCTCTGCTTCTGCGAGTGAAATCCTTAGTGGAGCGCTAAAAGATAATCACAGAGCTACAATTGTTGGCGAACAATCTTTCGGAAAAGGTCTGGTACAAGAAATTAACAGATTACCTGACGAAGCCGGCATGAATATTACAATCCAAAGATATTTAACACCATCCGGAACTGATATTCATAAAAAAGGCATTACTCCTGATGTTGTGGTAGAATTAACTCAGGAGAACGCAGAAGCTAAAAATGACGTTCAGTTGAAAAAAGCAATCGAAATATTGGAAAAAATGACATGTCTGGTACAGGGGTAAAAAAAGAATGGATTATAGAAGGTAAAATAGAACCTTCATCAAGTCATAGCAGTCAGGCTATAATAGACACATTATTAAAAGTTAGGGGTATTACAACCGAAGAGGCAAAAAAGGATTTCCTTAATCCTCTAGGGATAACGCTAATGCACCCTAACGCTTTTTGTGATATGCAAAAAGCAGTTGATAGAATTGTAAAAGCCATAGATGAAAAGGAAAATATTCTTATTTATGGTGACTTTGATGCCGATGGTGTCACATCAACGTCTGTTCTTATGAAAACATTTGCTTACCTTGGTGCAAATACAGATTACTATATTCCGGATAGAGAATCCGAAGGTCACGGGCTTAATACAAAAGCTCTTGTAAAACTTCTTACGCAGAAGAAACCAAAGCTGATTGTAACAGTAGATAATGGTATCAGTAGTGTAGAAGAAGTTAAATTTATCAATAGTTTTGGTCGTGATGTTATTATTACAGACCACCACGAAGCACCGGATGAAATGCCACCAGCGCTCGCTATAATTAATCCTAAAGCGATGAACGCTCTGGACGAAAAACTAACTTCAACTCAGATTGAGTATTTGACATCTCTAGCCGGAGTTGGTGTGGCATTTAAGCTTGCTCAAGGAGTTTTGGAAAGATATAATAAAATCGATTACTCTTACGAATTACTTCCATTTGTGACAGTCGGAACAATTGCAGATTTAGTGCCACTTATAGGTGAAAACAGATACTTTGTAACAAAAGGGCTTGAACTAATTGCAGCCGGAAAACATTATGGTATAAAACGTATGCTTGACGTAGCCGGTGTCGGAACAGATAACGGATTAACAGCTGAACAAATTGCCTTCACCGTTGCACCAAGAATTAATGCTTCCGGAAGAATTGACACAGTCGATTCCGCAATAAAAGTAATGATTTCTGAAAATAAGCAAGAAATCGAAATGGCAATAATTTCGTTAGAAAACTTTAATAAATTAAGACAAGAGATGTGTGCCAATACATTTGCAGAAGCTGATGAAATTTGGAAAAACTCCAGAAGTCGAGATAATGCAATTGTGCTTTTTTCAAAAGAATGGCATATTGGTATCATTGGTATTGTTGCATCAAAGTTTGTTGAAAAATACTACAAGCCAACATTCATAATGAATTACAATGAAGAAACAAAAACATTCCGCTGTTCGGCTCGTGGCGTAAAAGAGCTCAACCTTTATGACATAATTTCTAATATTTCTGAATATTTAGAAGGCTTTGGCGGACACCAGATGGCTGGAGGCTTTGCGTTTTCAGAAGAAAAAGCTTCTTTTGAAACAATAAAAAAAGCACTCAATAAAACTGTTGATGAAATGTTGAACGGACAAAAGCTAAATCCATCAATTGATGTTGATATGGAGCTTTCTATTAATGATGTTGATGTCGATTTAGTAGAAACAATTTCACAATTAGAGCCTTTTGGAATGTCAAACCCATCACCAACATTTGTCGTAAAGAATTTAGTTCTTAAGCAGAAAAAACTTATGGGCTCTACTAAAGACCATTTAAAATTAACAGTAGAAACTCCAAACGGCACCGTCGATTGTGTATGGTGGTCAAGAGGAGATATTCCGCTCATTCAAGGCGACAGGCTAGACATAGCGTTTGCCCCACAACTTAACACTTTTAACGGCGTAACTTCTGTTCAATTGATACTTAAAGATGTTCACTCCGATGCTTTAGTTGAAGAAGAAACATCAAAACAAAAAGTTTACGACCATAGAAAAAAGACTAATATTTTAGCTCAGGTTAACGATTATATAAAAACGTCAAAACATTCTATTTGCGCTTTTGTAGAAGATAGAAGCATTATGGAAATGTTAAAACCGTTCAAGGATATTTGCGAGCATATTGTTAATAGAAAAACAGCTCAAAAAAGCGATGTATTGATGTTTTTTGATTACCCTGCCGATGATGATGTTATGCAAACTCTTATGACTACTGTTTCACCAGATTCAATTCATTATATGAATTACCAAAAGGGCAAATATAACGAAGAGCTTTTATTAAAGACTTTTTCCGGAATGATAAGATACACTTGCAATACACTTGAAGGAGATTTTAATTTGGAAAGAGCCGCTTCTGCGCTTGGAATCACAGGTGATGTTGTTGAAACTATATTAGAAATGTTTGAAGACACCGGAATGATTAAGATTACGGAACGTGGTGATGACAGCTTTCATATAGATTTTTTAGAAGCTGTAGAGTTATCGAAAGCATTACATACAACAAAATATGCCGAATTTGTAGAGCTTATGAATACAATCAATGATTTTAAATATAAATTTATGACTATTGATTTGGGATAAATTTTAGTTGCAAATATTTGATAACATAGGCACTTATTCGACCCCTTTACATTACCTCTGTTTATGCTAGCATGGTTCTATAAGGAGAAATATTATTATGAAAAATTATGAATTATTGACAATTTTTAAGCCAAGTCTTGATTCAGAAGAATTAGACAAAGTTGTAGATAAAATTTCTGAAGAAGTTAAATCTTACAAAGGTTCAGTATCTTCTGTTGACAAAATGGGACGCAAAAAATTAGCTTATGATGTACAAGGATACAGAGATGGTTTCTTTGCAACTATTATCGTGTCACTTCCCGCAGAAGCCGTTGTTGACTTCAAAAGAAGCTTAAAATTGAACGAAAATGTTCTTAGATTTATGTTTATGGAAGAAGCTAAAAAGGCTCAAACTGTATAGTATAAATCTTCGAAAGTGAAGTTAAAGAACAGTCGACGTCAGGCAATTGTAAAGGTAAGAACAAAGAAAGTTTGTAGTTATTAATACAAAATATGTGTAGATAAAAAGTAATCTAGAAAGTGAAGTTAAAGAACCGTCGACGTCAGACAATATTTTGTAAAGGTAAGAACAAAGAAAGTTTGTGGTTATTAATACAAAATATGTGTAGATAAAAAGTAATCTAGAAAGTGAAGTTAAAAAAAATGGCATTAGCGAAGGCAGTTGTAACAGGTACAGTATTTAGAGCACCAGAAAAACGTTTTACACAGAACAATGTTCCGGTATCATCTTTTGTACTTAATATTGGTGATAGAGAAGAAATGTTAATTAGAGTTGTAGTTAGACGTGCAGCTTTGGATGAAGTTGTTTCTGAAATATCTAAAGACGAAAGAGTACTTGTTGAAGGCAGACTTCAGATTACTACTGTAAAAAATGATAGCGGTGCTGAAAGAAGAATTTTCGAGATTGATGCAAACACTATCGAACAAATGGGTGGTGCGGCACCGACTTCCGGTTCTGCGAAATCATCTGGTGCTGGCGAAGATATCGTGAAATTTTCACAGGATGAATTCTCTGATGAGTTAATCGGAGAAGAAGAAATCCCATTCTAGTGCTACGCACGTAGACATTGGGTCGGCTGCTTGATGAGAACTACAAAATGGTTTTAAAACTACAAGCTCCGCCTCAAAGCGGAAACTACCAATTAGACGTAACAAGTAGAACGCACGTAGACATTGGGTCGGCTGCTTGGTGGAAACTACAAAATGGCTTTAGGACTACAAGTTCCGCCTCAAAGTAAAAACTACAAGTTTGGCGCGTCCCCTCGCCTAGCAGGAGAGGGTTAGGGTGAGGTAGAAAAAAACACAGAGCTCATAATTAGAGCAAGTGACGTCCCTAACGAACTTAACGACTTAATAACATCAGACTTAACGACAAAATAAAAAACAGGCTAGAAAGGCAATAAAACAATGGCAAAACAAGATGCACAAGATAGAAAAAAACGTAAGACCTGCTCATTCTGCGCAGATCACGTAGAATCTATCGATTACAAAGATGCTGCAAAACTTAAAAGATACTTAACAGAAGCAGGAAAAATCATTCCTCGCAGAGTTACTGGTAACTGTGCAAGACACCAAAGAATGGTAACAAAAGCTATCAAAAGAGCTAGAGAAGCTGCAATTATCAGTTATGTATTTGACTAATTTTAAGTGGTCAGTATAATTATTTTAAAGGAATGGTGGAATTTATTTTGCCATTCCTTGTTTAGCACAATAGTAAGAAGGATTAGACTATGAACAATCAAATCACAATCAGATCAGACAGAAAAGACGATTACACTTTTCAGTACAAAGGCGAAGACGTAACTTTAAAAGCCGGAAGTATCATTAGTATTGCAGACGGGTTGGCAGAGGTTGTCCTTCCAACATGCAAAATGAAAGTTGTTAAAAATCTTATCGTAATTAAAGAAGATGCGAAATAATTAAATAGAATAAAATAAAGAAAACAGGAAGTTGCTAAACAATTACAACTTCCTGTTTTTTAATAAATTGTATGTCAGGCATTGCCTGACAATAACTTTTTCTAATTGTCAGGTACTCCCTCTAAATTACATTCACAACAAAAATGAGGCGATATAATTTTCGCCT
>CABQIM010000063.1 GCA_902464375.1 uncultured bacterium | reverse complement strand
GGCATCGACAGTTTGTGATGATATTTTATTATCTTTTATAGATATGGTAGAAAAAAATTCGATGTCAAAAGCGGTAAGTATAAATGCAAAAATAACAACGCTTGCGGTAAAATTACAGCAATATATTTCTAGTATAAAGAAGCCTTTTGTTATAATTTTGCATTCTTATGATGATATAAGTGAAGAAAATAGAGCTTTGGTTGTCGATTTTATACAAAATACGGCAAAAAATGAGAATGTTAAATTTATAGCTTCAACAAGAGCTATGACTCCAAATATATTTGGAGAGTTAAAAGTTGATAAAAAAGTATTTTTAAAAGCGCTTTCTAAAGAAATTTTCAAAGATTTTGCAGCTTCATATCAAGTAAAATGCCAAGATACAACGTTGGATGATTTTTATAAATACACAAGAGGGTATTATTATTACACAGCTTTATCTTTGAAAATTGTGCAGGCGATGAAAATATCACTCCACGATTTTTTGAGTAAATTTACACAATCCGGTATGAATTTTGATGCATATTTAGGATTTACATATATAAATTTGATACCTACAACTATAAGAAATTTTTTCTGGTTTTTGCGCTCAATTCGCCATGGAATATCATTGAATGCACTAGCGGTTTTTGAACTTTATGATGAATTTTCGCTAGAATATTTGAAAAATAATTTAATGATATTTCAAGCCGGAGAAATGGTATATGTTCAAGATTATTTTCAGCAAAATATTGATATTTCGATTCCCGCAAAAACAGAAATTAAGTTGCATAAATATATTATTGGTATTTATGAAAAGCAATTGAAAGAATCTTTACAAACAAGAGAGCTAACAATTTCTCGTCAGGCAATGCGGGCAGAAATAGAATTCCACAATGCAAGAATTGCTGAAATAGAAGAAGGTAAAAATCCGCAGGCGCAAATCATTGAAACTATTCAAACCAAGCATAATGAAAACAATGTTGAAAAATCACCTTCAATAGCGGAAAAACTTAATCGTGCAATTAAGTATGCGGAAGAAAAAAAGAATACAGATGCGATAGAAACTTATATCGAGATAATAAATTCTCCGGAGGTAGATGCAGACACATTAATTACTGCAAGACTTGCATTAGCGCGTTTGTATAAAGATACGGATAATTATCCGAAATCACAACATTACTATGAATTGGCAGAGGCATACTATAAAAAATATAACGAAGTTATTAACTTGAATTATTTGTACTATGAACTTTCTGATTTGTATTTTATTATGTATAAAACAGAAAGAGCTATTGAAACAATAAAAAAAGTTATATATTCTGTTGATACGCCGCAGTCACTAATGGTTTCTGCTTGCATACAACTTGGAAATATATATTCTACATTAGAGCAAACAAATGATGCTTATCAATATTACCAAAAAGCTTTGGATTCTCTTGATGACAATATTGATAATGAAAAAAAAGCAGAGTTGTTTTTTAAGTATGCTTTAACAAATGATGATATGCACCGAGCTAAAGAAGCTTTTGAATTCTATTCTAAATGTATTGCAGTTGGAGGATGTAACAATTACAAAGGGCTTGCGTATTCAAATATGGGGTCATGTTATTTTGATAATGGTAATTATTCTGATGCAGCAGATTGTTTCAAAAAAGCTTATGACATAGAAAAAGCAAACAATAATTATGACGGAATTTATTATAACGCATCAAATTTGGCAAAAATTCTTCAAAGACAACAAAATCCGAAAGCTCTGGAATTTCTGCAGGAAGCAAAACAGAGTGCGGAATTTATTAACGAAGATTTTTATCTTATGCAAGCAACATTAGCGCTTGGGGATTATTACTATAATAACGTATCTTTAAACAAAAAAGCGCTTATTGAATATTACAAAGCAAGGCGTCTTGCGCAAACATTGAATGATAATTCTAATACTGCAAAAATAGAAGCAAGAATTAAAGATATGAAACTCCGAATGGATCCGGAAGTTTTTGGAGATATTGAGAAAAAGTATGAATAATATTAATATTACAGCTGATTTTACAGAATACAAACGAGTTTTTCTGGAAGAGAATTCTAAACGAAATCTTATTTCTAAAAACGATGAAAAATTTTTATATGAGAAACATATTTACGACTCTTTAGGGATTAAACTTTTTTTTGAAAAATATAATATAAAAAGTGCTAATATCTTAGATATTGGCTGTGGTGGAGGTTTTCCTTGTGTCCCGATAGCAATTGAATACCCGAGATTTAAAATTACTGGGATTGATAGTATCAAAAAGAAAATAGATGCGATTAATGAAATAAAGAATCAACTTAAATTGGAAAATCTATCAACTATTTGTGACAGAGTCGAAAATATAAAAGGGCAAAAATTTGATGTTATAACAAGTAGAGCTGTTGCAGATTTGAGTAAAATTACGGAATATGCTTTGCCATTATTAAAGCGAAATGGGTATTTTGTAGCTTATAAATCTAAAAAAACTCAAGAAGAAATTAATAATGCGACTGAAGTTTTAAAAAAATATAATGCACAGGTTGAAGAAATATTGACGTATACTCTGCCAATGGAAGAGGTTTATGAAAGAAATCTTGTTGTAATTGGATTCAAAAATAATTAGTTAGAAAAAGACTCTGAGAAACTTTGATTGAAGTTGATTAATAAAAAATAAAATCACTTCGAACACTAAAAAATCCCTCCGGCTAAGAGGGATTAAATAATTTGGGCAGGGGTAAGGACTCCGTATGCGAGCAGAAAAAGGTGACTAAACGTCACGTTTTTCGTGTAGATATACATTTTTTATAAGTTTAAAATAAGCATATGGAGGGGAGAACCACCACGGTGGTGAGAATTACCCTAAGCACTGAAAAATCCCTCCGGCTAAGAGGGATTAAATAATTTGGGCAGGGGTAAGGACTCCGTATGCGAGCAGAAAAAGGTGACTAAACGTCACGTTTTTCGTATGGATATACATTTTTTATTAGTTAAAAATAAGCATATGGAGGGAAGAACCACCACGGTGGTGAGAATCACCCCAAGTACTAAAAAATCCCTCCGGCTAAGAGGGATTAAATAATTTGGGCAGGGGTGGATTCGAACCACCGTACACTCTCGTGAACAGATTTACAGTCTGTCGCCTTTAGCCACTCGGCCACCTACCCATATGAAATTTTAAAAATTGCCTTTGACGAGATTTGAACTCGTGGCCTCTCCCTTACCAAGGGAGTGCGCTACCCCTGCGCCACAAAGGCATGTTTCAGAAACTTTAATATTCACTCCTTGGAGTGCTACCTCTCACAAAACTTGACATTTAGTCAACGTTTGTTCGGCAGAGTCCCTGCGCCACAAGGGCTATGAGAGAAGTTTTTCTCTTCTATTAAAAAAAGCCGGTAATAGGAATCGAACCTACAACCTACGGTTTACAAAACCGTTGCTCTACCGTTGAGCTATACCGGCGACAAGTTCTATGATATTAGAAACAAAATTTTTTGTCAACAGTATTTTTTAGTTTTATTAAAAATTTATCTAAAAATCTATAGATTTCTCTTAATACGAACTTAACGACCTAAAGTCTTAACTTCTTAACGACTTCTGTTGCGCATACAACATGTTGCATTTGCAACACTTGTATGATAACATTTGCTTATACATATATATAATAGGATAGTTAGAAATGAGTGAAACTTTAGAAAATATAGAAGATGAACAACAGGCAAATATAAATCCTTGGCTTGCCTGTTTGCCAACAATGGCAGCAGCTTTTATGTTTGTATTGGATGAAACGATTGCAAACGTTGCATTGCCACATATGGCGGGAAGTTTTTCCGTAAGCCGTGAAGAATCCATGTGGATTTTGACATTTTACCTTATTGCAAGTGGTATTGTAATTCCGATGGTTGGCTGGTTCAGTAAAGTTCTCGGAAGAAAAAATTTCTTCATGATGAGTATTGTGTTGTTTACCGTGGCTTCTGCTTTATGTGGTTTGTCTAAAAATTTAGAATGTATGATTTTAGCTCGTATATTGCAAGGTATTGGTGGCGGCGGTTTATTGCCGATTTCTCAAGCGATATTATTGGAGAATTTTAAGCCACAAGATAGAGGTAAAGCCATGGCTATGTTTGGGCTTGTAATTGTGCTTGCTCCGATAGCAGGGCCTGTACTCGGTGGTTGGTTGACGGAAAATTGGTCATGGCCGTTTATTTATTTTATTAATATTCCTATTGGTATAATGACTGTAATTCTTGCAAAGGCACTTATCTATGATCCGCCTTATGCAAGAAAACAACAAAATGTAAAAACAGACGGCTTTGGTTTCTTTATGCTTTCTATCTGGTTATTAACATTACAAATCGTATTGGATAAAGGTAATAATGCAGATTGGTTTAATGCACCTTGGATTTGTTGGTTATCAGCAATTTCTTGTGTAACAGGTTTGGCATTTTTGATTTCTCAAATTCGAAACAAGGATTCGTTGGTAGATTTGAGTGTATTCAAAGATAAAAACTTTTTTATTGGAACTGTTGTGCAGATTGTAATGCAAGCAGTATTATTGGCATCCATGGCAATTTTGCCACAATTTTTACAAGCATTAATGGGATACGATGCGTATAAAAGTGGTTTATCAATGATGCCTCGTGGTTTAGGTGCATTATTAGCGATGGTTCTTTGCGCAACATTGGCAAATTTAATTGATAATAGAATTCTTGTTATGATTGGATTGGGTAGTATTGCAACAGCAAGCTGGATGTTAGGTGATTTAAATTTACAAATATCTACAATGAATATTGCGATTCCAAACTTTTTATTTGGAATAGGTTTGGGCTTGGCAATGATTCCGATTATCACTTTATCAATGGCAACTATTAGTAATGATCAGATGACTAATGCGAGTGGTTTGCAGAACTTATTGAAAAACATAGGTGGTGCATTTGGTACATCTATTGTAGCAACATTACTATCAAGAGGTGCACAAAAGCACCAGTTCATGCTAATTCAATATCTTACTGATACTGCACAAAATTATACAGAACGAGTTCAAGCTTATGGAAGCATGTTTATGACAACTGTGGATCCGCATACTGCAACATATATGGGACAGCATACTGCTTATCAATTATTAATGCAGCAGGCAAATTTATCTGCATTTATAGATGCTTTTAGAATTTTTGCAGTTGCTGGAGTGATTATTATTCCGTTAATATTGTTGCTGAAGAATTTGAAAGAAGCATAGCAAAAATATTTTTCACAGGTTTTCATATCAGTATGAGAATTCTACCCGTACAATATAATTACACGAACCGATATAGCAGTCAGATAAAAGCTGAATCCAATAAACAAACTTGTACAGAAAACTTGCAACAAGCTGATGGACAAGCGCCTGTCAACTTTCGGGGACTGCTTTATTTTTTAACAAAAGATAAGTGTTTTGATGTTATTGGTACTAAAAATGCAGAGCAATTAATTGATAAAGGCTTAACGGGTTTGAATCTCTATACCAATGAAGAAATTGCCAAAGCTAAAGACACCATTCTCTACATGACAAGGAAAAACAATTCTAAACATTATAGAACTGTTATACAAAAGATTCTGGAATTAGCAAAAGAAAATATTACGATATTTAATGTTCTTGAATTTAAAGATGTGAACTTTACTCCATATGCGTTTGATAAGTTGGCAAATGAAATTCTAAAAGTCAGCAAATTAGGATATCCCATAGATTATATGCCAAAATTATTTGACTCTATGATTGAAAAAATAACTGATATAAAAAAGCTTGTTGATTTGCGAGAAGAAAGTTTAAAAAGAAAAGAACTTCTATCCTATTCTTATTGGCAAGCAGAAGACGAAGATATAGATGATTTGCTTCTTTCAGAGCCGATTTTGACTCTTAACACTTTAAAATTCTTAGGCAAAAAATCTTTTCTGGCAACTTATGAAGATAAATATGATAGTGTAGAAAATCATGTTGAAAACTTGGGGCATATAGATGAAAACTTTCCTCTATATGAAGAACTTCTCCAATTAACAAATCCAACAGAGAGTAAAGCGTACAAAGATAATCAGGAAAAAGTTGCTGGTTTAAAAAAGCTTTATCAAGAAAATGAAAAAGACGATGAAATAAAAAATGAGATTAATAACCTCACGAAATTTAATCGAAATCTTGTTAAAAATGCGATAAAGGAAGCTAAAGATAAGACATTTGCCGGCTATGCTGCTAGTATGTTGGCTGATGAACCTATGAAATTAAAGTATTTATTGCCTACGCTAAACGATAATACAAAAAGTGGCAAACGCAAACGAGATAAAATTCTCAATAACAGTATTCTAAGTGACAGCCATGGCAATGTAGAAAAGAGAATTGATTTTAGGCGGACAAAATTCTTGCGAGAACTAACTTGTTCCGATGCGGATTTTAGTGAACGGTGTAATGTAATTCTCGATACTTTATTGCAACATCCTTCTACTTCCATAAAACATATACTTACACATGCGGAAATGAATCTTGAAACTCGAAAACAGTTTTCCAGACTAGGTATTGATTATGAAAATTGGGTAAATTTTGATCCAAAATCAAATATAAAAAAAGAAATTATAATTGATACTTCTTCTTTAAAACAACATGTTGTCAAAAATCTGGAAGATGACTTTAATGATGAATTATTCTCAGATATTCCACCGGATGAATGTTCAAGATTAATAAAAGCGATGGAAGCAAAAGGGTATGGTTTAGTAGAACAAACAGGTGCAAAATATTCTGATGACGGTTTCTTTGATAGTGTAGATACAAATTTAAAATTGTATAAAAACAATTCTCCAGTTACATTTGATGATTTGCCGGAATTGATGAGAATTATAAAAAAAGGAATGACAAATTCTGTGTTTTGGCAAACAGAAAATAAGGATAAAGATATTGAAAACGCCAGAAGTACTATAAAAAATCATATTTTAAAATTGCGTAATTCTGAAATTAAAACTGCAAATGTTCCAAGTATAAAAGAAAATGCGGATTTGGAAGTATTAAAAGCTGATATGAACGATATAGAACATTCTCTATTCCTTGGTAATTACGCTTCTTGCTGTACAGCTGTCGGTAGCGGCTGTAACCAATGGACAGCTCCTAGTTATATTTTATGCAAACTAGCTTCTGCAATTGAAGTTAAAATTAATCAAGAATATGTTGGTAATACTATGTGCTTTATAGCAAAAGTTGATGGCAAACCGGCATTAATTCTTGATAATATAGAATTGCAGCATAAATACCAATACAATGATGAAATAAGAGATACGATATTGGCGTATGCAAGAAAAATGGCTGTAGAAATTGGACAGCCGGATATGCCAATATACGCATTCCCTAATAGGCATAAAGTTAACATGGATAGATTTGAACCTGTTCCCAAAGATTTTAGTATAGTAGGTTCTACTGGAGGTTGGGATATTTATTTGGATTTTGATGCCGATGCGCATAAAATATCCGGAGATGAAGTGTTTACGTCTTACTTATATAAAATATCCTAAAATATATTATATTCCCCAATATTATTAGCAAAATTTATGATGAACTATTTTGGAGTAGATTTAAGATGTTATATATAGATTGTAATGAAATCTATATTATTCTATCCGAGAAATAAGCTATCCCCCTGATTATCAGGCATGACTCCTAGCGCTATAATGCTATAAACCTCTGAAAATGTACGTTTTCAGAGGAGATAATAACTAAAAGTATGGATAGCTAAAGAGAAAGGAGAGTGCTATGGTGATGGTAGAGCCTATAAGAAGTAAATTTGAGATTAAAAGAATTGAAAAATTTCTTGCTAACAAAAGTACCAGAGATTTGTTAATTTTCACGCTTGGAACGAATTGCGGACTTAGGATTTCAGACATTCTAGCACTCGATGTAAAAGATGTACGCGGCAAAAAATTTATAAGTATTGTTGAGAAGAAAACCGGCAAGTTAAAACGCTTTCCTTTGAATACAAAATTAGAACCCTTAATTAAAAAGTTTATTAGAGGGAAAGATGATGAAGACCCTTTATTTACCAGTATGTTTCAAAACCGACTGGAAAGATTTGCTGCTTATAATATGTTAAAAGAAGCGTGTAAAAAAGCCGGTGTTGAAGGTAATATCGGCACTCACACTATGCGTAAGACATTTGGTTATCATCATTATCGCAAATTTAAAGATATTGCAATGCTCCAGAAAATATTTAACCATTCCAGTCCCCAAATTACTATGAGATATATTGGAATTGACCAAGATAAAATTGATGAATGTTATAAAAAATTTGTTCTGTAATGATTTTATAAATAAATGAAAAATGGAAAGTGGAAAATTGTTTAAAAACAATTTATTGGAAAAATGGACAATTGTGTGTAAATTTTTTTTAGTAGCTAGTAGACCAATGTTAAAAATAATTTTCCATTTTTAATTTTTCAATTACATAAATACATTCCCTCTTGCAAGTTTTGTAAATTTTTTGTAATATATTGTTAGATAAATATATTTATAAGAAGAGGAATTTATTAAATGTTCGAACGTTTTACAGAAAAGGCGATTAAGGTTATTATGCTGGCTCAAGAAGAAGCCAGACGACTTGGTCATAACTTTGTCGGCACTGAGCAAGTTCTGCTAGGTTTGATAGGTGAAGGAACTGGTATTGCTGCAAAGACGCTAAAGTCTATGGGAGTAACTCTTAAAGATGCCCGTGTTGAAGTAGAAAAAATTATCGGTAGAGGCTCTGGTTTTGTTGCTGTAGAAATTCCATTTACTCCAAGAGCAAAAAGAGTTTTGGAATTATCTTGGGACGAAGCAAGACAACTCGGTCACAATTATATTGGAACAGAACACTTGTTGCTTGGCTTAATTCGTGAAGGCGAAGGTGTTGCAGCAAGAGTTTTGGAAAACCTCGGTGTTGATTTAAACAAGGTTAGAAGTAATGTCGTTAAAATGCTTGGAGATTCTAAACCACAAGCAAGCGGAGCGGGTGTTGGTTCATCTTCATCAGCTTCTCAAGCAAGCAAAGTTAAAACTCCTAGCTTGGATGAATTTGGTACGGATTTAACACAAGCTGCTTCTGAACAAAGATTAGACCCGGTTGTAGGAAGAGAAAAAGAAATTGAACGTGTTATTCAAATTCTTGCAAGAAGAACTAAAAATAACCCAGTGCTTTTGGGTGAACCTGGGGTTGGTAAGACTGCGGTAGCAGAAGGACTTGCTATCAGAATAGTTAACGGTGAAGTTCCTGATATTTTGGAAAACAAAAAAATCATTCAGCTTGATATGGGGCTTTTGATTGCAGGTACTAAATATCGTGGTGAATTTGAAGAACGTCTTAAAAAAATTATGGACGAAATTCGCCAAGCAGGAAATGTAATTCTTGTTATTGATGAAATGCACACTCTGATTGGTGCAGGAGCAGCTGAAGGTGCGATTGATGCAGCTAACATTTTAAAACCGGCTCTTTCAAGAGGTGAAATTCAAGTAATTGGTGCTACAACTTCTGATGAGTACAGAAAGTACATCGAAAAAGATTCTGCATTGGAAAGAAGATTTCAGCCAGTAATCATTGAAGAACCCTCAATTGATGAAACAATTGAAATTATTAGAGGTTTGAAATCTAAATACGAAGAACACCACAATTTGAATATTTCTGATGCTGCAATTATTGCTGCTACAAAATTATCAAGCAAATACATCAATGACAGATTTTTGCCGGATAAGGCTATTGACGTAATTGATGAAGCTAGTTCAAAAGTTAGACTTAAAGTTAGCACTCTTTCTCCAGAAGGCAAAGAGCTCGATAAGGAATTAAGAGATATTATTAAAGAAAAAGAAGACGCTATCAGAAATCAAGAATTTGAGCGTGCTTCAGCTTTACGTGATGATGAGGCTAACATGAAAGATAGAATTCGTGAAGTTTCAGAAGAATGGCGTAAACAAAATGATGCTAACAAACCAACTGTAACAGAAGAAGATGTTGCAGAAGTTATCGCAACTATGACCGGTGTTCCTGTAACTAAACTTACAGAAGGTGAGTCTGAAAGATTGTTGAAATTAGAAGACACTCTTCATGCTAGAGTTATTGGTCAAAGTGACGCTGTAACAGCTATTGCAAAAGCAATCAGACGTGCTAGAGTTGGTTTGAAATCTCCAAACAGACCAATTGGTAGTTTTATCTTCTCTGGTCCTACCGGTGTTGGTAAAACTGAATTGGCGAAGGCTTTAGCAGAAGCAATATTCGGAAGTGAAGATAATATGATAAGAGTAGATATGTCGGAATTTATGGAAAAACATTCTACTGCAAAACTTATCGGTTCTCCTCCAGGATACGTTGGATACGATGATGGTGGCCATTTGTCAGAATTAGTTAGAAAGAAACCTTATTCAGTTATTCTTTTTGACGAAATTGAAAAAGCTCACCCAGACGTATTCAACATCATGTTGCAAATTCTTGATGACGGACGTTTAACTGATGCAAAGGGTAAACACATCAACTTCAAGAATACTGTTATCATTATGACTTCTAACGTTGGTGCAAGTATGATTTCTACTCAAGGTAAACTTGGTTTCTCTGCTGCAGAAGATGCTAAAAAGGACAAATACGAAAAACTTAAAGAAACAGTTAATGAAGAACTTAAAAAGGCATTCAGACCTGAATTCTTGAACCGTATTGATGATATTATCGTATTCTCACACTTGAGCAAGGAAGAAA
>CABQIM010000062.1 GCA_902464375.1 uncultured bacterium | reverse complement strand
GGTTTATCGCCCACGGAAATGATGATATTTTAAAACTTGTTTTATCAAATCTTCGTATTTTGTATTTTTAATTGTGTCTACAAAACTTTCGTCCGGTGTAGAATACATTTTGTCGCTGTATTCTGTTATATTAATCTCATTTTTATTTGGAGAAAAGATGTTTTTTATTGCTCCGAAAACTTTTTTTATTCCACTTTCTTTTTCACCGGCTTTCTTGTATGTCAATGACAAATTAAGTTTGTGCCAGTCATTAAACAAGCTTGTGTCTGAAAATGTTGCACTGCCGTCGAATTTGTCAAAAAACTTTTTGAATGCTTCAGAATTTTTGAAAGCTTTAACTGCTTCTGCGTGTTCTGAAACCTTTTGAGGGCTAAACAATCCTGCGTATTTGATTTTGTTTAGACTCTGAAAACTAGTGTTGTTGTTTGTTTGTGAGATTGGTGATACTAACATATTAAACTCCTTTTTTATTTCCCTGCTTGTATTAAAACATATAAATTTAAGGTTTGCTATATGTGTTAAGAAATATGATGGAATTAAAAAGGTATCTTGTTGGGCTACTTTACTAAGCTGATAAAAACGTAATGATTGGAAAATAGATACCCCCTCACCGCATTCGTAGTTCACTAACGTTCACACGACTGCGACCTCCCTAATAAGGGCGGTTGCACTCCTTCCCTTTTTAGGGAAGGTATTACATCACACTTACAAGCTGGTAAGTATAATTACAAGTTTGAAAGTAAAGTGCAAAGGGTATTAGCCCGTAAGGGACACTATTAATTAGTTGTAATCTCTAAGTGGAGGGCGAGTGTTGTCAAAGTTGCCGTAGAGATTATTTTTTCTGGTTCTTTGGATATTAATTGGAGTATATAGACTTTGGTCGTCTAAATTCTTTTTGTAGTTTATATTTTGTATGTTGTTCTCTTGAACAGCAGGTTTTGTAGCAGAATTGTTTTCCATTACAGGTTCTGCCTTTACTTCCAATTGTTTTTGAAGAGCTTTTTCTTGTGCACGTTGTGCTCTATTTTCTTTGAATTGTTGGTATCTGGATTTTGTTTTCTCTTTTGTATCGTTAATTTTTTCTTTTGTGTTTGCGATTTGAGCATCTACTCTTGATTTTGCAACAGCATAATCTTTTTTGCCTTCTTTATGCCATCTTCTGTATTTTTTAGTAAATACGTTATCAAAGTTACCCATATCATAATAAATCTGATTGGATTCTTTGTTGTATGTTTGAGGTGGCAATACTTTTAACTGAACATTTTGTGCGATTTCCGGACAAAGCATTCTGGAATAATCTCTTATTTTTGAAAGTTGTTCAGTTTGAGGAGAAGGACCTCTTGTTATGATTCTGTTTTCAACTACGCTGATTGTTTTGTAAAAAGTATTTGACCATAAAACGGTATTGTTTTGTGTGTCTACTAAAGCTGCATAAGTGTTGATTTTGTACGCAGGATCAACGACCGTTGCTCCTGGAATGTTTACAAAATCCCAAAAAGTTCTTCTTAAAATATAGTTTTCAGAATCAATTGCAGAAGTTATTAAAAGTGCATAGCGTGCTTGTGATTTTGTGGTAATTTTTTTAAGTTGTACAAAATCAATATTGTAGGATGTTCTAAATCTTGTAGTGAGATTTTTTGCAGGAATCATAGTAGAAGCGTTACTTTTAAGCAGTTTTCTTTCTTCACTTACAGTTGGTGATTTTATGTAATCTGTTTGGTTAAGTATATTAATAACTTCGTTTGCAAAAAACTCCGAAGTTGCATTATAGATATAAGAATCAACCGCCTCATTTTCAGTTACAATGTTATCAGGAATAACAAGCACTTTATACTGTTCCGCAAAAACGCACGGAGCTGCAAACATAATTATCCCAACTACTAATATCTTAAATAAATCTCTCACGTTAAGATTATATCATAATTTTTTTAAACCGCCAATTATTTACAACTCGTAATTTTACTGGTATCATAAGTGTAATTAAAATGAGAAATTTCTTTAATAATAAATATATAGTAATATTGTTGAGCTTTTATGCCGTTTGGATATTTGGGGTTCCATATATTTTTTCAAAAACCCTTCCGCAGGTATGCGAAAATATCACTTACAATTCTGATTACGAAATTGACATTAAAAAACCGCAATTGTATTTGAATGTCATTCCGACTGCAAAATTTAAAGCACAAGAGATTAGTGTCAAACTGAAAAATTCTGATGATTATACAAAAATTGATAATTTTTCCGTTTCAATAAGAGTACTGCCTTTGTTGACGGGAAGGTTGCATGTAAATGATGTTTTTGCAGATAAAATTGCAGCTAATTCGGTTTTGAAAAAAGAATTACAGCTTGATAAAGACTTTTTTAAAGATATAAGAAAATTAAAAGTCAGATGTAATAAAATCCAGATAAATAATATTGAAGTAACAATAAGACAACCAAATTTAACTAAGCCGGTTAAATATTCTGCGCATGATATTTATTACAAAAAGAATGCAAGAGCTTTAAAGTTAACATTGTTGAGTGAGTTGGATATTCAAAATTCTGTTTCGGAAGCGAATGTGAATTTGTATTTGCCAAAAAGAAATGATGTGAAAAGAAGTGTTGTAGATATTTCTTTTGATAATTTTGATATTGCACCATTGGGAGATTATTTAAGACAATATTTACCAAATGATTTTGTGGATATCAAGGGAATTATTAATATTAAAGTTGATAAAAAGAATTTGGCTGCAGAATTCAATAATTTTGCAGTAATTATGAAGGACGAAGCTAAATCTATAATATTCCCGATAAAATTTGACATCAATTCTAATTTTACGATTACAAGCAAAGCTATTAATTTTGATAACATTGATATAAACTCTAAAAATATCCACTCTTCAATCAGTGGTTCTGTAAAAAATTATTTGGATAAATCTGCTACAATGTTAGATTTGGCAGTTCGTTTGGATAAATCTAAAGTTGAAGATATTGTAGATATGCTTCCGCCTATTATTGTGGAAGAATTCAATGTGTACAAATTGAAGCATTACAAATTCTATGGTGATGCGATTGCTAATTTTACCGTTAAGGGGGATGTTTTTGAACCGGATGTTGTAGGAGATGCATTTATTAATAACGGGATTTTAATTAAGCCGATAAAGAATGCTGCCGGTGCGGTTGTAAAACTGGAATTTACCGGTAGATATATTAACTTTGATGTCGATGTTCCGGCTGGTGGCTTAGAAAGAGTTTGGGTAAAAGGCGGAGTTGAATTATACAATGTAAAATATGCCGATATGCGAATTTGGAGCACAAAGCATGTTGATTTGGAAACAGCAGAAGAAAAAGTAGTTCCTATCCACGAAATTTTGAATTTTATAATAGGTCCAGTGCCGATTATGGATGTAAAAGGGCAGGGAAATATTGATATAACAGTTAAAGGGAACAGAAAAACTCCTCACGTTTGGGGTGGATTGAATTTCTATAACGTTAAAACTTTCTTTAAAGAAATTCCGGATATGGTTTTAACAGATGCTGATGCAACCTTAAAATTTAATGACCTAAATGCGGAGTTTGTGACTAGCAAAGGATTAGTTAACGGTAAAGACTTTTCAATAAAAGGTATTTGTAATCTATATGGGAAATTTGATTTTGATGTAAAGTCAACAAATCAGGAATTGGGGTATTTTTATAAAGCAATTCAAACCTCAACAATGATTGATGATATAAAGAAAATGCTGCCAAAACTAGATATTATTCAAGGATTATCAAATCTTAATCTTAAAGTTTACGGTTCCATTATTGATATTGAAGATATTAGATTTAATGAAAATCTTTTTGCGAAAGGACAAATTGAACTACTCGGCGATACGTTTGGAATGCAAGGTGCTAAGGTTGAAAAAACAAAAGGTATAATAGATTTTGAAAATAATAATGCCTCTGCGGACATTAATGCTTATATCGGTAAATCTTTATTGCACGCAAAAGCGGTTGTAAAGGATAATATTGGAGATTTAGTTTTATCTATTCCAAAATTTAACCTAAATGACATTCTTCCTTTTGTTGGTGACATAAATGCTGATATGGGAAATATTTTGTTAAATGTAGATGCATCTTACAAAGGTAGAATTGACGAAGTTGAGTATAACAAAGTTAATTTTGTAGCCAAAATTCTGGGTGTGACACCGGAAAATAAATTAAAACTTTCAAGCGGTATTATTTCTTTAAAAAATGATAAATTGAAAGTGGAAAATATTAAAGGTAATATCTTGAACACTGATAGTTCTTTCGTTGTGAATATGGATGCAAATAACGTATCATCTACTCCAAGAGTAAATGGAATTTTACAGCTTAAGTCTTTTGATTTAACATCTTTGAATTTTCTGAAACAATATTCTATAATTCCGCAGCAATTTAAGGATATTACTTTTGATAAAGGAAAAATTAATCTGAATTGCAGAATACATAATAATAAAATCAACGCCTATTCTGATTTGGGCGGTATCGCTTTATCTTACAATCCGATAGGTTTGCCGATAAAAATTGTTAATGGTAGTTTTATTGTTAAAAATAATACCCTAAAGCTCAATAAAATTAATCTCTTAGCGGATGATATGCCAATATTACTGGATGGTACCGTAAGTGATATGTTCAAAAAACAAATATTTGATATTTATATAAATTCTAAACCAAAGCAGGATTTTATAGATAAATATATTAATAAAAATCAGATTTATCCTGTTAAAATTAAAGGTGATATTGTTTATACTCTGCGTGCAAAGGGTGTGAAAGATAGTTTTGATGTTAAATCTGAAGTTAATATGGCAAAGGATTCCAGCATATATCACTTAGGTGCGACGGTCGGTGATATAGAAAACGCGATTGTAATAAATTTTGATGCAAGAATTCAGAAGCAGAATTTGGTTAGAATAAAAGAATTTTCGTATGATAAAATAATATCTTCACTTGGAAATCGTCAGACTAGATTAAATATGCTTAAAGCCAGAGGTGGAATAGATGTCTACAAGGATGATTTAGTATTCCATGATTTGATTGTTAAAACCCAACATCCTACTGATGCCAGAATTTTTAACATAATATTTAGAAAACCAAATATAAAACAAGGTCAGTTTACTTCTGATTTAAGGTTTAACGGAAAACTTTCTAATCCAAGACTGATAGGTGATTTTCACATCTTTGAAACAAATATTCCATTTTTGGATACAACAATGAAAAATATTACATTTAAATTCAAAGATAAAACAATTGATTTGTCTTCAAAGGGTGAAGTATTAGGCAATGATGTTAGCGTGGAAGCGGTTTTGAAAAACAAACTGACAATGCCATATTATGTTGAAAAAGCAAACTTGTATACAAAACTTTTGGATTTGAATTATATAACAGAAAAATTGAAACTTTCGCAAGTAGAAAATTTCCAAACTTTCGATACATTTGAGGGCTTGAGTCTTTCTTCTCTTGTTGTAAAAGATATCAATATGTATGCAGATACAATCCATCTTAGAAATATCGTGGCTACAGATTTTGAATCAAAAGCATCTCTGAATGAAAAACAAGTAGTAGATGTTAGTCATTTCAAATTCAATATTGCAAGTGGTATTCTAAATGGTGCATTTAATTATAATTTGAACAACAACCATACAGGTCTGGTTCTAAAAGCTAAAGATATTAATGCAAATGATCTTACTTATGCTTTATTTGATTTGAATAATCAACTGTACGGAGATTTAACAGGTGATATAAAACTTTCTTGTATAGGTTCTGATTTTGATAATTGCATGAAAACATTAAACGGAAAAACAAGCTTTAATGTCATAAACGGAAGAATCCCAAAACTAGGTTCTCTTGAATATTTGCTAAAAGCAGGAAACCTACTCAAAGGCGGGCTTACAAGTTTATCTATAAACAGTGTAATAGATATTATAACTCCGCTCAAAACCGGTGACTTCTCCAGTATTTATGGGACTATTGATATAAAAGATGGTATTGCTAAAGATATTGAAATCGCAACACGTGGCAAGGATTTAAGTCTATTTATCAGTGGCAGCTATAATTTTTCATCCGCTAATGCAGAAATGGAAGTTCTCGGAATGCTCTCCAAAAAGATTTCTACAATGTTTGGACCTCTTGGCAATTTATCATTGAATACATTATTTAGTGCAATTCCTGGGGTTGATTTATCCGGCAACACAAAAATTCTTTCTAAGATTAACAAAATCCCTGGGATAGAATTATCTAACAAAGCATACCGTAAATTCATCGCTGAAATTAAAGGTAATATTAACGGTGACAACTACGTAACCAGCTTTAAGTGGATAAATTGATATAACTGTCGGCTTTTGTAAGTTGAAAGTGAAAGGTGAAAATTTGTCATTGCGAGCGGGAACGAAACAATCCAGTCGTCTGGCTCATAAGCCTATTTTAATTTTTTTTGGATTGCCACGAAAATTCTCAAAGCTCTAAGTAAGGCTACAAGACCAAAGACTAAATTTTCTCGCAATGACGCATTACTATTGATTGATGTGTTTTATTATCAGTTCCTTGTGTCATATATAAATAAAGTAGTTTAAAACATAAAAATTACAAATCTGTATTGCTTTCGTTACAAAAATTTATATTTTTCTCTCATTCTCTTTTCATTTCTGTCTTTTAAGTGTATAATTTTTAAGTGTAAATTGTACAATAGAATGGTGGGAAGATATAAATGGCATTGAACTTTCAAGATTTAATACTTAACTTATCAAGATTTTGGTCTGATTATGGTTGTATTATTCAACAACCTTATGATATAGAAAAAGGGGCTTCTACAATGAACCCTGCTACTTTCTTAAGAGCTTTAGGACCGGAACCTTGGTCAACAGCGATGGTAGAACCTTGCAGAAGACCTACTGATGCAAGATATGGTGAGAACCCAAACAGATTAGGTCACTATTTTCAATACCAAGTTATTTTGAAGCCATCTCCTGATAACGCTCAAGAGTTATACTTAAAGAGTTTGGAAGCTATGGGTATTGATTTATCTAAGCACGATGTTAGATTTGTAGAAGACAACTGGGAATCCCCAACTCTTGGTGCTGCCGGTGTAGGTTGGGAAGTTTGGTTAGACGGTATGGAAATTACTCAGTTCACATATTTCCAACAAGTTGGCGGTTTAGAAGTTAAGCCGGTTGCATTAGAAATTACTTACGGTTTAGAAAGAATTGCCATGTATATCCAAAACAAAGAATCCGTTTTTGATATTATGTGGAATAACAAACTTAAATACGGTGACATATACTTACAAAACGAGATTGAACAATCTAAATATAACTTTGAATACTCTGATGCTGATAGATTATTCAAATTATTTGATGCTTATCAAAAAGAAGTTGATAATTGTGTAAATGCGGAATTGGTACTTCCTGCTTATGATTACGTATTAAAATGTTCTCATACATTCAACCTTCTTGATGCAAGAGGTGTAATTAGTAAAGACGAACGTATCAACTTTATTAATCGAGTTAGAACGATGGCTTCTGCTGTTGCAAAATTGTATGTAGAACAACGAGAAAAACTTGGATTTCCGCTTTTAAAGCATTAATTATGGAGCTTTGATGCTTCGCCACTTGAGGGAGAAGCTGGGCAGAGCCCTGATGAGGGGATTATTTTGTATTTTACCCCTCACCCATATCTGTAATGCTCGACGTAGTCTCGCTAACAGCTACTCTCTCTCCCACAAGGGACGAGGGGCAGAAATTGAGAAAGGACACCGAATGACAATTAAAAATTTGCTAACAAAAATGTTTACTCGCAAGAATCTTGATGATGCAATTGCGAAAGCCGCCAAAGGTGGTTTAGAGAAAACACTTGGAGTTTGGGATTTAATCATTTTAGGTGTCGGTGCGATTATTGGTTCCGGTATTTTTGCGGTAGTCGGAATTGCGGCTGCAGGTAGTCCGGATGGTACTAGCCCAGGAGCTGGTCCGGCTTTAATTATATCAATGGTAATAGCGGCAATTGCTTGTGTATTTTCAGCACTATGTTACACAGAATTTGCTACAATGATACCGGTTGCAGGTGGTGCTTATACTTATACATTCGCAACTTTAGGTGAATTCGCAGCTTGGATTGTTGGTTGGATATTGATGTTAGAATATGCAATCGGATTTATTGCAGTAGCTTGTGCGTGGACTAACCACTTTTTACAATTTATAAAAGGTTTTTCAACAGTACTTCCGGCATGGTTTGTAAATCCTCCTCTTTGGTTAGTCAATGATTTTCGTTCAGCAGTGAATGTTTGTAACCAACAAGGACTTGATGCAAATACGGTGATTCCTCATTTTGCAGGTATTCCATTTTGTATAAATTTACCGGCAATTATTATGATTGCAATAACTACAGCAATATTAGTTAAAGGTACAAAAGATTCAGCTAAGATGGCCGGAATAATGGTAGCGGTAAAACTTGGTGTAATTGCATTATTTGTACTTACAGGTATGTTTTTTATACGTCCGGAAAATTGGACACCATTTGCACCAAACGGATTTGAAGGTTTGTTTATGGGTGCGTTTATTATATTCTTCGCATACATTGGATTTGATGCTTTAGCGACAGCTGCAGAAGAATGTAAAAATCCTCAAAAAGATTTACCGATCGGTATTTTAGGTTCATTAGTTGTAACAACTGTTGTGTATGTTCTTGTTGCTCTTGTCTTGACCGGCATGCAGCCAACTAGCGGTGTTGCAATACCGGAAGGATTATTTAAAGCACCTATGGCTTATGCAATGACAGCTGTTCATCAAAATTGGGCAGCAGGATTAATTTCTGTTGGTTCACTTGCCGGTTTGACTTCAGTGCTTTTAGTTATGCACATGGCTGCAACCAGAGTTTTGTACGCAATGAGCAGAGATAATTTCTTGCCAAGAGTGTTCCAAAAAATTCACCCTAAGTTCCAAACTCCTATGATTTTGACTATTACTGTTGGTGTTGTGGGAATTTTAGGTACTCTTATTTTAGATTTGAATGTAGCTGCATCACTTTGTAATTTCGGTACTTTTACATCATTTATTATAGTTTGTGTTGCAATCTTGATTCTTAGAAAAATGGATCCTGATAGACCTAGACCATTTAAAGTTCCTTGCTGTCCTTGGTTCCCACTTGCAGGAATTTTATGTTGTGGTGGCTTGATGATATTTTCAATGATGATAGCAAAAGGTGAGTCAGCAAAATTATCAACAGAATTATTTGTAGTTTGGGTAATTATGGGTGCTATTATTTATGCATCTTATGGTTACCAAAAAAATAGAAAAGCGGAAGCATTAGCAGAAAATAAAGAAATAGCGGAAGAAAATGAAATTGAGTGTAATATTAAATAATTTATTAAGTAAAAAAAGCCCTCAGGAACTTATTGACGCAGGTTCAAACTCGGGTTTAAAAAAGACATTGAATGTTTTTGACCTAATTGTATTAGGTATTGGTGCAGTCGTTGGAACCGGAATTTTTACGATTATCGGTAGTGCGATTGTTGGAAGTTCAGATGGTGCAGGTGCAGGAACAGCGGTTGCATTATCTATGATTTTAGCAGCGGTTGCAAGCGTATTTTCAGCTTTATCATACTCTGAAATCGCCTCAATGATACCGGTAGCAGGAAGTGCTTATACTTATACTTATGCTACAATGGGCGAATTTATGGCTTGGATGGTCGGCTGGATTTTAATGTTAGAATACGCAATCGGTAATATTACTGTTGCGAGTGCGTGGACCGGATATTTTGTTCAGTTTATGAAAGGTTTCAAACATATTCTTCCTGCATTTATTGTAAATTGTCCTTTATGGCTAAGAAATGATTACAGAACAATGTACGAAATTTGTAATAAATATGATTGGAATCCGCATAATGTTATGCCGTTTTTGCATTTACCATTCGGGTTCGAAATCCCTATTGCAATCAATATTCCGGCAATTATGATTGTGTTGATTTTAACTATTTTATTGGTAAAAGGTGTAAAAGAATCAACAAGAGTCGCTACAATAATGGTTGGCGTGAATATGTTTATTATTTTATCATTCATTGTAGTGGGTGCATTTTACGTTAAGCCGGAAAACTGGGTTCCGTTCGCACCAAATGGTTTGGAAGGTATTTTCACAGGAGCGTTTGTAATCTTTTTTGCTTATATTGGTTTTGATGCGATTTCTACAGCGGCTGAAGAAACAAAAAATCCTCAAAAAGATTTACCTATAGCAATTATGGGGACGTTAGCTATTTGTACAATTTTGTATGTTTGTGCTGCGTTAGTATTGACAGGTATTGTTCCATTAGGTGCGATTGATACACAAGCACCTTTAGCACATGCAATGAGATTTATTGGTATGAACTGGTATGCAGGCTTGATTTCGATGGGTGCTTTATGTGCTTTAACTTCTGTATTATTGATTTATCAGTTGGGTACAACTAGAATTCTTTTTGCTATGAGTAGAGATAATTTCTTGCCAAAATCATTGAACAGAGTACACAAAAAATTCCAAACACCTCATATTTTAACTTGGATATCCGGATTAATGGTAATAGTTTGTGCTTTGTTTATGGATTTAAACATCTCAGCAGAATTATGTAACTTTGGTACTTTTACTTCGTTTATTGTAATTTGTATAGCAGTTTTGATTTTAAGAAAAACAGAACCGACAAGAGAACGTCCGTTCAAAGTTCCATTCTGCCCTTGGTTCCCGATATTTGGTATTTTAACTTGCTTGGGATTGATGTATTGCAAATTCAGTGCCAAAGCAACTTCTGCTTTATATTTTGGAATCTGGCTTCTAATCGGACTATTAATCTATGCTCTTTATAGCTATGGCGAAAAACGTAAAGAGGGGTAAAGG
>CABQIM010000061.1 GCA_902464375.1 uncultured bacterium | reverse complement strand
TTAATTCTTTTATTTATAAACTTTTTAATTTTTATGAATTCTTCTATAGAAGAAACTTATGTTAATGATGTGACTTCTCCGGTAGAAATAAAACTTAAAGGTGATGTAATATATAGATTAAACGATTTCGATTGTTTTGATTCATATTATTCAAGTAAAAATACAAATTTAGCATCTAAGTTGAACTTAAGTGAAGATGAAGCTTTTATACTTGGCAATTTGGCAAAATATTGGGCTAAAAATCTTTTGGATAACAGAAAAGTTTACGTAAATAATGACGATTTGATTTACTACAAATACAGTTACAAAAGAAAGTTCGAAAATTCAGCTTTTTGTATCAAAGATGGTAAATTTACAAACAATTTTGCTGCGCAAAAAATGATAAAAAAGATACGAAAATCAAATTACATGATTTTTGATATGGATACGGAAGTATATTTACCGCTGGATAAAAATTTTCAAGCAAAAAATTATATTGTTGTAAGAAAAGGGTATAAAAAGAATAAGAAATTTTCTGCGAAAACAAAAACGATTTCTGCGGTTCCGCTTGCATTAAAGAATGGGAATTTTAAAATTATTATTTCTGATTTTACACAAAAACTTAAGCCGGACAGAAATTGTTCTACAGAAATGTGTAAGGAAATTTTGAACAATATTAATTTTGCAAAAACATCAATTGATTTTGCAATTTACGGTTATTCTTCTGTTCCGTCGATAGAGAATGCTATAAAGAACGCAATAGCTCGTGGAGTTAAAATCAGACTTGTTTATGATATTGATTCTACAGGCGGTAATATTTATCCAAATACAAATGAATTAGTCAAGCTTGTTGGAAATGTTAAAAATGATGCTTTATCAAAAGAGAAATCCGCAATTATGCACAACAAGTTTTATATTTTTGATAACAAAATTGTGATTACGGGTTCTGCAAACCTTTCTCACACTGATATGTCCGGATATAATTCTAATGCAATAATTGTTATTAAATCTGCGGAAGTGGCAAAAATTTACACAGAAGAATTTAATCAAATGTATGAAGGAAAGTTTCACTCTAATAAAATATTGACGGAAAATACCTCCGGAATTTATTTTTCTCCGCAGAATAAAACTATTCAAAATACTATTTTGCCGCTGATAAGGAATTCTAAAAATTATATCTATATTCCTGCGTTTTTGATTTCACATAAAGAAATGGTATCAGAATTAATTCAAGCTAAAAATCGTGGAGTCGATGTTAGAATTATAACCGACGCATTGAATGCTTCTGCTAAGTATTCAAAAGTCCGTGAATTAAGAGCTGCCGGCATGCCGGTAAAAATAGAAAATTATGCAGGGAAAATGCACTCCAAAACTATGATAATTGATGATAGGTATTTGGTTTTAGGTTCAATGAATTTCTCAAAAAGCGGTGAAAGCAAGAATGATGAAAATTTGATGGTTATAGAAAATAAAGAGGCTGCAATTTTTTATAAGAAATTTTTCCTTTACCTTTGGGATAAAATTCCTAATAAGTGGCTGAAATTTTATCCGCGTGCTGAAGGTTTGGATTCAATAGGCTCTTGCTCTGACGGAATTGATAATGATTACGACGGGCTTGTTGATATGGAAGAAGAAAGCTGTCGTAAGTAGAGGGTTAGATATGTAGAGGCGAAGAGGCTTAGAGGGAATTGCCTTTTGCTTTTGTTTCGTTTGTTACTTATTGTTTTTTTATACTATGATATTGTTAAGGAAGTTTTTTAAGAAAGGAATAATATGTTATTAGGAGTAAATATAGATCACGTTGCAACTTTAAGAAACGCTAGAGGTGGAAATGAACCGGACGTTTTAACTGCTGCAAGAATATGTAAAGAATGCCAAGTTGCTTCTATTACAACGCATTTGAGAGAAGATAGAAGACATATTAAGGATGCTGACGTTGAAGCAATAAGAATGCTTCCGAGGGTTCGCTTAAATTTAGAGATGGCAATGACAGATGAGATGCAAGAAATTGCTCTAAGACTTCGTCCTCACGCTGTATGTATTGTTCCGGAAAAAAGACAAGAACTTACGACAGAAGGTGGTTTGGATGTAGAAGGACAACTCAGCCGAGCAATTGAATTTGTAAAACCTTTATTAGCAAAGAATATTGAAGTCAGCTTCTTTATTGACCCTGATATACAGCAGATTAATGCTGTGTCAAAGACCGGCGCTCCATTTATTGAATTACATACCGGAAGATACTCTGAAGCTTTCGGTACGTTAGAAGAAGAAAAAGCTTTTAACGACCTTAAAGGTGCTGCAATTTTTGCACAGAATTTTGGTTTGAAAGTTAATGCCGGACACGGTCTGAATTATCAAAACGTGAAAAGAATGCACGAAATTCCAAACTTGTACGAATTAAACATCGGACACTCTATTATCGCTCGTTCAATTTTTGTAGGTTTGGAACAAGCTGTGAAAGAGATGAAGAGTTTGGTAGAATAAGAACCTGCCTCTCCACGGGGGAGGACGTAGCTGTTGGCGAGCTGTGCGAGCTTTACAGATACGGGAGGGGGCTTGTTTTAGTTAACTTTTTTCGAAAACTTTTAGCCAAATGGAGATATGATTTTATGAAAACAAAAGAAGAAGTTGTTCAAGAAATGCAGCTTGTGGTTGAGCAAATGCGACTTGATGATATAGAAGAAAATCCTGATTGTGAGCATGAATTTTTTAGCTGTGATGCTTGCGGTAGTACTAAACCATTAGCCGGTTCTGTTCAATATGGTAATTACAGGCTTTGTAATGATTGTGTACTATTGGCAGAAGTCGGATTTGAACTTGGACAAATCAAAGAGATTGATGAACTAATTAATGCAATGGATGATAAAAGACTCGAAGCTGATTGCGAATTCTTGAAACAAGAAGCTAAAAGGATGGAGAATTAAAAGAGTAGTATAGATATAATATTAATAATCAAAGCCCATGAAACAATAGTAGTACGTCATTGCGAGAAAATTGATACTTTAGTTTTGTAGTCTTGCATAAAACTTTGAAAATTTTCGTGGCAATCCAAAAATTTAAAATAGACTTACAAGCTACACGACTGGATTGCTTCGTTTTACACTACACTTACTAGCTTGTAGATTGCACTACACATTTGAAAGTGAAGTAAAATACGCTCGCAATGACGAAAAACTATTTACACATATACAAAGTATTTCTAAAACTTATAATTGCTTACTTCTGAAATTAAAGCAGATTTACGAAATCATAAAAATCTTGTGTTAGCCAACTAACTTGTTTTTATTTCCTCTTTTTGTAGTAAAATATTGTTGTGAAATTATGGGAGAATTGAGGAGTGTATTTCCTTTGTCGACCGTGGTTTTAGAAAGGAAAACTATCATGTGGGAATATTCTGAAAAAGTATTAGAACATTACAGAAATCCAAAAAATGTCGGTAAAATTGACGATGCTGACTTAATCGGCGAAGCCGGTTCTTTGGCTTGTGGTGATTCTTTAAAATTATATATAAAATTAGATGGCAACATAATTAAAGATGCAAAATTTCAAACTTTTGGCTGCGGTTCTGCAGTTGCATCTTCAAGCGTTTTGACAGAAATGATTATAGGAAAAACAATAGAAGAAGCTGCAAAAATTACTAACAAAGATATTGCAGACGAGCTTGACGGACTTCCGCAAGAAAAAATGCACTGTTCAGTTATGGGACACGAAGCATTGGAAGACGCTCTTAAAAAATATTATGGCAAAGATATTGTTGAAGAAGAAAATGGACTTTCTCACGAAGGTGATAAAATCGTTTGTACTTGTTTTAATGTTACAGAAAACCAAATTTGGGAAGCAATAAAAGTTAACGGTCTTAAGACTGTTGAAGAGGTTACAAATTATACAAAAGCAGGTGGCGCTTGCGGTCGTTGTCGTGGTGTTATTAAAGATATGATTGAAACATATTTAAAAAAACAAGGCAAAGCCGTTGAGCTTTCTCCTGCACAAAGAATTTTAAAAATCGGAAAAGTAATAGAACAACAAATATCTCCGCAACTTCAAAAAGATGGCGGAGATATTGAACTTGTTGATGTTGAAGGTAACAAAGTTAAGGTTAAGCTAATCGGCGTTTGCAGTGCTTGTAAAAATGCTTCTATGACTATCAAAGGTTTTGTTGAATCCGTTTTAAGAGATAAGGTTGATTCAGCTTTAGAAGTAGAACAAGTGTAAATATAAAACAAATAAAGCGCATTCACCAAAACTAAAACGAACTTAACGACTTAATGACCCAACGACTTAAAGACTTAAAAAAAGGAACACACGATGATATATTTAGACAACAATGCTACAACAAAAGTGGATGAAAAAGTTCTGGAAGAAATGCTTCCGTATTTGCAAAACGATTACGCAAATCCTTCCAGCATGTACGATTTTGCTAAAAAACCTGCTGCAGCAATAAGAGAAGCAAGAGTTAAGGTTAGAGATTTTCTTGGTGCTAATAATGAAAAAGAAATCTTTTTCACTTCTTGTGGTTCGGAATCAGCTAATATGGCTATCAAAGGTGTCGTAAATTGCAATAAAGAAAAAAGGCATCTTATTACTACAAAAGTTGAACACCCTTGTGTTTTGAATACGTACAAAGAATTGGAAAAACAAGGTTATGAAGTTGATTATATTGGAGTTAATGCTCAAGGTGAACTTAATATTGAGGAATTAAAATCAAAATTAAGAAAAGATACAGCACTTGTGTCTATAATGTATGCAAACAATGAAACTGGGGTTATTTTTCCGGTAGAAGAAATTGCAGAATATATCAAATCAAAATCTCCTGAAACAAGATTTTATGTAGATGCAGTTCAAGCAGGCGGAAAAATTCCGATAAATGTTAAAGAAACAAAAATCGATATGTTAGGCGTTTCCGGTCACAAATTCCACGCACCAAAAGGTGTTGGCGCACTTTATGTTAAACCTGATGTTAGAATAACACCACTTATTAACGGCGGACATCAAGAAAGAGGACTAAGAGCCGGTACAGAAAATGTTCCTTACATTGTAGGTTTGGGTAAGGCTGCGGAGTTGGCTCAAGATGCTTTGGATTATGAACTCAAAGAAGTCAAAAGATTGAGAGATAAACTTGAAGCTGGCATTTTGAAAAATGTATTTAATGCAAGATTAAATACTCCAATTAATGGCAGAGTACCTAATACTACAAATATTGGATTTGAGTATGTAGAAGGTGAATTGATACTTCTGCACTTGAGCGATATTGGTGTTTGTGCAAGTTCCGGCAGTGCTTGTACTTCCGGTTCTTTAGAACCAAGTCACGTTTTACGTGCGATGGGCATTCCATTCACAGCACTTCATGGTTCAATCAGATTCAGCCTATCAAGATTTACAAAAGAAGAAGATATTGATTACGTAATTGAACATATGCCTGCAATTATGGATAAATTAACATCAATTTCTCCGTTCCAAGACGAACTTGAAGAGCTTAGAAAACGAAGAGGATAAAATAAATAATGATTGATATGTTTTTTGAACCGATTTTAAAATTTTTAGGTGTGCACGCAAAATTTATTATTGGTGTTGTTGTTAATATAATTTTAATCTGGGGAATTTCTTCTATAATTGATATTTTTAGTAAAAATATAGATAAAAAATTAAGACAAAAGAATTCTGATTCACCGCTTCTCAACCTATTACCGGTTTTATCCAAAATATTAAAAGCAGTAATAGTATTTTTATTACTTGCCGGATTTTTACAAAGTTTTGGTTATAACGTAACTTCTCTTATAGCAGGTTTTGGAATCACAGGTTTGGCAGTAGGTTTTGCAGCAAAAGAGGCTATAGGAAATGTTTTTGGTTCTGTAGGACTTTTGGCAGATAGAGTTTATAAAATTGGTGATTATATCAAATTCAATGGGTACGAAGGTTTTGTTGAAAATATCAATTTACGCTCTACTACAATCAGAACACTTGAAGGATTTGTCGTAAACGTTCCTAATAATCAACTTTCTAATGAAGAAATTACCAACGTATCAATGGCAAATTCAAGGAGAATTGATATTACAGTAGATGTTGAGTATGGAACTTCTAATGAGAAATTAGACACTGCTTGTAGAATATTGAAAGAAATTGCAGAAGAAAGCCCTACAATATTAGACAATGTAGAAGTATTTTTTGATAACTTGGCAGCAAGCTCAATCCAAGTAAGAGTAATAGCTTATACCAGAGAAGTTAGCTGGGCAAAATATGTTCATATAAAAAGCAGTATAATAAAACAAATTATTACCAGATACAGAGAAGAAGGTATCGAGTTTGCATTTCCTTCTACAAGTGTTTATATGGCGAAATAAAAACCACAATTGACAAAAACTGTAAAGTAGTAAATAATAATAAAGTAGGGCACAGCTCTTAACAAGATTTAGCGATACTGCTAGGAGCTGTCTTCATACCCTACAATTTTAACATGTTTAATGCTATTGCTAGTATGCTTAATGCTAGTGATAGCATTATTAATTTGTCTAAAATCATAGTTTTAATACCTCCTTTCCTGTTAATTTCTTCAAAATTTGTTGTTCAGGTGGAAAGTATTTAGTGTACTAAGCCCTACAAAATCATTCTACATTAATTAATATAATTTGTCTATTTATTAAAAAAACACCGACTTGAAAAGCCGGTGTTTTTTATCTTAATTCGTTATAAACCTAAACTTCTTTGAATACCAAAGTAGCATTGTGACCGCCAAATCCAAATGAATTTGAAAGTGCTGCATGAACTTTCTTATCTCTTGCTTTATGTGGAACATAATCAAGATTTGCAACGTGTTCATCTTGGTTATCAAGATTAATTGTTGGAGGAACTTTACCATCAGTAATTGTTTTAACACAAACAATACCTTCAACAGCACCGGTAGCACCTAACATATGACCGTGCATGCTCTTTGTTGAACTTACTAGCAAGTTAGGGTTCTTTTCTTTATCGCCAAAAATCTTAGCAATAGCTTGTGATTCTGCTACGTCACCTAAACCGGTACTTGTACCGTGTGGGTTGATGTAATCAATGTCTTCTGGTTTCAAACCAGCATCAGCCATAGCCAATTCCATAGACTTGATTGCACCATTGCCTTCTGGATCCGGAGCTACCATATCATAAGCATCAGCTGATTGACCATAACCAACGATTTCTGCATAAATGTGAGCACCACGTTTTTTAGCGAATTCATATTCTTCAAGAACAAGAACACCTGCGCCTTCACCCATTACAAAACCATCTCTGTCTTTGTCATAAGGTCTTGATGCTTTTGTCGGCTCATCATTTCTCTTAGATAAAGTTCTTGCTGCAGTGAATGCACCGATACCAAGTGTTGTAATTGTAGCTTCGCAACCACCTGCAACCATTACATCAGCATCACCGTATTGGATTGTTCTGAATGCGTCACCGATTGAATGTGAACCTGTTGCACAAGCTGATACAACAGCCTTGTTAACGCCTTTGTAACCATGCTTCATAGAAATTCTACCTGATGCCATATCTACGATAAGCATAGGAACTGTGAATGGAGAACCTTTTGTAGGTCCTTTTTGAATCATAGCCATGTGGTTCTTTTCAAATGTTTTGAAACCACCAGCTGCAGAACTTACTAATACACCAATTCTATATGGGTCAATTTTTGCTTCATCAATACCTGCATCAGCAATTGCTTCATCAGCTGCAACCATTGCGAACTGAGTAAATCTGTCCATTCTGTTTGCGTCTTTTGATGACATATAATCTTCCGGATTGAAATCTTTGTCTTTGATTTCTCCTGCGATTTTAACAGTATGTCTTTCTGTATCAATTGATTCAATCAAAGATACACCACTTTTACCTTCAAGCATTGAGTTCCAGAAATTTTTAACTCCAATACCACAAGGAGTAACGGCACCCATACCTGTTATTACAACTCTACGTTTTGTCATATTCTCTTTTTCCCTTAAATCATATCCCGCCAATATTAAGATTATATTGGCACTTTCAGCTCTAACTTTGTGAATAATAATATTACTCAAGATATAAGAAGAGGGCGAAAATATACAAAATCCTCACCCTCTCAATATAAATTCAAATCTTACTATGAGTGTGAATCGATGTAGCTAACTGCATCTTGAACTGTTTGAATTTTTTCAGCTTCTTCATCAGGAATTTCACAACCGAATTCTTCTTCAAAAGCCATAACTAATTCAACTGTATCTAAAGAATCAGCACCCAAATCAGCTGTAAAGCTTGCTTCTGGAGTAACTAAAGCTTCATCGCAGCTTAATTGGTCAACTACAACTTTTTTAACTTTTTCAAATGTACTCATGTTTTTTATCCTCTTCATTATTGTGTAATACACTATTCCATTAAATTATACTATTTCAAGATAATTTTGCAATAAACTTCAAAAATTGTTACACTTTACTGAGAAATGTAACAATTTTTGATAAATTGTTAAAGTTTTAAAAAATTGTACCGATATACATATTGTTAGACTTGGAGTGTGTGTATATGGTAATTGATAGAATAAGTCTTGAATGTTCTATGTGTGTAATAGCTTGTGCCATGGATGAAGAAGAAAAAGCAATAATGCGTAGATTAAAACAATATGGAATAAAAGGTACCGGTAGAAAATCGGCTGATAAAGCAAAACTGCATGATATAGAGTTAAGAGAAGCACAAAAAGAAGATTGTGTCACAAATAAATTTTTAACAGTAACAAAAGGTGAACAAGAAAAAATTCAAGATAAAAAGAAAGAAAAGCGTAAAGAAATAAATCCTGAGAAATATCCTAATTCTGCAAGAGGACAAAAAATATTGGGAGAACAAATCTATTTGGCTATAAAAATGAAACAGAATAAGTAATAAAAAAGGTGGGAACCGCTTACGCTTTTCCCACCCTACTTTTTTACTTTGAGGATGACCAGTAGTCATAAAATAATCTAGTAATTTTACAAAATGTCATCCGACCCAATGTCTACGTGTTCATTTATCGCATATTTCTTGTAGTTTTACTTTGAGGCGGAGCCAGTAAGTATTATAAAATCTAGTAATTATTATCTAGCAGCCGACCCAATGCCTACGTACGTAGTACCGTAGCACTATATCATTAAACCGCCGGCAACTTCGATAGCTTGACCAGTTACGTATTCTGTATCAAGTGCTAAGAATTTTACAACTTTAGCGATATCTTCTGGAGTACCAAGTCTTTTCATCGGAATAGCTTTCAAGTATTCATCGATGTTAGGAAGTTCAGCTGTCATAGCTGTTTGAATGAAGCCAGGGCAAACTGCGTTAACTCTGATATTTCTACCGCCGAATTCTTTAGCAAGAGTTTGAGTCAAACCGATTAAGCCAGCTTTTGAAGCTGAGTAGTTTGCTTGACCAGCATTTCCGTGACGACCAACGATGCTTGACATGTTGATAATAGAGCCTTGACGAGCTTTCATCATGTACTTAATTACAGCGTGAGTTACACAATAAGCAGAAGTCAAGTTAATCTTGATAACTCTTTCCCATTGTTCCATATCCATTCTAATGAATAGACCATCTTTTGTGATACCAGCGTTGTTTAATAACACATCGATTTTGCCGTGTTCAGCAATCATTTTGTCAACAGCTTCTTGAACAGCTTCAGAATTTGAAACGTCGAATTGGTAGAACCAAGCGTTAACACCGCAAGCTTTGATTTCATCAAGAGCTGGTTGAGCTTTTTCTGCATCACAAATATCGTTGATAATAATGTCGCATCCAGCTTTTGCTAATTCTAGAGCACAAGCCAAACCGATACCACGAGATCCACCTGTAATAAGTGCAATTTTTCTTTCTGTCATGTAATTTATCTCCTTATTCTAAATTTTTGTTGGGTACAAATGCCCAACCTATAATTATTTTTTTAAACTCCAGCCATTTGTTCTTTTAATGCTGTAACAGTTGCATCCAAAGAAGCTTTATCAAATACGTTATACATAGTAGTTTCCGGAGCAATTTTTTTATTTAAGCCTGCAAGAACTTTACCCGGACCGATTTCAACAAATGTATCAACACCTTCTTCAACCATTTTTTGGATAGTTTGAGTCCAATGTACTGATGAAGAAATTTGTTTAGGCATTTTTGATTTAAAATCATCAGCTTTCAATGTTTCTGCTGCATCTACGTTTGTAATAACAGGCATTTTCGCATCATTTAATTCTAATTCAGAAACAAAGCTTGCAAATTCATTGCCAGCATTTTCCATGTATTTAGAATGGAATGCACCTGAAACAGCTAGTGGAACCACTCTTCTTACACCATTAGCTAGAAGATAATCAGAAGCTGCTTTAACTGCATCGCTGTCACCAGTGATTACAACTTGAACCGGTGAATTGTAGTTTGCGACATCAACGTAACCAACTTTTGAACCTTCTTCCAAACCAGCTTTTAATTGTTCATCTGTTGCATTTAGAACTGCAGCCATGGATCCGCCTTTTGTAGCACCCATCAAATCAGCTCTTTTTTGGATTGCTTTTAAAGTTGTTTCTAAAGACATTACACCAGCAGTATACATTGCGCAATATTCACCTAATGAATGACCGGCAACAAAATCCGGTGTAATATTTAATTCAGATTTCAAAGCTTCTAAAGCTGCAATAGAAGTTGTTACAATTGAAGGCTGAGTATTAACAGTTTGTTTCAAATCTTCTTCAGGTCCTTCGAAACAAATTGTCGAAATACTTTTACCTAATGTTGAATCTGCTGTATCGTAAACAGATTTTGCTGCAGCAAAATTTTCATATAAATCTTTACCCATTCCTACAGATTGAGCACCCTGTCCTGGGAATAAGAATCCTATTTTTTTTACCATAGTATACTCCTTTTCTTTTACGTCGTTAAGTCTTTAAGTCTTTGAGTCGTTAAGTTCGTTTTAAATTTTCCTTAAGTTGTTTATTTTCTGATTATTTAAAAT
>CABQIM010000060.1 GCA_902464375.1 uncultured bacterium | reverse complement strand
CCATTATACTAATTCAACCTTTCCGCCTGCTGCTTCGATTTTTTCTTTTGCTGATGGAGTTACATAATTAGCTTTTACAGTAATAGCCTTTTTGATTTCTCCGTTACCCAAAATTCTTAAACCGTCGCAAGAAGGGTGAGCTTTTCTAATTTCTTTCAATGATTCTAATGAAATTTCAGAGATTTCTAAATCATTAAGTCTGCCAACATTAATTTGAGCATAATTTCTTTGATTAATGATTTGGAAGCCTTTTAATTTAGGTAATCTTCTGTAACCTGGCATTTGACCACCTTCAAAACCTCTTTTTGAAGTTCTGCCAGAACGTTGTCCTTCACCGTTATGACCGCGACAAGATGTTTTACCATGTCCTGATGAACGACCTCTACCTACTCTTTTTGATTTACCAGTTGCACCTTCAGCTGGTCTTAAATCTTCTAATGTTATATTTGTCATTTTTTATGTCCTCTTTGTTAATTCTAAAATACAAAAAAGTCTTTAGGTCTTTAAGTCTTTAAGCTTTTAAGTTCATTTAAAATATTTTTTACGAACTTAGCGTCTTAACGACTTAACGACTTAATGTCTTTTATTCAACCACTTCTACTAAATGTGAAATCTTGTTAACCATACCCATGATAGTTGCACTGTCTTGGTGTTCAACTACTTGGTCAGTTTTTTTCAAGCCCAATGCCTGAGCTACTCTGCGTTGTGCTTCTGAGCATCCGATTAAACTTTTTACAAGTTTGATTTTTATTTGTTTAGCCATTGTTTTTTCCTTTTTAATATTATTTTTTATCGGTGGGAACGCTTACTTAAGATTTTTTATTATAAAAACGCTTTCCCACGCCATGTTCTACATTCTAAAACTATTATTCCATTTTAAATCTAAATTTAAATAGCCTACTAGTTTAATAATTCAGCCATTGTCAAACCACGTTTTTTAGCAACTTCTGCGAATGGTCTTAATGATTGAAGAGCATCCAATGTAGCATTAGCCGCGTTAAGAGGTGATTTTGAACCTAATGATTTTGAAAGAATGTTTTCAATACCAGCAAGTTCTAATACTGAACGAACAGCACCACCAGCAATAATACCAGTACCTTGAGAAGCAGGTCTTAGCATTACAGCACCAGCACCTGATCTACCAGTGATTGGGTGAGGAATTGTAGTCTTGAAAATAGGCACTGTAATAAGATTTTTTCTACCATCAGCAATTGCTTTTTGAATAGCAATAATAACTTCTGATGCCTTAGCACAACCAACACCAACTTGTCCTTTTTGGTTACCAACGATAACAATAGCTCTGAAGCTTAATTTTTTACCACCTTTAACAACCTTTGTTACACGACGGATTTGAACAACTTGTTCTTTCCATTCTGATTCAGGTTTAACTTCTTGAGTTTCTACTCTTTTCTTTCTGTTACGTTGTCTTTTTGCAGGAGCTTCAGCTTCGCTAGCTTCTGGAGCTGCAACTTCAGCTGTAACTTCTGTTGATTCTTCAACTTGTTTGATTTCTTCTGTCATGTTAATAATACCTTTCTTAAATGTTTTACGAATTATTATTTTTCAATTTATAAACATTCAAATATCCAAAGCTAAAAACACCATTTTTCAGGCATTTACGGTATATTCAAATGTGGGTTGTTTTCTGACAAAAAAATTGTAATATAAAAGAGGTTTAAATGCAAGAGGGGGAATATTTTACCACTATCATGTGTTACAAAAATTAACAACACTTATATCAAATTTTCTGTAATTTTTATATTTTTTCTAGCGTTTCTTAATGCAGTATATGGTAGTGCATTAAAAATGCATAAGCAATACCGTAAATTGCACCGGCAAAAACTTGCATAGGAGTATGACCGAGCAGTTCTTTCAGTTTTCCGCCAGCTTCTTGCAAATCTTGATTATACAAATCCATTATAATTTTATTTAAACAAGCAGCTTGCTTACCGGCAGCACGTCTAACACCTGCTGCATCATACATAACAATAAATGCATATCCTAGAGCAATTGCAAATTCGATAGAATCAAAGCCCTTTATCAAACCTACTGCCGTTGACAATCCCATAACACCAGCAGAATGAGAACTTGGCATACCACCGGTAGTTGTAAAAAGTCTTAAATCCATACTTCTTTTAATTATTAAATGGAGCAAGAACTTAAAAATTTGCGCAGTCACAATTCCTGAAAACGCAACTAAAATTACCTCATATCCCGTACCGTAGATTTGTCCTAAACTCATTTAATACTCCCGATTCTGTTTTTTAATTTTCCAAGTATCTCTTCAAAGATTTGTGAATGATACTTTTCTATTATAACATAACATTCCTTAATCAAGTAATTGAATTTATTTTCAGCCTCTTCAAGCCCGTACAATGAAACATACGTAAGCTTTCCGCTGTTTTTATCTTTACCGACTGTTTTGCCCAACTCTTCAAAAGAAGAAACTTCATCCATAATATCATCATAGATTTGGAATGCTAAGCCAAACTTTTTAGCAAAATTATCAAATTCTTCTATTGTTTCATCATCAGCTCCGGCGGCAATTGCACCTATTCTTACAGCTAAACGGAAAAGAACAGCGGTCTTATTCAAGTGAATAAAATCCAAAGTTTCGTTTGGCGATTTCACGAACTTTCCACCTTCTGATTCTATATCTACCACTTGTCCGGCAATAAGCCCATAAGCACCGGCAAATTTTGTATATTCATGCAATATTCGAACAATTTGCGTCATTGATAAAAGATTTTTTGATTTTTCAATTATAAGTTGCGGTGCAAAAGTCAACAAAGCATCTCCTGCAAGAACAGCATTTGCTTCTCCAAAAACTTTGTGGTTAGAAGGCTTACCACGTCTAAAATCATCATTATCCATGCAAGGCAAATCATCATGAATAAGACTTTGAACATGAAGCATTTCTATTGCACAAGCTGCCGGAAGCACATTTTTAATATCAGCACCCAATAATCTTGCAGTTTCTAAGCACATCACCGGTCTTAATCTTTTCCCTGGAAGCATTAACGTATACTTCATCGCTTTGAAAATATCTTCAGGATAAGATATTTGCAAATATTCCTCTAAATGTTCGTTTACTAAATCAATCAATTCTTTCATCATCAATACCCTTATAAATATTCTGTTTCTGCGTATTTCTGGCACTTTCACGTTTTCTTGAGCTTATTTTTACAGCTGTTTTATTATGCTGTTGTTTATGAGTCGTTTCAACCTTAACCCCTTGATATTTAACTTTTTCCTTATATTCTCTAGCCTCTTCTACAAATTCAACATAAGCTTGATATCTGGTTTCATCAATTTCATCAAAATGCTCTTTCACTGCACATCCGGTTTCTGTCAAATGCAAGCAATCTTGAAATTTACAATATTGCTTATATTGAGAAATTTCAGGAAACAATAAATCCACTTCATTTGGCATCATAAAATCAAATCTCAAGTGACTAAACCCAGGAGTATCAACAATCCTAGAATCTTCATCCACAGATATTATTTCACAATGTCTTGTCGTATGCGTTCCTCTTTGAGTTTTATCACTAACCTCTTTTGTTCTTAAATTCAAATCCGGACAAATTGCGTTTATCAAACTTGATTTTCCAACACCGGAAGAACCGCAAAGAACGGAAGTTCTCCCCTTCAAAAGTTCTTGAAATTCTTCAATTCCATACCCTTCGAGTGCAGAAGTAAAAATAATATCATATCCTAGCGGTTGATAAATCGAAAAAACTTTTTCTATAGTCTTATCATCTTCGGATAAATCATTTTTGTTAAAACATAAAACTGCATCCAGACCATGATATTTGGCAAAAGAAATATATCTGTTAAGTTGAGTAAAATTTAATTCCGGCTCTTTGACTGCAGAAATTATAATAACTCTATCGATATTTGCAACCGTAGGGCGAGTAATGTAATTTTTGCGTGGTAAGATTTTTTCTATCGCCCCATTATCAAATTCTACAAAATCTCCTACAAAAATTTTTTGCTTCTGTTTCTTTAAAACTTCACGAATTTTACACTCATAAGTCCCGTTTTCAGAATGCACATAATAAAAATCTGAGTGGATTTTAAAAATTTGTCCTTTTTGCATAAAAAAATTCTAGCACAAATTGAGGGTAAATGGATGTAATAACGCAAGAATTGTTAAAAAGTGTTAAATTAGCTTTTGGAAGATTTGATGCTTTGAAATTTAGGAATTTAATAGTACTAAAATTTTTAAAATCGTGTATAATAAGAATATAGATATTATTTTAAGGAGAAGGTATATGTCAGTTATTGAAGGTTTATTAACTGTTTCTAATGAAAAATTTTGTATAATTGTGTCACGTTTTAATGAATTCATAACCTCTAAACTTCTATCAGGAGCTGTTGATGAATTAAAACGTCACGGAGTTAAAGAAGATAATATAGATATCGTTTGGTGTCCGGGAGCTTTTGAAATTCCTATAGTTGCAAAAAAATGTGCTAAATCTAAAAAGTATAATGCAATTATTGCATTGGGTGCTGTAATCAAAGGCTCAACTTCCCACTATGATTACGTTTGTGCAGAAGTTTCAAAAGGGGTTGCATCTGTTGGTTTAGAAACAGAAATTCCTGTTATATTTGGAGTACTTACGACAGATAACATAGAGCAAGCTGTTGAAAGAGCCGGAACTAAAGCTGGTAACAAAGGTTCTGATGCTGCAAAATCTGCTATTGAAATGGCTAGTCTATTTGCTAAAATTTAAAATTAATAATTTTATTGAACTAATAATATTGTTTTCGAAAGGAGTGTGTGTGATGAGTGAAATTATAACAGAATACAGAAATGAAAACACAAAAGACATTGATTTGCTTTCTACTATTGATATAGTCAGAAAAATCAATGAAGAGGACAAACTCGTTGCACTCGCTATTGAAGATGAAGCTCCAAATATCGCAAAAGCAATTGATATTATAGCAAAACAATTCCTAGTTGGCGGCAGATTATACTACTTTGGAGCCGGAACTTCCGGCAGACTAGGTATTCTTGACGCGTCAGAATGCCCTCCAACGTTTGGAGTTCCAACTGATATGGTAACAGGAATTATTGCCGGTGGCGAAAAAGCAATTCGCACTGCTGTCGAAGGTGCTGAAGATAATTTTGAACTCGGTGAAAAAGATGCGGAAGTTCTAACCAAAGATGATGTTTGTGTTGTAATTTCTGCAAGTGGAAATCCTAAGTATTTATTAGGAGTACTAGCTCAAGCAGACAAAGTTAATTGTAAGACAATAGCCCTTACTTGCAATCACAAAGCACTTATTTTAGACGATGCCGGTTTAGGAATTTGTGTAGAAGTCGGTCCGGAAGTAATTGCAGGCTCCAGCAGAATGAAAGCAGGTTCTGTTCAAAAAATGGTACTTAATATGCTTTCAACCGGAGCAATGATTAAGATTGGCAAAACTTACGAAAACTTTATGATAGATTTAATGCCAACTAACGAGAAATTAAAAGGCCGAGCAATAAGAATTGTTTCAGAAATTGCCGGAGTTAATAATTCCACAGCGCTTCAAACTCTTCTTGAATCAGGTTGGAGTGTAAAAACTTCTATCGTTATGTTGAAATGCGAACTTAAAAAAGATGAAGCAAAAGAATTGCTAAGAAAAAACTGCGGAGTACTAAGAAGAGCACTCAACAGTTTTTCACAAGTTTAAAAATTTTAAATATTATTTGCTAAAATACTCAACTACGGATTTTGTCATCAAGTCAGAATAGCTATCCATTAATTTCGGATTAGTAAGTCTTTCTCTGCCTTTTGGAGAAATCATGAATGCGGTTTCCCATAATACCGCAGGAATATTTTGTTTCTTTTCGGATTCTCTTAGTACTAGATAGTTTGCACTGTTTGATTGAGCATAATCTTGTTCTTTTGTTGCCGGATTTATAAACTTCTCTTTAGCAGAGATTTTTTCGTGTTTTGGTATCCAATTATCAAAATTTCTTTCCATCATTTGAGCCAATTTTTCACTTTTCTTTGTTATATCCAAATGATTTTTAGAGAAATAAACCTGTGTTCTATCTTGCGTAGGTGTTTCACAAGCATTAACGTGAACAGAAATAAACAAATCAGCTTTATTTTCTTTCTTTTCAATTTCCTTACCGATTATGTTTACGCCACCTTGCAAGAATATAACTTTAGCGCCTTGTTTGCACAATCTATTTGTTAATCTGATAGCATTATCATAATTGTGTAACCATTCGTCCTCTACGTTATCAATACCTGTTGTTCCGGTATCAGTACCAGCTTGGCTATAACCGTGACCGGCATTTACAATAATAGTTTTTCCAGAAAGTTTACCTTTACCGGTCGGTTCAAATACGTGTCTAGTTGCTTCAACCTGACCATTTACTTTGCATTTTTCTTGCAATAAAGGTCTGTTTTTAAGTTTCTTATTACTACTCATATCAACAACTTCAGTAGTTGTATTAGTTGCTTTATCAACAGTAATCTTTTTCTTGTCTGCAGCTACAGAATAGTCAGAATCATTGTATACAACTATTAACTTTTGACCGGCTTTGATTTTATTTGTTGACATGTTATTAATTTTTTTCAAATCATCAACAGAAACTTCCATTTGTTGAGCAATTTTTTCTAAGCTATCGCCGTCTTTTGTTTCATAAATAAACCCTGGAATTTCTATCATTTCATCAGTTTTTATTTGGTTAACATCTTCTATATTATTCAAGTCTTTTAACATTTCTGGAGTAAGACCGAATTTTTTAGAAATTTGGTATAAATTATCACCTTTTTTAACTTTATAGCCTAATTTTTGTATATTAATATGTTGATCAATTTTGATTTTACTAGCATCAGCTATTTTATTATCATTTGTTAATCTATCAATATTTGTGTCATATTCTTTAGCTAATTTCCACAAATTATCACCTTGTTTTACCGTATAATCATAACTAATTACACTTAATTCGCCCATTTCCTTTATTTGAGCTTTCTTCAATAATCTTTGGAAAGGAGTTTTGCAAGAATCATCTTCTTCTACTTCGTCTTTGTTAGAAAATAAGTTCTTAAACCAATTTCCGATAGACTTAAAGAAATTAGCAATTCCATTACCTATACGTTTCCAGAAACCGAGTTTTTCTTCATTTTCAACAGTTTCTTCTTGTTTTGCATTATTAACATCAACTTTTTTATCAGCAGCCACTGTTTTTTCAACTTTTGTAAGTTTTGCAGCACCTTTTATCGCAGGAATTTTTAATTCCTGACCAACTTCTACTGAGTCAGGTTCATTGTTCAAATCTTTAATTTGTTTATAAAAATCTTTGAAACTAATTGTAGTCGTTCCAAGTTCTTTATACAAAGATTGAGCGATAGCAAATAGACCTTTACCTTTAAATTTTTCTTCAACTTTTACCTTATATGACTCAGCACTGACTGGAACAGCTGAAATTTTGCCGGTTTTATATTGTTCATAAATTTTATCTAAAGCCATTGTTGATTGGTTATTTGCAGCAAAACAAGCTTTCGCACGTTTATAAATTTGTTCAATTTCTTGTTTTGATTCTTCAAGTTCTCTTCCTTGCAAATCTTTTGTACCCAAAATCATTCGATTCAAACTTCTTGTATATAATCCAGGTTCTTCCTTCTTTTCTGCACCTGATTTACCGGAATACAAGTATACTGAATTTTTAATTACTCCAGAATAGTCTTTACTCTTTATTGCTTGCATTAAAGCTGCATTTTGAGTAATTTTTGGCAAGCCTTTGTTATAACATAAATCAATTAAAACTTCCTTTATAGAATTTGGAAGTGCTTCATATGTCCCATTAGCAATTCTTTTATTCAAAACATTTTTTACTTCTTTAGAAGCTTGTTCTAATTTTTTGCACATACCTTCATAAGCTTGCTCTTGAGTTACTTTTTTCTTACCAAGTTCTCCAAAGCCGTGTGTCCAGTTTTTAAACTTATCTTGATATGGCGTTGTATATGCTTCATAATAATAATTTCTGTCACCTTCAAAATATTTAAGCATATCTATCAAGTGAGTTTGAGCTTTTGCAATCGCAATATTATCATCTGTTAATTTTGATGGAGAATAATTTGAAATGCCCATTTGTTTTGTAGCATTCATTAATACAGATTTCGTTTCTTCATCCCAAAGTTGTTGTACAGAATAATTATCACTTGGTGCTGCTGTTGCAAAATTGAATGTAGATTTGTACTCATAATCTTGAAAATTAAATTTTGGAACTTTTACATCTGATGTTTTCACATCATTCATTTTTTGTATATAGTTTATCATCTCTGAATCCTCTAGATATATAAAGATTATTTATCATCAATAATTGCCATAAAATTAACATTTATTTACATAATGTTTCTATTTGTTTAGTATTGCGGTACACAGAAGAATCTGATATCATGGAGTTAGGAATAGCAAAAATAAAGGCTTTTTATGCCGGATAAAAAGATAAAAAAAATAACCTCGGAGAATTATTTAAACTACTATTACGATATTCCCTATGAAGGAAAAACTTCTGCTGGAAAACCATTGAGGAAACTAAAAAATATCACCTGCCCTTATCGAGGAGTGAAAATAATCCCAAGCGATACTATTAAGACTTTTGAAAAAGGCTTAGCAAAATGTCACACAGCGCAAGATGCAGTAACACTGCTTTCTACTTATCAGGATTTTATGCTGCCGGTTGAAAAGTCTATATTTGCAATTTTTAAAGATTTTTCTTTACTTAATCCGGATGATAATCTTCAAAATTGCCTTCAAATGATTAAAACAAATTCCCTAATGAAACTTAAACTTGAAGAAATGGAAGTTCTGGATGACGTTGACATACTAACAAAAAAACTATCACCACATACCGCGCTTAAAATTAGAGCCAAAACAACTAAGTGCAGGCAAATAATTTTAGCAAACTCTAAACATGATACATTCAAGAGAAAAACATTTTTGAGCTCTCTGGAAGAGATTATTCCCAAAGAAAATGAACGTGAAATTTTTAATGACATAAAAAATAAAGCTCTATTTCTTCCAACTTCCGAAAGCAGCAGAAATGCTTTTATCGTGAAATATTCTAAAAGAAAACAATGCGAAATAATAAGACGTATTTTTATCGCCTCAACCGCATCAATTGAGCACGTAACACCCGCTTCCGCTGGCGGACTAAACACTATGGGGAATTTTTTGCTAACAACTGCAAGTGGAAACAGATATAGAGAGAATATGCCTTTATGCGAATATATAAAAAGACATCCGGAAATCCCTAAATATATGCAAATCTACATTGATGACATCATAAGAGAAATTGATAATGGCAATTTGAAAGGCAATGAAACATATCCTTATAAAATCAAAAAAAAATTATTTGAAGAATCTCACGGTAGAATTATGATAAGCTTATCTAATTATAAATATAGTGAAGAAGATGCAGCACTTGCCGTACAAGAATATGAAAGTGGCAGGAGTAAAGGGGGTAAAGAATACCCATCCTAACCTGACTTAGATTATTCGAGCAAAGATAACAATAACAAGGGATGGAACACTGCCGCCCTTTTTAGGAGGTGGCAGTTATTCGAACGATAGTGAGATAACAAATGCGGGTGGTTTTCTAGTCAAATTATCAATATTGGAATAGTCCCTTACGAGCTATTACCCATTCTAACCTTCCCTAATAAGGGAAGGAACACGCCCTACTTGTAGATTACAACAAGTAACCGACTGTATGTGATAAGTCTTTTTGGTTACTTTTTCTACAGCAAACTTGTAGTTACACCAATGAGGCGGAGCTTGTTATATCTATACAATCTTGTAACTTTCACCAAGAAGCCGACCGTAATATCTACGTGCGTAGCACAAAAAAAGAGCCTTACCGGCTCTTGGAATTAAGAATAGTTGGAAGTATGAAAAAGATTTAATACAATTATTAAACAACTATTCCCTAAACAAAACTATTCCCCTATCAGGCTATATATTATATGACAAAATATTTTTCTCTATTTGCAAGGTAAACCAACTAGCAAAACATATTTTTATAAGTTTTATATAAGCATGCAAATCAATAAGTACAATAACACATCATTTACCGCAAGAATTTATACAAGAAACAACCGATTTGAAATCCAACAAATCGGTTATTTTCTTAAAATAGATGTTGGCAACGTACTATCTTCCCAGGAAGTGGCCCTCCAAGTATTGTGGATTGTGAGCGAAGTGCGGAGGACTTTTGCAAAAAGAACGTCAGTTCTTTGAAGCAAAATCCGAAGACACGTTCAACGCGAACAACCAAGCCTTCGCCTCTGCAGGTCTTTACGACCGTGTTCGGGATGACCCTGCCGAAGAAAAAGTGACTAGCGACAGGTGAGCTGAGGCTAGAAAGTTTCACAATATGCGATTGGTATATTGTAAAACTTGGAATTGCCGTTATATGCGAACCTGTCAAGATAAATGTCACGTTTTCTGAGAGGAAGAGTGGTTTACAACAATACAAACTTTTTGAGTTACGAAAAAAGTTTGTATTGTTTTGCACGATTTTTTATACAAAAAAAAAGAGTCAAATTGAAATCCATCAATTCAACTCTTTTTTTAAATTAGATGTTGGCAACGTGCTATCTTCCCGGGAAGTGGCCCTCCAAGTATTTTCGCCTCTGCAGGTCTTTACGACCGTGTTCGGGATGGGAACGGGTGGTTTACCTGCGATTGGTCACCAACAAACTTTCCGTTTGCTGTTACCGATTATTCTCGGCTTCAGCTATACGCTGAAGATTGCATAAAATATAATCATCAATTTTAACTTTATTTAGATTTTTACTTTTTTTTGCAAAATCTAATTAGAAAAAGCCCTCGTCCTATTAGTATCGCTTGGCTGAAAATGTTGCCACTCTTACACCTGCGACCTATCAACGTTGTAATCTGCAACGGGACTTACTAGCTTGTGCTATGAGAGATCTCATCTTACGGTGGGCTTCGTACTTATATGCTTTCAGCACT
>CABQIM010000059.1 GCA_902464375.1 uncultured bacterium | reverse complement strand
TTACGTTTGATGACCATCATCAGTATACAAAAGATGATATTGCAAATATTGATGGAACAATTGTTACCACGGAAAAAGATGCAGTAAAATTGGCACTTTTGAATAAAAACAATATCTATGCTCTAAAATTGAAAACTGTTTTAGATGTTGAAGGCTTGATTAATACGTAATTTTACTTTGTATGGTATAATAAGTTTGGAATAAAGCAGCCGGATAATCGCGCCCTTACGGGTGAGGAAAGTCCGTGCATCCAAGGACAGATCGCCGGAGAAACTCCGGACAGCGTGAGCTGGTGGAAAGTGGCACAGGAAATATACTGCCGATGGATTTTATATCACAGGCGATGGTGCAACGGTGAGTTAAGAGCTTCACCAGCGGTATCGGAAGGTACCGGCTAGCTAAACCCCGATCGGATGCAAGATTGACTCAGGTGCTTGAGGTGTCCGCCGAGCCTGAAAAATCGCTAGAGATTGGGAGTAATCCCAATACCAGATAGATGATTATCAAGGAAATTTTCCCGAACAGAACACGGCTTATGAGCTGCTTTATTCTTTTTTTAGTCGTTAAGTCGATAAGTCGTTAAGTTCATTTTATTGAAAATGTTAGTGTATACTTGTTTTAAGTTTTATTTAAAAAGGTGGGAACCGCTCACGCTATTCCCACCTCTACGTTTTACATTCTAAGCATCATCGCCTCGACGCTTCTAAGCCTCTACTTAGTATCTTGCTAAATACTTATCAATTTCCCATTGAGAAACAAATGTTCTGAATGAATCCCACTCAATATCTTTTGCAGTCATAAATTCATCTACAATATGCTCACCGAGGGCAGTTTTTGCAATCAAAGATTTTTCCATATAGCCTAATGCTTCTTCTAAGCTTCCAGGAAGAGATTCTATTCTCATTTTCTTTCTTTCTCTGTCAGAAAGCTTGTAAATATTTGCTTCTACAGGTTTTGGCGGTTCAATTTTGTTTCTTACACCGTCTAAGCAAGCAGCCAAAATAGTTGCAAATGCTAAATATGGATTACAACTTGGATCTGGAGAACGCAATTCGACACGAGTTGACATTCCACGTTTTGCAGGAACTCTTAATAACGCACTTCTGTTAGCCAATGACCATGCCATATAAACAGGAGCTTCATACCCTGGAACTAATCTCTTATAGCTGTTTACAGTTGGGTTAAGAATTGCGGTAATGCTTTTGATGTGTTTCAAAAGTCCGCCGATTGCATATTTTGCAGTATCAGATAATTGATATTCTGCATTTTCGTCAAAGAATGCGTTTTTGCCATCTTTAAACAATGAAATATTACAGTGCATGCCGGAACCATTAATTCCAAATACAGGTTTTGGCATAAATGTTGCATGCAAACCGTATTGTGCAGCAACAGCTTTAACTGCAATTCTGAATGTCGCAACATTATCTGCTGTAGTTAAAATATCTGAATATTTAAAATCGACTTCATGCTGACCATCAGCCACTTCGTGGTGAGAAGCTTCTATATCAAAATCCATCTCTTGCAATGTGCTTACGATATCAGAACGAACTGCTTCACCCAAGTCATCAGGTCCAACATCATAATAGCCTGCTCTATCGTGTGTTTTTGTAGTAATTTTACCCTCATCATCTTTTTCAAATAAGAAAAATTCAGCTTCCGGACCAACATTCATAGAAAAACCAAGCTTTTGAGCTTCTGCCATAAGTCGTTTTAAGTTACATCTAGGGCAACCTTCAAAAGGTGTTCCATCTGAGTTGTAGATATCACAAATCAATCTTGCAGAATTTTTGCCATCGTGTTCTTGCCAAGGAAGAATTTGGAATGTATTTTTATCAGGATAGAAAAACATATCTGATGTTTCAATGTTTCTAAAACCTTTAATTGAAGAGCCATCCAACATAATTTCATTATTAAGAACTCTGTCAATATGTTCCGATGGAACTGCCATATTCTTTACTTGTCCGTTTATGTCAACAAATTGAAGTTTGATAAACTGAACATTATACTCAGTAATAAGTCTTTTGATATCGGCATCTGTGTAAGTCATGCCGCTTAACGGCTGGTGATGAAATTCCATACGAATCCTCCATTCTTAATAATAACTATACGTGTTAACTACTCTCTATAACTCGTATTCACCTTTTGTATTACTTTTACTCAAAAATTTCATTTATTAGATTATATTATTTTTTGAAATTGGTCAATAGGTTTGATATTAAGATTATATTAAATCATTTTATAGCATTATTTTAAATGACTATAAATGAGCGGGCAATATTATGACGAAGTATGTATCTTCAACTTTTCTTTTCCTATCCATGCTATAATACAACTATGTTAGAAAATAAAAATATATTAATAGGGATAACCGGTGGAATTGCAGCGTACAAGATATGCACGCTTATCAGATTGTATAAAAAAGCAGGTGCAAATGTAAGAGTTGTAGTGACTCCGAATGCATTGAACTTTGTAACAAAATTAACTTTGCAAACTCTTTCCGGCAACGAGGTTTACGTTGATAATTTTGAAATCAAAGAATATAAACCGGAACATATTGCACTAACGGAATCTGATATATTTGTAATCGCTCCGGCTAGTGCCAATACTATCGGGAAAATTGCAAATGGGATTTGTGATAATCTTTTACTATCGACGGCATGTGCTTTTTCAAATCCAATTTTATTAGCTCCTGCAATGAATAACAATATGTGGAATAATCCTTTTGTTCAAGAGAATTTGCAAAAACTTAAATCTAACGGTTACCATATTTTAGAACCAGAAACAGGATATTTAGCTTGCGGAGTTAATGCTGTCGGTAGAATGAAAGAGCCGGAAGATATTTTTGAAGCGACTTCAAAGATTTTTGCACAAAAACAAATTCTGAAAGGTCAAAAAATCCTGATTACTGCAGGTGGAACAAAAGAAAAAATTGACCCTGTTAGATATATTTCTAATTCTTCTTCCGGTAAAATGGGAATTGCACTTGCTGATAACGCTTATAATATGGGAGCAGAAGTCACATTAGTGTCCACTTTTGGAATCAATAAACCATATAAAAATGTTGTGACCGAAACAGCACTTGAGATGGCGAAATTTGTAAAAGAAAATTTTGCGGAACAAGATTGTGTAATTATGGCAGCTGCAGTTTCAGATTATAGAGTGGAAAATTCGTCTGCACAAAAAATTAAGAAAAATAAAAATAACGATGATGTAATATTAAAGCTTGTTGAAAATCCAGACATTTTACAAGAAATTTGTTCTGAAAATAAAAGTCAAACAAAAATTGTAGGTTTTTGCGCAGAAAGTGAAAACTTGCTAGAAAATGCTAAAACAAAAATCCAGAAAAAAGGATGCGATTTTTTGATTGCAAACGATATTTCCAGAAAAGATATCGGATTTAATGCCGATGAGAATGAAGTTTATATCATTGATAAGGCTTTGAATATTAAACATATTGAAAAAAATACAAAAAATAATATCGCAAAACGCATTCTGGAGGAAATTTTTGGATAAGTACGAAATTGTCAGCAAAATTGAAAAATTTGCACCACTTGAAACACAAGAGAAGTGGGATTGTTCCGGGTGGGCTGTTGAGAGAGTTAACAATATAGAAGTAAATAAAATTTTGTTTGCTCTTACTGTAACTGACGACATTGTAAAACAAGCAAAAGACAAGAAATGTGACATGATAATTTCTCATCATCCACTGTTTTACGTTCCTCTGAAATACAAAGATATAAATATTTATTGCGCACACACAAATCTTGATAGGGCAGAAGGCGGAACGACTGATACATTGATTAGTGAACTTGGATTCCAAAAAACCGCTACTGATGATTTTGTAAGAATTGTGGAATTAGAAGAAGCTATTACTGTCGATGAATTAAAAAATAGGCTGCTGAAAATTTCACCAAAACTTAGGCATATCAATAATTTGAATGCAAAAAAAATTAAAACAATAGGCTTTTGTGCCGGCTCCGGTTCAGAATTTATAGGCGAAACAGATGCTTTTGTAACCGGTGATCTAAAATTCCATACAGCACTTGAAGCTGAAAAAGTTGTATTTGATATTGGGCATTTTGAGAGTGAAATTTTTGCGCCCAAAATATTGAAAGAAATTACAGGAGTGGGAGAAAAGGGAGTTATTGCAGATGAAAAAAGCCCTTTTATTTAGCTTAATATTTGTTTTTTCTACTCTTGCAGTCTTTGCATATGAAACCATTATCATCAAATTTCCTGATAGAGAATTATGGGTTAAAGCGTATTACAAAAAAATCGGCAACGAAGCAATTTTACAGTATGTTCCAAAAGGTCAGGCAAGCAACGACTGGAATAGAACTATTGTTGTTCACTCTTATAAGCATTCAACTTATCCTATAAATGTATTTTTATCCAATAGCTCTGCGAAATTAATCAAAGCAAATCCAACAGCCAGTTACAAGACATTGAGATTAACTCCGGATGATGCAATACAAGGACGCTGCACTCAGAATTATGGCAAAGTTCAGGCGCAATGTGAATTTTATCGCGTAACGCGCGGATATGAAGGAATCATTACTATCCATTATATGAACAAAAATAAAGATGATTTTATGGCGAATTACAATCAGTGGTACAATATCATAAAACGCGCTAAACTTTATAACAGCTATTATCGCGATGAACGAATGTTGGATAAAGCAGAATATTTTGAACTGTAAAGTTTTTGTTAATTTTTCACTTTAAATTTTCCATTTTCAATTTATTAACCCCTTATATCCTTTTCTTTTTGCTTGTTTTTATGTATAATCAAGGCAGAAACGGAGAAAAATAATGAGTAAATATTTATTGGAAGTAGGTGTTGAAGAATTACCATATAAATTTATACCAATGGCAATTTCTCAATTAAAAAGCGGATTTGAAACATTTTTAAATAACAGCAATGTAAAATTTGATAAAGTTAACGTTATGGCAACTCCTAGAAGACTTGCTGTAATTGTTGAAGGACTTGCAGCTTCTCAACCGGATGTTGAAAAAGTTGTTAAAGGTCCTATCGCAAAAGTTGCATTTGATGAAAATAATAATCTAACTAAAGCCGGTGAAGGTTTTGCAAAGAAAAACGGTGTAACCCCTGATGAACTTTATGTTGAAGACAATTACCTTCATGCAAAAATTTCTATCAAAGGTAAAAATACAAAAGATTTATTACAAGAAAATGTTCCTGTAATCTTCTCTAAACTTCAAGGTCCACACTTTATGAGATGGGGAAATAACGACGTTAAATTCTCTCGTCCAATTAGATGGGTACTTTCAATATTGGATAACGAAGAAGTTAAGATTACTATTATTGATAAAGAATCTTCTAACATAACTAATGGTCACAGATTCTCTAAACAAAATATTGTGATCAATAACCCTGATGAATATGTTGAAAAATTAAGAGATGCGAAGGTTATTGTTAACCAAGATGAAAGAAAAGAACGTATTTTAGAACTAACTAAAGCGGAAGCTGATAAATTAGACGCTGTAACAAAAATTTCTGATGATTTGTTAGAAGAAGTTACTTTTATTTGCGAATATCCGGTTGCTGTTACTTGTAATTTCGACGAAGCGTTTCTTACAATTCCGCAAGAAGTTGCAGTTACAGTTATGGAAACTCACCAGAGATATTTCGCTTTGTATAAAAAAGATAGCGGAAAATTAATCAACAAATTCGTTACAATTACAAACTACATCGGTAATGAATTTGAAAATATTAAAGCCGGCAACTTAAGAGTAATTAAAGCAAGACTTGATGATGCGGTATTCTTCTTTAATGAAGATACTAAAAAACCGCTTGAAGCTTATGTAGAAAACTTAAAGGGTATGACTTTCCAAAAAGGCATGGGTTCGGTTTACGATAAAACTCAACGTATTGTTAAACTTTCTGAAAAAATTGCAAGTGATTTAGGTGTAAATCGTCCTTCAATTAAGAGAACTGCTGAGCTTTGCAAAGCAGATTTAGCAACAAATCTTGTGTTTGAGTTTACAGAATTGCAAGGCTTTATTGGTGCTGATTATGCCAGAGTTTCAAAAGAAGCTCCGGAAGTTGCGGAAGGTATCAAGGAACACTATTTCCCACTAAACGCCGACAGTGAAACAGCAAAATCCATTGAAGGTCAAGTTGTTGGTATTGCTGATAAAATGGATACAATTTGTGCAGTATTCGTTTCCGGCAAAAAACCTACAGGTTCTTCTGACCCATTAGGTGTAAGACGTGCAGCTTTAGGTATTATCAAGACAGTTTTGGAACACAATTTGAAATTAGATTTATCAAAACTTATTGATGAAACATTGGAATTGCTTCCGGTTAAGGCTGATGTAAAAAAAGATGTAGAAGAATTCTTTGTTCAAAGATTAATTATTTTCTTGAACAGTGATTATTCTAAAAATGTATTAGAAGCATGCTCTAGCATAAATCCTTGCGCAGACTTGGCTGATTACTTGAAAAGAGTTAAGGCTGTAGCTGGTGGTGTTGATGAAAAATTAATAGAAAACGCAAACAGAGTCTTAAGAATTCTGAAGGAAGAAGCTGGAGAAGTTAAGCCGGAATTGTTCGTAGAAGATGCGGAAAAAGCCTTGTATCAAGCTGTTCAGAGTGTAAATTTTGATGGAGACTATGCTAAATACTTAAAAGACTTAACACAAATTAATCCGGTAGTTACAAAATTCTTTGATGATGTACTTGTCATGGATAAGGACGAAAAGATTAAAAATAATAGATTGGCACTATTGAAGAGTTTGAAAAATAAGTATATAATACTAACAGATTTCTCTAAATTGTAAAAAATTGTAACAACTTTTTTCTAAAGAGTCAATTTTTACCTTTAGGGGACTTTATAAAAATACAAGTGAAGGTAGTAATAAAGCTAAAAGAGGTCGTTATGTTCAACCTAAAATTTTTAAAGTCACTTAAACAGGCAATAGATACAAAAGCGAATTTATTAACATTTGCAAGTTCACAAAGACAAGCAAATGCGGATTATATAGAGTCGTTGTCAAGCAACGAACTAAAAATCAAAGCTGACGAACAAAGGCTGGAAGCAATGGTCAGACAACAATTGAAAGAGGAATTTCCTAATATAGAAAAAAGCTCTTCATACGACTTATTGGTTGACGCAGTCATCCACAATTACAAGTCAAAACAGCTTCAAGCCACCGATGATGCAGAAATTAAATAGCGTTATCACAAATTGAAAAGATATAATCGCTCATTGCTAAAAGCAATGAGCGATTTATTATTATAGATAAATCTGAAAATTTATTGTAAAAGTAATCCGCAAGGTATAAGTAAAAACCGCTACTAACTTCTTAGCCACAATCTACAATTGGAATAATGACTATAAAAGGAGGTAGCAGCTATGTTGGACAAAATAATAATGCTATTACTAGCATTATTATTTTGCTCACCATAGCTTAGCCACCTTTCGTCCAATTTCTTCAACAATTGTGTGTGACGAAGTTTAGCATTCGTGCTAAGCCCTACAAGAGCCATTTTATAATATCTTCAGCGATTTGTTTATATTTTACAAATTAACATTCAATTCGTACAAAAATCTCAAACCTTCAAGAGTCAGGTATGGATTAACAAAATCAAATTCGCGGTTCATGTATTTTGAAATCAAGCCGGAATATCCACCGGTAGCAATAATCGTAGCCTTCTCTCCAAGCTCATCTTCGCATTGTCTAATCAGACCTTCAATAGCGCACGCAGAGCCTCGTATTACGCCAGATAAGATTGCATCACTAGTATTATCCCCTATCGCTTTATCAACAGTATCAGCTTCGATTCTAGGCAGCTTAGAAGTGCTGTTATTAAGTGCTCTGAATTGAAGATTAAGTCCCGGCATAATAACACCGCCAAGAAAATCTCCATTTTTATCAATTATATCAAATGTCGTAGCAGTACCTAAATCCACAATTATTGCAGGTTTTGAATACAAGACATAAGCTCCGCAAGCATTTGCAATTCTATCTGCACCAGCTTCTTTTGGATTTTTAAGCTTTAATTTAATACCAAGATTTAATTTATTTGTAAGAAGCATTGAATTGATATGGAATACATTGTCTGCAGCGTGTTTCACTACTCGATTTAATTCATCAACAACAGAAGCTATTATGCAGGCATGAATATCATATTTTTTAAACAATGTATGCAAAAGTATTTCATATTCTTCTTGCGGAAGTTCTTTATCTGAAGGCAATCTGAACGTTTCTAAAATGCTTTCGTTCTCAAAAACTCCAAGTGTAATATTTGTGTTACCGATATCAATTGCAAGAAGCATTATATTTCTCCATAATTTCTAAGTGCTGAATCAATTATTTCTTTTATTTCTTCGCGGTATATTTTAGGATTAATAATTTCACACTTATCATCATATCTAAGAAGTCTGGAAAGCAAGATTTCTTTACCTTCTCCGTGATTAGAAACAGTGATGCTTTGACCATCAAAAGGTTTAATTAATCTTTCATTTTCACGAAGACTATATCTTTGTGCAAGAGGTGTTTTTAATTCAAACACAACCACTTGTTCACTATAATTTTTCACAAACTTATCACTCAAAACTTCAATACCGGAAACTCTTTCTGTATCAACCATTTTTTCATGACCATTTGCCAATACGTGGAAAAAGTTTTTACCTTTGTTTTCTGCAATATTTAATGGAATGCAATCCCATATTGCTTTATTTTTAAACATCAATCTTATTTTACGTTTTTCTTTTATTGCACGTTCAAACATCTCTACAGAAATTTGATAAGTTGCCTTTTCTACACGAGAAATTTTCTTGTTAGAGAATCTGTTAATCTTTTCAATAAAACCATCGAAAATTTTATTATTCTTTTTTGACATTTCCTGTCTTATAATATTTTGCAATCTTTCTAACAAATCAGTATCTTTGACATCCAATTCCAAACCAAACGGCATGCTTGCAACAAAGTATTTGTTATGAATCTTTGGAATATCAATTCCACAATATCTGCAAGTGTTGATATATTTGCTGATAACACTATTATTAAAAAGGGGTTCATTTTCGTTTTCATTAAGTATAGATACAAGCTCCTGCATTGTATAATTGCCTTGCAACAAAACTTGCAAAGTTTTTAGAACTTGCATAGAGGAAATATTTTTTTTATTTGATAATTTAGCCATTGTATACTCCTCTCATCAGTTTCAGTTTTTCAATAATATCAGCCCTAAAATCTGCTGGTTCCAATACCGTACATTCTGAACCAAAAGATAAAATCCTCTGTGTTGCAATAAAATCATTGTAATATGCACCTTCCACAATATAACCTTTATCGTTTGTTTCAAGAATATTTTCATTATCTTCAATTCTTGTTATACCAAAATTCTTAAGAAAAAATTTAACTTTTCTTGCCTTAATCTCTACATTACCATGTCCTTCTTCTCTATTAAGAACAGAAGTAATACGTTTGATATTCAAAACAATTGACTGATTATTATCCAAATCAAAACCATACAAATAAATTTTATCATTTTCAAACACCAGCTTTTGTGCTGAAACATTTTTGATAGAATTATTTTGAGCAGTTGGAGTCTGGTAAGAAAGTTGCAATACCCTGTTTAATTTGCAATCTTCCAAAAGTGTTTTTACAAAACCTGTATCAAAAGATTTTAGAACAGATAATCCGTAAAGGGTTTCACGCGTATCTGAATCGCTTATATGTTCCGCTAATTTATTGAAAAGCTCATGATATTCAAGAATCAATTCTATATTTGCACTTTCTTTAATCCATTTGTACGCTTTTTTGATTACATTGAACTCTTCGCTAGTAATTGTAAGCGAAAACGGATGATTCAAAAGAGTGTACTTGTATCCGGTTTTTATATTCGCTTTAGTAATATCACACCCCATTACTCGAAGCGTGTTCAAGTCAATACGTAAAATATCATCAGAGTGTTCAGGCTCCATTATATTTAATCCGATAAATTTTTCTCTAATTTCTTCTAAAGTTCTTGGTGCTTCTATTAATAAACCAATAAGCACAATGGCTCTCATTCCAGTTAAAGAAATTTGATTTAGCTCTGTTTTATCCGCTGGCTTAAACACTGTACTCCCCTTCTATAATTGTAAATTAATTCATAAAATTTCTGATACACATACATATTATTTGCATAAATTGATTAAATATTCAATCATATCTTCACAATATCTTCTTTCTGTTGCACTAAACGGAAGAACATCGCCGGATAAAGTTTTTCTAATTTTCGCCAAAACTCCCTGCTGTTTTCCTTTCGGAACATAATCCATTTTTGTTACAACAGTTATTATCGGAAGATTATGTGCATCAACCCATTCGCGCATTTGCAAATCATTTTTCTGCACATCATGCCTTGCATCTACTAGTTGGATAAGAGTTTTTATTTGTTCTCTATTTAGAAGATACTCTTCCAAATATTTTTGCCATCTTGCTTGTGCTTCTTTAGAAACTTTTGCATATCCATATCCAGGTAAATCAGCGATTGTAAAAATATCAGAAAAATTAAAAAAGTTTATTAATCTTGTTTTCCCTGGGGTGTTAGAAGTTTTTGCAAGTTTTTTATTGTTAGCTAACGCATTTATAAAAGAAGATTTTCCAACGTTAGAACGCCCCAGCATAGGAAATTCCGGCAATTGTAAAGGTGGACACTGGGAAAGCTTTTCTGCACTTACGATAAAATTTGCGTTAAGCTGTTTCATTTTGTTTTTCCTTTTCTAAATTTTCTTTTTGTTTTGCGCGATGCGTAACAAGTGATAAAAGCCTGTACATTTTTTCATTATTAACCACTGTTAACTGAGTTTTGTTATTCAATACGCTCACATCAACAGAAGGTTTATTTTCAAACAAATTACCGGTCTGAACACTCACAATTTGGATAAAATTTTCCTTAAGGATGCTCAGGGGTTCTTTTAAAAATGTTTCAAATGTTTTAAAAATATTCATACTTATCAGTTTTCCAAAAGTATTGTATAATAAAAGTTGTAAGTTGAAAAGGGCAGTGGAAATTTTTAAATATTTTTCTGTATTTT
>CABQIM010000058.1 GCA_902464375.1 uncultured bacterium | reverse complement strand
TATAAACTTCCTGCATTTTGTAAACAAGAAATTAACAATTTTTATAAAAAACATTTAGAAATAATCATAAATAACAAAATTCTTTCTAATAATGAAAAACAAGAACTTTTAATTGCTATTTAGTTTTACAACCCTCTCCACATCAAATTGACCTGACAGGGGAATATTGGATTTTGACTAAAGAGTTTAACATCATTTTTGTAAGTTAAATTTATATAGGCGATGTGTTGAGATGAAATTTTTAAAGCTTTTTATTTGTTTTATCTGTTTTATTTTTTCTAATTTGGGGTGTTTAAAGTCATTTGCACAGACCTTTGAAGTTACGAATTTTACAGAGTTTCAAGCGGCACTAAATATAGCAAAAACTCTACCAGATGAAAAACATACCATCAACATTGCCAGTGATATTTTGTTTGATTGGGGAATTGATATTTGGTATACAGACGTCCATACAGTTACGGATTTAGATGGTAATCCACAAAATTTCAGTGACAAAATCGAAATCGGAAACCATGTTTGGATAGGAAAAGATGTTAAGATTAATAAAAACACAAAAATCTCCGATGATTCAATTATTGGTTGGGGCAGTATTGTAACTAAGAAATTCAATGAACCGAACGTAGTGCTTGCCGGCAACCCTGCAAAAATTGTAAAACGCGGTATCAATTGGAATTTTAGAGATTTACATAACTATCAAGTTTATCGTGAAGGCTTAAAACAAAATTAGTCTTTCACATAAAAATCGTTTAGTGCCAGCGGGTGTTGAAAATCATCATGCGAGAATACTTGCATAACGTAACGTCCTTTTTCGTGTAAGACAAAATAGTTTGTATGATAATATCTTTCATCTAACATAAGTCTGTAGTCTTTTGTTCTTACGACTTCATTACCGCCCCAAGGCGCTAAATCAGTCATTTTAAAAATTTGAACTCTGATAAATTCATTGTCCATTTTTTTAGGTGCAATAAATAAATAATAAATTTTTTGTCCAACATTGAATGTTTTTTGATCCGCAAGAGCGTTTTCTCTTGTAACAGGTTGAGTGTTGAACAAAATCAAACCGCGCTCATACGTACAAGAGCATAGAGTAAAACATAGAAGAACTAAGCAGAATAATTTTGACAGGTTTTTAATCATTTTTCTAACTGCTTAATTTTTTGATTTACTACATTTAACATTTTTTCATCTTTTTCCAATCCTGAATACAAATAGTAGTATTCAAGAGCTTTGTCTATATCATTTTTTTGTTCATACGCTAAACCTAATGAGTAGTAAGCATAAGGATAATCCGGTGAAAGCGTAATTACTTTTTCAAAACACTTTATGCAATCATCATATTTTTTCTGACTAGCAAGAACCAAACCTTTGTTGAAATAAGCATCAACATTATTTGAATCTATTGTCAATATTTTATCATAGAAGCTTATTGCTTTTGCATTATTTCCTGTTAGCTTGTATAAGTTTGCGATTTTTTGGAGTGTTACTTTATCTTCCGGTACAAAAACTACAGCTTTTGTATAATAATCAATCGCTTCGGTATATTTTTGCTGTTTGTACGAATTGTCACCGAGTTTAATCAATGAGTCATAAGAAAGTGCTTGCTCATTAACTTCTGTACTTGCAGGTTTTGATTCTTGCTTTGCTTCTGTTTGAACCTTATGAGCATTTCTAAAATCTCTTAGAGCAATATTGTATTCTCTATTTGCCGGAGATAAAGATACTGCCTTTTCATAGTTTGTAAGAGCGATATCTGTACAGCCCATTTTTTCATTTGCTTGAGCGTAACCATAATAAGCCGAAGCTTCTCTGTCATTCAAATCAATTGCGTCTTGAAAATACAAAATTGCTTGTCCGTAATCTTGTTTATCCAATAGTTCATAACCATAAGCAATTGAAGCTGCAGTTAAATTCTGTTTCAATCTGTCATTATCTTGTTTTTCCAATAAAGACTTATAAATTTCTATTGCAGATACATAATTATCCATTGCGTGTAATGTCAATGCTTTATTTGCAAGCAATTCGTAATTATCAGGTTCTGATTTTAGAGCTAAATCGTAGTATTTAAGAGCATTAAAATAATCTTGCTTCTTGTGGTAACATAGAGCAAGCTCTTTTTTGGTTTCATTATTAGAAGAATCTTTTGAATATGATTTTTCGAAATTGAATAAAGCAAGCTCATCATTATTCATTTTCTTGTAAACCAAACCAAGGTTTCTATAAGCGTCTGCATCATCAGGATAAGCTGTTAAATATTCTTTGTACTGTTCAATTGCTTCTTCGTTTTTATTCATATTACCAAGAAGATTTGCATAATCAAACTTTAAAGCAACGAGTTTTGGATTAACTTCAAATACTTTTTTGAAAGTTTCAAGTGCCTTATCATTTTCATCCATATTTTGATAAGATAAAGCTAGTTTAGCTAATAAAACTTCGTCATCAGGATCATCATCAAGTGCTTTTTCTAACATTTCAGACGCAGCTTGGAATTGCTTTGTATCATACAATGCCATACCATAATTCGCATAATCTTTAAATGCTGATGGATATTTTTTATAAACATTTTCGTAAATTTCGCAAGCTTTGTCCGGCTCATTTGCTGCGTAATAAACATTGGCAAGGTTTTCACTTGCTTCCTGATGTTCCGGATATGCGCTCAAAAATGTATTGTAATTTTCAATTGCGCTCTTATAATTTTTTCTAAAATATTCAATATTTGCCAAATTCAAATAGTTATACTTGTATTCAGGATAAATCTGTTGCGCTTGCATAAAAGAGTTATACGCATTTTCGTAATCTCCCATTGTTTGGAGAATATTACCAATACTTATGTAAATAAAAGCATCATTTGGGCGTAGCTTCACAGCTTTTTTGTAAGCACCAAGGGCATCTTCATATCTTCCGACATCAGAATAAAGTCCTGCAATTTTAGTATAAAGCATGGCATCGTCGCCATTTATCGCTAATGCTTTCTGAATAGAACTAATTGCAGATAAATAATCGCTTCTGTATTCATAATTGCATGCCTGTTGGTACAAGGCGTGCGCTTCTTTGGTCATCTTTGCTTCAACTTGAATAGAAGAAAGTGATACTAGTATTGCAAATAATGATATATATATTTTTTTATTCATAACATAAGCCCTCAGTTCTATTCTATCAGAAAAAGGTAAGAATAAGTATAAGATTAAGATATATTAATAAAAAGAAGCGAGGTCTGAAAAATCAAACATCGCTTCTTTATGATTAAAATATTCTACAAATTAGAACATCAAACCAGCTTCTCTAGCTGCATCTGCAAGAGCTGCGATTCTACCATGGTATAAGAAACCACCTCTATCAAATACAACGCACTCAACACCTTTAGCCAAAGCTTTCTTAGCGATAGCTTCACCAACAACCTTAGCAGCTTCGATGTTACCACCGTGAGCTAACTTTTCTTTAAGGTCTTTATCAACTGAAGATGCAGAACATACTGTTACATGTTTTTCATCATCAATTAATTGAGCATAAATGTGTTTTGTGCTTCTGTATACAGCCAATCTAGGGAATTCAGTTGTACCTGAAAGTTTTACTCTGATTGCCTGATGTCTTTTTTGTACTTTTGGTTTTCTAATTTCTTGTTTAATCATTTTGGTTTTCCTTTCTGTGCCCAAATCTGCTTGATACCACTCAAGGATTTATGCGGGCGTTTTTTTTGAAGTCTTTAAGTCGTTGGGTCGTTAAGTTCGTTATAAATTTCCTCCCATCGTCCCTTGCGGGAGAGGGGTTGGGGGTGAGGGGATTTCATTCCTCACAATGACTATAAGTCAACTTCCCTAAGATTATTAAAATGAACTTAATGACTTCCAGACTTAACGTCTTAATTTCTTGTAGTACTAACTTTGAGGTTGACCAGTAGTTTTTATACCAACCGGTAATCATACCAATGTCAACCGACCAATTGTCTACGTGCATAGCACCACGTAGTGTTCCGCCTTCAGTTCACCGGCTCACCGTCGCTGAATTCAGGCTTTACACCGAGCTACGCTGCACTATTTCTTACCAGCTTTACCAGCTTTACGTCTGATGTGTTCGCCTTCGTATTTAACACCTTTTCCTTTGTAAACTTCAGGTGGACGTTTGCTTCTGATGAATGCAGCAACATCACCAACAGTTTGTTTGTTAGTACCTTTTACAGAGATTTTAGTGTTAGCTTCAACTGTAAGAGTAATACCTGCAGGTGGAGTAACGATTACTGGGTGAGAGTAACCAAGAGCTAAGTTAAGGTTTGAACCTTCCATGCTAGCACGGTAACCAACACCAACGATTTCAAGTTTCTTTTCAAAACCTTGAGAAACGCCGTGAATAGCGTTTGCAATAAGAGTTCTGAATAAACCGTGAAGAGCGTTTGTTTTTCTATCTTCTGAGTTTGGTTCTACAATTACGTGATTATCAGCAACAGAAACTTTAACTTCATCTCTGAAAGCAACTGATTCAGAACCTTTAGGTCCTTTAGCTGTAATAACATTTCCTTCGATTTTTACTTCAACACCTGAAGGAATTTCGATAGGTTTTTTACCAATTCTTGACATATTAATTTTCTCCTTTTTGTCAGAATGAACATCGTCCATTCTTTTTAGTGTGTAATATCGGGGTTTTCTGTCAATTGCACCCGACAACTTTTTTGTTAGGGGATTAACCCCAATTCATTAATAAATGTAAGCTAAGATTTCGCCACCTAGGTTTTCTTTTCTAGCTTTACGATCTGTTAAAAGACCTTTGCTAGTAGAAACGATAGCAATACCCATACCACCTAAAACTTGTGGAAGGTTTTTAGCTTTGCAGTAGTTTCTCAAACCAGGTTTAGAAACTCTTCTTAGGCTAGAAATAACCGGTTTGTTAGCTTCGTCGTATTTCAATTCAATTGATAAAGTCTTGAAGCAGCCTTCAGCCTTTTCAGAGTAGTTAGAAATGTAACCTTCTTCTTTAAGCAATTTAGCTAAAGCTACTTTTAGCTTAGAAGATGGCATTTCAACTGATGGGTGAGAAACAACATTTGCGTTTCTGATTCTTGTTAGCATATCTGCTATAGGATCTGTGTTCATACAAATTTCCTTTTCTAATTGCGGACTTCCGGAGTGGTATTTGGCTTGCTTAGGCTTTTTGGCACCTTGCCTTTTATTTAAACCTAGTACATCGTGCCCTTCGCTCACACACTTGCACTTTGTCGCATTTATATTTGACTCAGCACTAGTGGCTTTAGTACCTTTGCACCATTTACTCCCACCGGAGTATCCATTCTACTCGTCGCTTACTAAATTAATTGTTGCTCATAAAAGCGTCTTTTAGCAGTCCGACAAGAGTATCGTACCATGAGCATTCTATTCTTGCAAGTGTAGAATTTACATATTTTAACAGGAATATCTTGTTATATAAAAATTAGAATATTACGCATTCAGAAGCGTTAACACTTTTTGTTGTAGGGATTTTAAATCCAAAGATATTTCTGTTATCCGGATAGCTTTTTACAAAAATTTCACCATCGTGTGCTTCAATTATTTTTTTAGAAGCGTACAATCCCAGTCCAATACCCAATTCTTTATGAACACCTGCAAAAGATACATATTGTGCAAATATTGATTTTTGTTTATCTTCAGGAATAAATGGACTGTTGTTTTCAAATTGAAAACCTGTATAATTTTGTTCATTAAATATTGTTATATTTATACAGGAATTTTTAAACGCATATTTAATTCCATTTGATAATAAGTTCATAATTACTCTTTTTATTTGGATTTTATCGGCGCAAATATTAGATGACGTGTAGTTATTTTGCAGTGCAATTTGGACATTTTTGTCTTTTGCTATATATATCATTTCTTCTACGCATTCTGATGCTAATTCCATAAGTGATATGTTTTCGTATTTTAGAACAATTGCTCCTTTTTCGCTTCTATAAGTGGAAAGCAATGAGGCTAACATTGCATTCATATATTTGCAAGAATCAAGAACCATTTCCAAGATTTCTTTTTGCTTTGGTTGTATATTGCCGAAATTACCTTTTAGTAAAAGTTCTAATGCTCTGATTTGTGCAAGTGTTGGATTTTTCAAGTCGTGGCTAAGCGATGCAACAAAGGTTTCTCTTTGTGCTTGCAAATTTTTTTCTTCATTAGAATTAATCATAAAGCACTCCACTATAAATAAAAGACCATTTATAGCTTAATTCTATAATAATATCTATTGGCGTAGAATTAACCTGTTGTACTATTTTGTTATTTTTATATAAATAGGGTTGTAAGTTAGAGTAGGTCTGCCGGAGCAGAAATTGTTATATCCTTTTTCAAAATTTAACATATCAGATTTTGTCCATTTTGCTTCATCAATAGCATTGACTCCCGTTAGCTGAATATGTTTAAGAATATCTTTTGGGGTTTTGAACGCCAATATATGTGCTTCCTCTTCCACAGAAGAATTGTAATCTTTAAACATTTCTTTGTATTCTTTTGCGGAGCGATAAGGTAAATTTTTTTCTAAAACGAAAGAAATTTCTCTAAAATTTTCTAGTCCGAATGTTGAAAACAAAAGTACGCCATTTGGTCCTAATTTTTCATAAAGAGTAGAGATAAAACTATCAATATCTTCTATCCACTGAAAAACCGCATTTGAGATTATTAAATCATACTTATTGTTGCTATCTTTTATTGCATTTTCGATATCAGCCTGAACAAATTTAATTTCTGGTGATAATTTTTCAATTAAATCTTTGCAATCTTCAACAATATCGTTGGCTGTATAAGATTTAAAATTAAGTTTATCAATGGCAATTTTAGTTAGCAATCCTGTACCGCAACCAATCTCGAGAATTTTGTCAAAGTCACTGCGTTCTAAAAGTGAAAATAACTTTTCAGCCATTATTTTTTGAATTTTTGCATTCTCATCATATGTTGTAATACACTTTGAGAATCTTTTTTTGATTAATTCTTTGTTCATCATAGGAGCTCTTCCCATTTTTTGAACAACATAAACGGGCAATGACCGCTAGATATATTAGGTTCTATTCCCCAGAATGCAACTTGATTCTTTGTTGGTATAATTTTGTCGTTATCGCTCAATATTATTCTGTTGTATTTAAAATTACTATTTGCAGTGTAATTTTTCAGTGCAGAAAGTTCACTTTTTTGATTTTCAATATCTCTACTGATTTGAGGCAGTTCAATTTCTTCATTAAACATACTTTTAATAAATCTTTGAGCACCTTTTTCATTAAATCCTCTAATGGTTAAGTCGTATATTCTTTGAGGAATACCGAAATCGTTATCTATCGGTTTTAAGGTGCCGTTAATGGCAGTCGTAGTATTGTATTCTATTTTGTCAAATAGAGTAGCAACCATAACTCCCATTGACCAAGCAATAAGACTCTTGTTCCTGTATTCTTTAAGTGAACTAAAATCAAAATCAGTTTCAAGATTGTTGTAGTCATAAAACATTACAACGTCATAATCACTGAAATCTAGATGATGAACAACGCTCTCATCCATCCCCCAGCCATTAAAAAATACTATGATATTATTATTTTGATGTTTATTTAACCATTTATATTTCATAAGAGTATTTTACCATATAAAAAAGATTTTGAATTTTTCATTCATCCTATTTTGATTTTACAGCTAAAATCATTAAATTATATGAGGTTAAAACAAATAGGACGCTGTATAATATAATAGGGAATTTAGTATTTGCAAATACCTAGAAAATAAGGAATACGTATGCCAATAGAAGGTTTTGATTATAAGGCGTTTGCCGCATCAATGACAGAACAAGCAAAAGAGCTTGTGCCAAAAGAACTTAAAGACCAAGAGAAACAATATATCGTAAAAACTCTTGGAAACTTTACATTGCTTGCAGGGGAAGCACTTTATAAAGATGAACAAAACCTAAATTTAACTCCCGATCAAGCAGTATTTATTACTCAAATCATAGCAGAATGGTCTTTCCACAAGTCAATCGACTTAATTCATTCCGGAATACTTCCGCAATATTGGGATAGTATTATGCAAAAAATTGCATTTACAATCTTTGAAGTTGCAAAACAAGCTGTTATAAGAAAAATTCCGCAAGACCAATTATTACAAGCCGTAGAACATCATGTTGTAAAGTGTTATAACGCAGCAATAGAAGAACTACAGCAAAAAGGTGTTATTGACGAAGATATTAAAACCCGCGCAGAAAGCCAGTCTAATATTGATGCCATGGCTCAACAAGCTCAAGCTGAGCAACAAAGACAACAACAAGCTGCAGCAGAAGAATCTGAACGTAATCTTGAAGAAGCAAGAAAACGTAAAGAAGAAGCTCGTAAAAAACAAAGAGCTGACAAACAGATGGCGTCTATGCCGCAAGGTATTAGTAATAAGCAAATGAAACTTATGACACTTGCTCTTGTTCTTAAGATTCTTTCTCAAGATAAAGTTACAACAATTCTTAATAAATTTGATTCCAATGATTCACTTCAAATTTCTCAATATATGAATATGGCTGATTTAGAATCTCATCTTGATGGGGATTTGATTACAGACTGTTTAAAAGAGATGAAAGAATACTTGCCTCTAAAACGTAAACTTACAAAAGAAAATGTCTTGGGCGATTTGTTAAGAATATATCGTGCAACACCGCGAGAAAAAATTGAAAAAATAATTAAGAATGAACGTCCGCTTGTAAAACGCTTTATATCACAAGCATACGACGGAGAATATTCAGGTTTACCATTAAGAGTTGCCGGAATTGTTGCACAATACATTGAAGATAGTATATAATACGAAAGAAGCGGATTAAATCGGCTGATTAGAAATTATGATAATTAAAAAGAATAGTCAAAAATATAGGGAGGTCGTAAAGCCAAAAGAGGTTCAACAGAAACCGGTGCAGGAAGAAAAGCCGGTCGTTGAAGAATCTTTTTCGCCTGAAATCACTTCTCCGCAAATATCAGAAGAAGTAGAAGAAGATGATGAGGATGATTTTCAAGCGCAGCCGCAAGAAAATTTGCCTAAAGAACCGGAAATTGATTTATTCGATATCGAAAATATTGACTTTGAGCAGCGTCAAGAACGCAGAAGAGGCTCAAGAAGAAGGGGATACAGAAGAATTGACGATAGAAATCTCGTATCTCGTGCCCAAGAAGAAGCCGAAGCGATTAAAAAATCTGCATTTGAAGAAGGGTATCGAAAAGGTTTAGAACAGGCTGAAGCAGATATGCAATCTTTCAGACAAAATATGGCTGGCTTTATGAATGCAACAAAAGATGTTTTTGAATATATTGCACCTGATATTTTAGAAATAAGTGTTGATATAGCAAAAAAAATCATTAAAAAAGAAGTTGAATCAGACCCGCAAGTACTTATAAATACTATCGTGGATGTGCTTAAGACTGTTTCAAAAAACGAACCGAAGATTAATATCAAGGTTAAACCGCAAGCGGTTCAGTTTATCAAAGATACTCTGCCAAATATTACATATCAATATGGTATTGATGCTAAAATAAATATTGTGGCAGACCCATCTATAGAAGAAGGAGGATGTATTTTCCAAACAAATAACGGTATAGTAGATGCTTCAATCGATACGCAATTGGAAATCATCAAAAAAGCTCTAGATGGAGGGTAAATGGGGGTAAACGAACAAAGCCTATTTATAGACTACAAACTTTATGTAGTTACTTTAGCGGGTGAGGGGTAAGTTAGTAATGATTAGTAATATTACAAAAGGACTAAATGGCAGCAGAAGGACAAAATAATAAACCTATAAGTGAAATTTTCTTGGCACTTTTCGTAATGGTGTTGGTATTAATCCTCATCATGGAAATGCCAAATTGGGTTATCAATTTTTCCATCAGTATGAATATTACATTGGGTATTGTTCTGTTGATGATATCTTTGTATGTCCAAAAACCTCTTGAATTAGCTGCGTTTCCTTCTATTATTCTTTTGGGAACTATGTTCCGTCTGGTACTGTCAATCGCATCAACTCGTTTGATTCTTGCAAAAGGTGACGCAGGAGAAGTTGTTCACGCATTTGGAACTTTCGTAACCGGTGGTAATATGATTGTTGGTGGTGTAATCTTCTTGATTATTACAGTTGTACAATTTATGGTTATCACAAAAGGTGCTGAACGTATCGCCGAAGTTTCTGCTCGTTTCGCCTTAGACGCTATGCCAGGTAAACAGATGACAATTGATGCAGACTTCAATGCAGGATTGATTTCGCCGGAAGAAGCTGTAAAAAGACGTGAAGACTTACAACGAGAATCAAGTTTATTTGGTTCTATGGATGGTTCCATGAAGTTCGTAAAAGGTGATACCATGGCGGGTATCATCATTGTTATTATTAACATTATTGGTGGTTTGACAATCGGTTGCTTGGTTAACCAAATGCCAATTGCCGATGCCGTTAGTAAATATACGGTTTTAACAATTGGTGATGGTTTGGCATCACAATTACCATCACTGTTGATGTCAATATCAGCCGGTATCGTGATGACTCGTGCATCTGCCGGTCATAATTCATTGGGTGGTGATTTGACTTCTCAAATCTTGGCAAAACCTTATTCATTGTTTTTTGCGGCACTATTCCTCGGATTAATCACAGTAACTTGTCCAATTACAGGTTTGCCATTCTTCCCGTTCTTATGCTTTACAGTACTTTTGGCTGTAGCCGGATTCTCTGTATTAGTTAATGCCGACGTTCAATCTCAATTGGGTCAATTGGAAAGCGTACGTCAAAATATGCAAGACTTGGTTAACCCTAATAAGATGTACGAAAGATTGGGTGTTGACGTATTAAGTTTACAAGTTGGTGCGGGCTTATTGGTTATCGCCGATCCGGATCAAGAAGGTCAATTACTTGCTAAAATCGCTGCTTTACGTCAAAGAGTTACAGATGAATTAGGTTATATTTTGCCTAACATAAGAATTATGGACTCATCAGCATTAGAAGCTAACGAATACGTTATTTCTATTCGTAATAACGTTGTTGCGTCAGGATTTGTATACCCTGGAAAATATATGGTAATTGCGGATCAGTGGGATTCTGTTAAAAAATCAATTCCTGAGGATGCAATCGTCGGTGTCGATCCTACTTATCAAACTCAAGCTTACTGGATTTCAGCAGAAGATGCAAAATCTGCTAAGAATGTTACCGCTGTTGATGCAACAGACGTTCTTGTTACACACTTGCAAGAATGTGTAAGAAAACACGTTGATGAAGTTATGACAAAAAC
>CABQIM010000057.1 GCA_902464375.1 uncultured bacterium | reverse complement strand
GGAGCCTGCAAAGCTCTTATCCCCCAGTTCGAATCTGGGTGTCGCCTTTTTTATTTACTCATTTTAAGAATTTGTTTTTACATCTACACTCTATTTCACAACATTTTATTCAAACTTGACATAAACAGTATATACTGCTAAAATCTTACTATGATTAAGAAATGTTGGTTATTTATTTTAGTTGCTTTGTTTTTGGGTATTACTCAAGCAAACGCTATCACGCTTAAGTTCAATGGTTTTATTGCAGACGAAGCTGATTTGCTTTCTCCGGAAGTTGAAAACGATTTAAATATGACTCTTTGGGATTTGCAAAAGAAATCTGGCGCTGATTTGGTTGTAGTAACGCTTCCATCATTAAATGGCAAAACTGTTGAAGAAACTGCAATTGATATTGGACGATCATATAAACTCGGTGCCAAAGGGAAAAACAACGGCGTTGTATTTTTGACAGCACCCAATGAACGCAGAATGAGAATTGAGCTCGGCACAGGACTTGAAGATAAAATTGCAATGAACACTCTTGAAAGTATTCGTGATGAAGATATTTTACCATATTACAAAAGAGAAAATTACGAAGCCGGCATCAGAAGAGGAGCTTATGTACTTGCAAATACGGTTGCAATGGCAGAAAATGTCCAAATCCAAGCTCAAGGGAATTGTCCCCCAAAAGCTTCTTCAAACTCAAGAAGAAGAGAGAATTACCCTTGGTGGTTTTGGCCTATCGCAATAATTTTGAGTATATTTTCTCCTAGAAGAAGATTTAATTCCGGAAGATTCGGTGGTTTCGGAGGTGGCGGAGGCTTCGGCGGATGTGGCTGTTCCGGAAGCTGGTAAACAGAACTTTTATTGACTGAATTAACAACTAAGAATTACGAACTAAAAAGGTAGAAATATGAAGAATTTAGACAAATTAATCGAAAGTTTAAAAGCAGAATTGGGTGAAAATCTAACATCCGTAATTGCTTTTGGATCAAAAGCAAATGTTGAAGATGCCAAAAACAACCTCAATTTGATGATTGTTACAAATACTTTAAACGCAGAAAATTTATATGCCATTTCAAAACCTATTCAAAAATGGGTTAAGGCAAAAAATCCTATTCCTGTAGTTATGAACAGAGATGAATGGTATTCATCTTTTGATGTTTACGCAATCGAATATGCCGACATTAAAGAAAATTACAGATTGATTTATGGTGAAGATTTAGTCCCAACAATTTTTGTTGATAAACACTTTTTGCGCCTAGAATGCGAAACTGAAATCAAAAGCTTATTGTTAAAATACAAAAACAATTTCATTTTGAACATCAAATCAGACAAAGAAATGAAAAAGGTTTTAGATAAAGTAATTAAAACTTTATTAGTAATTTTTCGTTCAGTTTTAAGACTTCACAATTGCGCTGTTCCTTACAGAGCAGTCGATATTATTGAATTTGTTTCAAACTACATTTCGTTTAATAAAATCGTTATGCTAAAACTTGCAAAAGTTAAATTTGAAAATGAATATTACACAAAACAAGAACTTATGTATATTGAAGCAGAACTTGTAAAAGATCTTCAAAACATTCTAAAACAAATTGATGCAATGCATTTTTAAAAACTATTTTTAATTTATTTCCGGATGAGGGCGATTGGCACAGTTGGTAGCGCGCTACATTGACGTTGTAGAGGTCACGTGTTCGAGTCACGTATCGCCCACCATTTCGAAAAAAACAAAGGATTTTACAATGAACGTTACATTTACTGAACTTGAAACAAATTTATCGTTTGACGCAGAAATTAATACTCTACCTGGAGTAACAAAAAATTATTCTACAGTTTTTGTTAACGAACAAGAGGTTAAACGTTCAGGAACCAGTCAATTGACAGGGACTATCAAAGCAACTTTTACAAGCGAACCTAACAATACAACAAAAAATTTTCTTGAGAATTGGTACACTTCAAAAAAACGGATTGAGATAATGCTTGAAACAGGTACGGAAGTATATCTGCTCAAATACTGTTCCTTGAAAAAGTTAGATTTTTCAAATAAGATTTGCGATATTTTCTACAACTCTTACAGAAAAGCTTAAATACTTTTTACAAAGTTTTCAATATCTTCATCAGTTGTCAATTCAGTCGTAGCGACAAGTATTTTATGACTATCCAATTTTAATCCGCCAATAATGTTATTCTCTTTCAATTTTGTTAAGAATTTATCTGTATTTTCAACCTCGATAACAAACTCGTTATAGAATTGTTTATTAAGAGTTCTAACATCTTTTTGCGCAAGTTTTTCAGATAGCTTATGAGCCATTTGGGCAGATAAATAACTTGCTTGTCGAAAACCAGTTTCTCCCATAACAGTCAAATATAAGGTTGCACAAAGCCCGATCAATGCCTGATTTGAACAAATATTACTTGTTGCTTTTTCTCTTTTAATATGTTGTTCTCGAGTCTGGATAGTCAAGCAATAAGCTGATTTGCCGTCAGCATCAACTGTTCTGCCAGCCAAACGCCCCGGCAATTGGCGCATAAATTTTTCTTTACAAGCCATAAAACCAGCATGAGGTCCTCCAAAACTCATTGGAATACCCAAAGTTTGAACATCACCAACAACAATATCTGCCTCATATGGCGGCTCTAAAATTCCAAGAGAAGAAATATCTATACAAACAATCAACAAACAATCTGGCTTGCTGATTTCTGAAATTTCCCCATAAAAATCAGGATTTTGCACCAATAAACATGCATAATCTGCCGTATTTTCTGGAATTGTATCAAACAGCTCTAGCTCTATTTCATTTGCCCAGCAATATGTTTTGATAACATCAATGTACTCCGGATTTAATCTATTTGAAACAAGAACTTTGTTCTTTTTAGAGACTCTAACCGCCATTAATAAGCCTTCTGCACAAGCTGTTGCAGCATCATACATTGTTGCATTAGAAATATCCATGCCTGTAATACGACAAATCATTGTCTGGAATTCGTACATAATTTGAAGTGTGCCTTGCGAAATCTCTGGCTGGTACGGAGTATAAGCCGTTAAAAATTCAAAACGATTTGCAACTTGAGAGATGCAGGCTGGAATGAATTTATTATAAGTTCCTGCTCCTAAAAATGTTACGTAATCCGTATTATTCTTTTTAGCAAGGTTTTTAACCTTTCTTTGAGTTTCAGCTTCGCTTAACGCTCTCCCTAAATCAAGTTTTTCCATTCTTGCTTGCTCCGGAATTTGTTTAAACAAATCTTCAACCGTTGCAACGCCAATACTTTCAAGCATTTCTGCTTTGACTTCATCAGTATGTACTAAAAAGTTTTTCATATTTTATTCCAATTCTTCTTTGTAATCTTCGTATTCTAAAAGGTCATTTTGTTCTGACGCATCACCTGTAGCCTCAACTTTTACAAGCCAGCCTTTTTCATAACTGTCCTCGTTCAAAATTTCAGGAGCGTCAACTGCAGCTTCATTAATTTCCAAAATTTTACCGCTAATCGGCATATAAATTTCAGAAGCAGCCTTTACAGATTCAATTGTCGCAAAGGTTTCACCTTTTTTAAACTCAGTACCAATTTCAGGCAACTCCAAAAATACGATGTCGCCTAATTGTTCAACCGCATAATCAGTTAAACCAATAGTGAATGTATTGTCACCATTGTCTAATAAAAATTCGTGAGATTTTGAACAAAGAATTTTTTCTGTAATACTCATTAATTTCTCCTTTTTGTATATTATAACTTAATTTTATTTCTTTTTGTAATAAATGGGCGTTTTACAATTTCTGCATCATGCAGTTTTTCTCTTATCATAACCTGAACAACGCTTCCTGTGCAAATATCTTTATCATTTTTAACATAAGCAAGTGCAATATTTGCTCCAAGCATTGGTGAAGGCCCTCCACTTGTTACAACGCCAATTTTTTCACCATCTTTATAAACTTCATATTCATGACGAGCAATTGATTTATCAAGCATTTTCAAGCCAACAAGTTTCTTTTGCGTACCATTCTTAATTTGCTCCATTATAACATCTTTTCCATTATAATCAATTGTTTTATCTTTCGGAACAGACCAGCTCAAACCTGCTTCAATCGGAGTTGTGTTTTCGTCCAAATCATTACCGTACAAGTGAAGAGAAGCTTCCAATCTTAAAGTATCCCTTGCTCCTAAGCCAATTGGCTTAATTCCGAATTCGGCACCGTCCTCTAAAATCTTATCCCATAGATATTCTGAATAATGATTTTCTACCAATACTTCATACCCATCTTCTCCGGTATATCCGGTACGAGAAGCCAAAACCTTAATTCCGGCAATCTTTGCAACCTTAATTGTAAATGATTCTTGTTGCGTATCCAGTCCCATTTTCCTTAACAATTTATCTGCCAAAGGACCTTGAACCGCCAACAATGAATAGTTATGAGATTCGTTTTCTATTTTTACATCATAATTCTTGCTATTACGAACCATCCAATTTAAATCTTCATCAATTCTTGAAGCATTACAAATAACCAAATATTCAAGAATTCCCAATTTATAAATAATTAAATCATCTATCAATCCGCCTTTTTTATTCGGCAATTGACAATAAACAGCTTTTTCATAATTTAATTTTGAAATATCTTGAGGAACAATGCTATTCAAAAACTCCATAGCCTCTTTCCCTTTAACAAAAACCTCTCCCATGTGCGACACATCAAACAAGCCGACCTTTTCACGAACAGTTTTGTGCTCTTCAATAATGGATGTGTATTGAACTGGCATATGCCACCCAGCAAAATCAACCATCTTAGCCCCCAATTGAACGTGTTTTTCATGCAAAAAAGTTTCTTTAGTCATTAAAATATCCCCCTTATAGGCTTCATTTTCCTACATAAAGGGGGATATTGTCAATGATTTATTTAGTTTTATAACTCTGCAATTTTTTTGTACAACTCAATTTGTTTATCAGTAATATTTCTTGGAATAACTATTTTTACCTTAGCATTAAGGTTTCCATAGCCTCCTCCTTTTTTCGGCAAACCTAAGCCTTTCAACCGCAAAGCTTGTCCAGAAGATGTTTTAGGGGGAATTTTTATTCCAATTTTTCCATGCAAAGTTTCAATTTCTTTTTTACAGCCAAGAACAGCTTCCGAAGGAGTAATCTCAACTTCTTTAGTCAAATCTGATCCATTAACCTCATATTCTTTATCTTTTATATTAATAACGAGGTAGAGATCTCCTTTTCGGCCGTAAGCATCAACCTTTCCTTCGCCTTTTACACGAAGTTTCTGTCCCTCTGTTACATCTGTCGGCAATTTAACCTTAATCGATTTCGGTTCAGATTTAAAACCTGTACCTCCGCATTCGGAACAATAACCACCATTACCAGAGCATTTTGTACAACGTTCAATATTATTGAATTTGACATTAATTGGCTTTTTATCAAACAAATCTTTTATTGTAATATTCAAATTCATTGTCACATCAAGATTTTCAGCTTTCGGTTCTTGAGCTGCACGTCGTCTTGAAGAAGTTCTTTGCCCAGAGCTTTGTGCTCCGCCAAAATCAAAACCGCCAAAGTTCATACCTTGAGCACCTCTTGATCCTCCACCCATCATATCACCAAACAATGAGCTAAAGAAGTCTGAAAAGCCACCCATATCTTGACCGTTGAAGTTAAAGCTTTGATAACTGCCTTGACCGCCACCAAAACCGAATTGTTCAAATCCTGGAGGTGGAGTATAGCTTTGTCCACCTTGCCAATTTGCGCCCAAACTGTCATACCTTTGACGTTTTTGTTTGTCACCCAAAACCTCATAGGCTTCGTTTATATCTTTAAATTTACTTTCTGCCTCTTTTGTTTTATTTACATCTGGATGATATTTACGAGCAAGTTTTCTATATGCAGATTTTATCTCGGCATCAGTTGCATCACGTTTTACACCCAACGTTTCATAATAATCTTTGTATTCCATTTTATATTATCTCCTAATCATATGATAATATAAAAAATACTAAACCTCGATTTTATTAATGATTTTGTAATTTTGTTATTCCATTGCTTTTGCAACTTGATATAGGGTAAATTGCTTATCTTTATTTAATTTATCATAAATCATATTTATTTCTTCTTTAAAATTTTTTGATTTATAATTTGTATATCTGAATAATTCATACAATTCTACATCTAAAACATCCGCAATTTTTTCAAGAGTAGTTATTGATGGAAAATTTTGCCCAACTTCAAGTTTGCTAATATAACCGTTATCAACACCTATAGTTTCAGCAAGCTTTTCTTGCGTTAATTTCTTTTGTTTTCTAAATTCCTTAACTCTTAATCCCAAAAGTTCTTTTGTATTCATATTCTCACCCTAATTTTATTTTATATTTAATGAGAAAATTCAGAATACTAAAATATTGCTAATTTTGTCTAAACTCTCTAATATATTGACAATACTTGCAATATATGTGACAATATAATATATAATTTGCAATAAATTGGAGGTATTAATGAAGCAAAATAAAAAAATTGCGTTCACTTTGGCAAAAGGTGCTACACATATAACCACTTGTGGCAACAATAAAAAATTTGCATTTACTTTAGCAGAAGTATTAATCACATTAGGAATAATAGGCGTAGTTGCAGCAATGACAATGCCAAGCTTGATTGCAAATTATCAGGAAAAACAACGAGTTTCACAATTAAAGAAGGTTTACTCTGCTTTATCCCAAGCCTTTGTTTCTGCTATTCAAGAAAATGGAACACCTGATGAATGGGGAATGGGTGACATGTATGAAGAAAATTCTCATTTGATTATGGCGAACAACTTTAAAAAACATCTTAAATTGTCACAAGATTGTACTAATATGGATGGAACACAAGCAAGAAAAGTTTGTGGTATGCAAGATAATGCTGGAAAAAATAATCTTCTGGAAATTGTAGGAGCACCTTCACAAGCTAAAGCTATAATTTTAAATGATGGAACAATTGTTGTTTTTAGGATTTATGAGGGAAATTGTGCTATGGTTTTTGGAGACCTTAAAAATGTGTGTGGAAAATTATATGTTGATTTGAATGGACAAAAAAGACCTAACAGTGGTGGATATGATCAATTTAGTATATATGTAGCAAAAGATAAACTTGTGCCTTCGGGATTTAAAGGGGATATTTTGACTTTTGAACAAGCATGCAACAGAAAAATAGATGTTCCATTTCCAGGTTTTTCTGGTGATGGTATGTATTCTTGCGCTGCGTGGGTTTTGTATAACGAAAATCAAGATTATTTGCATTGCGATGATTTAAGTTGGACTGGAAAACATTCTTGTAAAGAGAAATCAAATAAATAAAAATGGAAGTGAGTAGAGGGTGGGATACCCTGAACTCCATAGCCCTTTACTTATGGAAAGAAGCTATTTTCCTCCCTTGTAAGACTGTACCGAACAAAAGGGAAGGGGCTATATACTAAAAGAACCGCCATTTCTGACGGTTCTTTTTAATTTTTTGTACATTCCACCAAAACCTGATTGGTGGATGGAGCGGCTACGCTCTTACGAAGTCGTTTGCCTTTCCACTCTTTCCAAAACTTATTTGGCGGGTGGAGCGGCTACGCTCCTAAAACATTAAGCCTGCTTCTCTAGCTGCATCAGCCAATGCTGCAACACGACCATGATATAAGAAACCTCCACGGTCAAATACTACGCATTCAATACCTTTAACTTTTGCTTTTTTAGCAATTTCTTCGCCAACAAGTTTTGCAGCTTCGATGTTTCCACCGTGAGCCAATTTTTCTTTTAATTCTTTGTCGTTAGAAGATGCTGATGCCAAAGTTACATGATTATCATCATCAATCAATTGAGCATAGATGTGTTTTGTACTTCTATATACTGCTAATCTAGGAAATTCAGCAGTACCTGCCAATTTAACCCTGATTGACTTATGTCTTTTTTGTACTTTTGGTTTTCTAATTTCTTGTTTAATCATTTTATTTTCCTTTCTTACTGCTTTAACGGGCTTTAAACCCTCCGCATGTAAATTATAAACCACCTCACCCGTCACTTCGTGACGCCTTCGCTTCATTTGAGCCAAGGATAGTAAGGACTATCTATCTTATACCCCACCTCGAAATCATAGATTTCTGCCCTCCCACAAGGGTTGGACATAAAGTTTCAAATGTTTCCATAAAAAACTTTTGGCAAGAATATAATTTTCATAAGCTCCCGAATCAAGTTCGGGATAAGATATATGTACAGCTCCCTAAAGTCGCCTACATTTATCTTACTTTTTACCAGCTTTACCAGCTTTACGTCTGATGTGTTCGCCTTCGTATCTAACACCTTTTCCTTTGTAAACTTCAGGAGGTCTTTTTGATCTAATGAAAGCTGCAACATCGCCAACTGTTTGTTTGTTAGCACCTTTTACAGAAATCTTTGTGTTAGCTTCAACTGTAATTGTAATACCTTCTGGCGGTTCAACAATTACTGGGTGAGAATAACCCAAAGCCAAGTTAAGGTTTTTACCTTCCATACTAGCTCTGTAACCAACACCTTGAATTTCCAATTTCTTTTCAAATAAATGAGTTACACCATGTACTGCATTAGCAATCAAAGTTCTGAACAAACCGAATAATGCGTCTGTTTCTCTTGTTTCGCCAACTTTTGACAATACAATGTGATTATCTTCCATTTTTATAGCGATTTCAGGTCTAACTTTAACAACTTCAGTTCCGTTAGGTCCTTTTACTGTAACTTGGTGATCTTCTATTTTTACTTCAACTCCGTTAGGAATTTCAATAGGTTTTTTACCAATACGTGACATTTTTAATTTTCTCCTTTTGGTATATTATGTACTTTTTCTAAACTTTTCTACCAATTATGTTTAGATTTTGTGAAAGTAAAAAACATTCCGCCTCCGAAATTACGAATGGAGCGGTTTTACTTCCTAGTAAACGTAGCAAAGAACTTCGCCACCGATGTTTTCTTTACGAGCTTTTCTGTCTGTTAAAAGACCTTTGCTTGTAGAAACAACTGCGATTCCCATACCACCCAAAACTTTTGGAAGGTCTTTAGCTTTGCTATAGTTTCTCAAACCTGGTTTAGAAATTCTTTCTAATTTAGTGATAACAGGTTTGTTTTTAGCATCGTATTTCAATGTAATTTCAAGAACATTGAATTTACCTTCAGCTTTTACGATGTAATCAGAAATATAACCTTCTTCTTTTAACAATTTAGCTAATTGTTCTTTCAATTTAGAAGCTGGCATAGTTACGTTTGCGTGAGAAGCCATCATAGCATTTCTGATTCTAGTTAGCATATCTGCTATAGGATCTGTCATTGACATAATTTTATTCCTTTACTCTTGCGGACTTACTGACTATTCAGCAGTATCCATTCTACTCGTCACTTATCGAATTAATTTTGCTCAATTGTTTATGAACGTCTTTCGACAGTCTGACAAAGTGATATTAGCATAAAACCAACTCATTTGCAAGATAGAAATTACGAAAAATTAACAATTTAATATGGGTTTATAAAAATTAAACTTATTCAAATGTAAATCCATCTTCCATTTCCGAAAATAAATATCTGTCAACATATTTTGAAATAGTATTAAAATCCCCATCCTCTTCAACATTTCCAGAACGATATGTGCCATCCGCATTATATGTAATATTAGAATTTACATCTTTGTTGCTATCTATTACTGTTATTGAGTTATCATTGTTTTTCACAATTCGAATATTATTATTCAAAACAATTGCATGAGATGGTTTTAACAAAACTATATCATTCAAAGCCCCAGCAATGTGTTCCTTATTATACCCGCATTCAGAATAAGCTTCAGGATTATCAGTAGATACTAGATATTGTACATACTCTCCTAATAATGCTTTATTGGCAGGCGTATTATATAGAGCAGACATAACAGCAGTATCAGTATAATCATATAGAGGGCTATCACCTTTGTTATTTTCAACAGTTTTTGCCTCGTTTTTTTGGTTTTCTACTGATTTCTTGGCTTCTAAATTTTCTGAAATTTTCGGTTCAACTATTGCCTCCTGAGCAGGCGCTTTTTGTGCCAGATTTTTTACTTCTTGGAAAGATATTTGTTTTCCATCTTTAAAATACAAAAATTGACCATTTTCTTTAGCAATAGAAACTCCATCCGGCAATTCTTCTAAATGTAGCATTTGTTTGCACTGTTCCAAATCTCCGGCTGATAAATATTTTTTCGGAGTTTGAAATGTTTCTTTATTCAAAATTTCTGCATTATTGTTTTTTGATACTAAAGTTTGTCCGTTCGATGTCTCGTTTTTGTTTTCCGGCTGTGTAGGAGCATTCGAAGGATTAGTTTCTTTTGCAGGCACACTTGTCTCTGTTTTTCCTGTCAAAAGCGCCTTTATTCTACTCCAAACCCCGTCATCAATTTCGATATTCCCTTCATCAACAACGAAATTTGAGTGATAAGTACTACTGTCATCCAATTTGGTCGTATCTGTAGTATTATTTTCACCAGACTTAAATACACTCTTGTCCTTAGCTTGAGCATTATTCACCTCGGCAACAACTTTTTGCCAAGTACCCAAATCAGAGTTTTTAATATTGGTAGCACCAATTTTATCTCTAATCGCTTGAGTAATACCTTGACCTGTACCAATATTAATTTGAACCATTGCGCTCTCCTTGCATTAACTCTCTTATTTATATAAAAACAAGCGCCGGTTTATTTTTTCAAAATAGACACATTTCCCCTCATATCATATCATATCATATAGGGGATTATAACAGGATTTCAGCCAATTTTACAACTTTTACAAAACTTAATAAATCTATTCGAAAAATAATTATTTTTTAGATCTTTTGTAATATATTTTAACGAAGTGATTTGCTTAAAAAAAGACAATAGGACGATAGGACGTTAAGTTCGTATCGGGGAAGCTGCCATCAGTCGTCATTCTGAAAGCTTAGAATATTTGTATGAGCGGGTAGCGAATACTTAATATTCTTGCTATTCAGAATCTCTTACCCAAAAACAGACTCCGGATCGGAGTCCGGAGTGACAGTTTCGCTTAGCTACTTCGCTTCCTAGCTGCTTAGCTACTTTCTGAACTGAGTTCTTTCGCTAATCGCTCAGAATGACGTGAATTACTTCTGTTTCGGACTTATCGTCTTAACGTCCTATCGACCTATCGTCTTTTATTCCCGATACGAACTTAGTGCCTTAGTGCCCTAGTAACTTAGTATCTTCTTTATCATCTTATCGTCTTTTAAAATTAAACACCAAAAAAGACCGCATCCCTCGGTCTTTTGGTTATTTATATATTTAGATTTATCATATAATTGTTACAGCTCGCCTAAACTTGCCCAGCAATTATACTCACTGCCATACACAAAGCATACTCCCATAACAAACATTTGCCTAATGGGAAAATGCCTTCGGCATTACCAGCTTGCTTTTGTAACACCAGGTAACAAACCTTGGTGAGCCATT
>CABQIM010000056.1 GCA_902464375.1 uncultured bacterium | reverse complement strand
ACTTTTAGCAATTTTTATATTTTTTTAAACTTTATAAAAATACAAACGGGAATTAAAAACTAAAAAGAAAAGGAGTTACCATGGGATTTGGAGTTAATTTATTTAAAACTGTATTTACAGGCTCAAAAGGTGTTCAAAGAGTTGCACAAACAGCAGAGCACGCATTACCTAAAAGTGAAGGTATTGTTTCACAATTGTCAAAAGAATCTACAGACACATTTATGTCTTTAAAAACAATACCTCAAAACACATTCAAAAAAGCAGAACAATTCAATGCTGATATTCAGACATTAAAAGCAGGCGGAGCATCAGAAGAGGTAATTAATAAATTCAAGACAACCAGAAATCCTATTAAATATGATGCGAATTTCGAATATACACCAAAGCAAAAAGCTTTTATTGAGAAAACAAAAGTAATGAGAGAGCAAGAAGCTTTAGACAAAGAATTAGCAAAAGCAAAAGAAAATATTGAACAAAAAGCACAAAGAAAAGTTGCAGAACAAAAAGCAAAAGTTTTAGAGCAAGTTAACAATAAAATTGATTCGATGGAATATTATTCACACAATCCTAGCAAAGATTTGAAAGAAATGATGCAACACGTACCGGAAGGCGAGAGAGCTGAGGTATTAATGAATGCACTTAAAAGAAATGACAATGCAACAACTGCATCTGCAATAAAATCAGAATTGGTTGACGTTATTAACAAAACCGGTGATGAAAAAATGCGAGCATCATTAACAAAAGAATTAAAAAATAATATTAATGAACTTAGAAGATCAGGCAAGGTAAGCGACGATTACTTCTTAATAAGCGAAGATGTTAAACATTTAATAAACTTAAATGGCGACAAAAAAGCAATTGCCGCAGAAATTGAACAAACTCTCAGCACTTGTGGTGATGCCGGTGCCAGAGCAGGATATATAAATGGCATTAGGAGTTATTTAGAATCGAACCCTAAAGATAGAAGCTTCTACGATACAATTAATAGCTCTTTGCATTCTAAAATCGGAAATAATGCAACAGCAAAAGAACAAGCATATCGTGCATTGGCAACAATGGATGGGAACTATTATCATCTTAGAGATTTATTACAAGCAAATCCTACTAGAACTAGTTTATTAAGATCACTGTTACAATCTGCAAAAACAGAATCTCAGAAAAAAGATTGTGCACAATTTGTAAAAGAATTATGCAATTCTAACATTGAAGGATTTAATTATGGTGAAATATTTAGCCCATTTTTAGATAAAACTTGTGGCAGCTGGGTAAAATCCGATATCATTAAGCCTCTTGCTTCTAGCGAAGTCGCACAGCAAAAACGTTGGGTTAATCAAATGATTCAAGATGAATTAAAAAAAGTTTAAAACAAAAAATAACCGAGCAAAAAGCTCGGTTATTTTTTTAATCTATCCTCTTGCACAAATTGTTTGAGCTACGTATACACCGGATGCGGATGCTTGGATTAAACCTCTTGTTACTCCGGCACCGTCACCAATCGTAAACAAATTTTTAACCCCTTCTGTTTCTAATTCGTTTGTCAATTTAACTCTTGCAGAATAGAATTTAACCTCTATACCATAAAGAAGAGTGTATCTTGAAGCAGTTCCCGGAGCGATTTTATCAAGCGCAAACAACATTTCAATAATACTTTTCATTTGTCTATAAGGAATTACCAAACTCAAATCCCCTGGAGTTGCACAAGTTAATGTTGGCGTAATTACACTTGATTTAATTCTATCCGGAGTAGAGCGTCTGCCTTCCAATAAATCACCGAATCTTTGAACAAGGATTCCGCCCGCTAGCATGTTTGCAAGACTTGCAATATGTTGACCATAAGCTATTGGTTCTTTGAACGGTTCTGTAAACTTTTTACTTACAAGTAGTGCAAAGTTTGTATTATTTGTTTTGATATTAGCATAACTATGGCCATTAACAGTCGCAATGCCGTTGTAATTTTCTTGAACAACTTCCCCATTAGGGTTCATACAGAAAGTTCTGACTTCGTCACCAAATGTTGGAGAATAATATACTAACTTAGATTCATAAAGCTTATCTGTAAGTGGTGCAAAAACTGGTGCCGGCAATTCAACTCTAACACCCACATCTACTGCATTATTCACCATACCTATTTTATTTTTTGCGAATTCATGAGTAAGCCAATCTGCACCTTCTCTTCCCGGAGCAATAATCGTATATTGAGCCTTAATTATATCTCCATTATCAAGTACAATACCTTTAACCTGCTCACATTCGACAATAAGGTTTTGTGCTGTTACATTGTTTAAAATCGTAATTCTATCATCCAGATAATCTTGCATATGTTTAAGAACATCAAGACTTCTTTCTGTACCTAAGTGTCTTACAGGAGAGTGAACAAGCTTCAATTCTGCTTTCACAGCTTCACGCTCAATCTCTCTAAAGACTTCCATGTTAGTACCGAAAACTTCGTCTGTTGCGCCATGCTCTAAATACATATCATCTGCGTATTTAATAAGTTCTTCAACTTTTTCTCTTGACATATAGTCAACTAAATGACCACCAACATCCGGAGTTAGGGTAAGTTTTCCGTCTGAAAACGCTCCTGCTCCGCCCCAACCACAAAGCAAACCACAACGTTTACAATTAACGCATTTTGGAGAGCCTTCTCTGATTGGACATTTTCTTTTTTCGATTTTTTGACCTTTTTCAATCAAAACAATTTTCCAATCAGGACGCAATTTAATAATTTCCAACGCAGAAAAAATCCCTGCAGGCCCTGCACCGATAATCGCAACATTATACATAAACAACACTCCTACTACCCTATTACTTATTTAGGATAAAATAAACACAAGTTTAAATCAATGATATAACAATATATACAGTTAGGTATATCCGATACATCCTTTATGATTATATACGACTCATTCTTTAGAATAGTTTTTGCAAAATTTGCTTACATTTCTTTACATACCAATTGTGCAAACTCTGTTTTTATGGTAGAATAGGCGCATAGAAAAAGTGAAATGTGTTTGATTTTAACTGATAAAAACCAGATTTTTTATAATTTTGTGTGTTACTAATATAGGAGAAAAAACTATGAAACTTATCTCTAAAGAACCAAAAACAGTTAAATCTGCATTCAATGATGAATTTGAAAGCTATTTAAAAAAACAACAAATCAAAACCACTTTTAACGGTTATGAAATCGAGTCTTTCTCTTGGTACAAAAAAGCTTTGGGCTTAGCGTAAATTGTTTAAGACAGCTTTGGGAGAGTGAAGAAGATTTTTTAAGCAGCGAAATTTCTTTTATTTGAGATTTTGCTGCTTTTTAACGTTTTTGTGATGTAATTAATTACGCCAATTTATGATTACTTCTTATTTCCGACTTCATTACCGGGTATCATTAGCGCTAATGGAATAATTCTGGCTATACCATTAACAATAGGAGATGATGAAACATAAGACGCTGCAACAACAGCATCGTCAACGTGAGCAGAGAAATCTGTAAGTTTCATATCACGTCCTTCTTTTTGACGGAATATAAAATTATTAACTCTATTCATAATAACGTTAGCCAAATAAACACCGGCAAAAATACCGGCAACTGCACCGCAAGTTTTAGCGACCTTGCCATATTTGCCGAGTTTTTCTGATAAAAAGTCTACTGTCAAAATTGGAATAGAAACATTACCAACTTGCATTAAAGCTTCTCTACGTTTTTCTTTTCTTGCTTTTGGGTCTTTGTCTATCATATACCCACCGGCTAAACCACCAAGAATCGAACCCACACCAATTGGAATAACTTGTTCGTCATGGTATTTTACTTTTGCAAGAAATGAGTTTTTTATATTTTTCAGATTAAACATTTTTGAAGGTTTTAAAGAATATCCTGCTCTCTTTGCTAAAATAGCACAACTTGCAGCTGTACCAAGAGCAGCCATGCCGGCAACAACAGCTTTTTGTCGTTTAGAATAAGTATTCTTAGAATCTTGTTCGCCAAAATGCTTAAATTCCGGACTTGTATAATTTACTGGACTTATATTCATTCTACTACCTTCCGATTAGTATAAAACGCGAACAAGATGAAAATTGCTTTTATGTTAAAAAATCTTAACATAAATTTAAAAGCGAGTTGCGTAACACTAACTCTTTTAGTATAGCAGAATAATACAGAATGACACTAAAATATCGTAGGGTGGGAAAAGCGAAAGCGGTTTCCACCTTTACAAATTATTGATGCATTGGGCGCACTCAACAAATCTTTATCTTTTGACTAAAAATAAAAGTTAATAAAAAGCTGGATTCTTCGAAACACAGTTTCTCAGAATGACAGAAGAATTTTTTTTAACAAATGTAGGTCGTGTTCAATGATAAATGTTGAACACGACCTACATTTTACCAGTGGTTAATTCTTCAATATTTGAGTATTTGCTTGTTATTTCTTTATCTTTGTAGTGTTTATTACATTGTTGTAATATCGAACAGCTTCAATGTCAGTAGAATTATTTAATTTATCTACAAGCAAATCTTCTATAGATGGATGTTTAACAAAATATCCGTCATCAATATTATTAAAGAAATCCCATTTTGGGGCTTTTGCGTCAATCATTAATAGTTCAATGATTTGTGTTGGGGTATAACGTGAAGCTTCTTTATTTGTATGTATTAAATTAGAAATTTTTATGTTTGTCTGTTCTTGATAATAACCTAGTCTTTTAGTTAAAGCTTGCATATCTTTATCATTATAGCGACCAGATTTTAACCCTTGGTTCATTGCTTGTGTTAGTTGTGTGATAGTTTGCATATCTAAAGGATTCTTCGCTTTAGTTTTAAATAACACATTAAACAAATCAGGGCAATTTCTGTAAGCATTTATTTTTGTATTGATATCAGAGATGTAATCATTTACACTTTGCTTGTCTTTAATATTTGATATATTATTGTCTTTTATTAAATTAGCTGCTACATGATAGTCTTTTGGATTCAAACTGGTTAGAACTTTTAATGTTTCCGGATTTAATTTTCCTGCTGAATTTTCTATACATTTAGATATAAAATTTTTATTACCTTCAGTATAAAAATCTGCTATTTTACTCATTTGTACAATATCTAGAGATTTTGCATTTGTGATACCATTTCCACGAACAAAGTAGTTCAATTTAGATAAATCCTCAAATGCTTTTGGATTTTTGTCTAGCATTTTAACAACATCTTCCGGTATATTTGTATAAACATCCTTAAAATCTTTCCATAGATATTGAGTTTGTCCATTGGCTTTTTTTGTAATTGTATACAATTTTTTCATAGCTTCAGGATATTTTTCAAACAATTGACAAACGTTTTCTACACCAAACTCTCTTAATATACTTGGTTCAAGTTGAGAAGCTCTTGCTTTGTCAGCCTTTACAAAGTATTCAATTGCTTCCGGATATTTCCCATGTAATGTCACAATATCAGAAATTGTTTTAGTATCATAAGAACGAATATTCATATCCTTTACAGTACTAAAATAATTTTTATCTGTCGCATATCCTTTGACTACGTCAGCGATATTATTCATTTCACGATATAATGGTAAACCAGTATCACTTTTTAATTGGAGACATTCAACTACATCCTTCGGATTCGATTTGTATGCTTCCACTATATCCATAAATTTTTGAGCGCTATATATTTCTGTTGCGTCACCCATATACCTATATATGTAATAACCACCATTTTCATCTTTTAGACTCAATAGTTCTTTAACTTCTTGTGGGTATTTTTCAGCAACCTTAGAAATAGATTTTATTCCTTCACTTGCTACATATCTTTCCATCGCAACATCATAGACAACCTGAGTTCCTTTTGGATAATATTTAAAAGACTCTTCGTATGAGCTTTGTAATTCATCAAGGAATTTTTTATAGCTTTCTACTGTTGGAAAATTTTCATCTTTCTCATAGCTTTTTAAACTTTCTTCCATATCTTTTGATACTTTCTCTCGAAAAGCTTCTACCTGTTCCTGTGTTGCTTTAACTTCTGCTTTTGGATTTTTTCTGACTAATTGAATTTTTGAACCGGAACTTGTTGTTTGGGTACTACTATTTGAAGTGGTATTTTCATCACTTAACATATTTTTAATTTCATGTCTATGAGGATCTTTAGAAAATTCGTTCCATTTTTCAATATATTTCTTTTGTAATTCAAATTTTTCAGGAGAATTTTGCATTTGTTTTATTTCATCACGTACAGCCTTAAAATCTTCTCTTGAATTAGCAGCTTCCAATCGCTCAGTTAAAGTCTTGGATGATTTATTTGATACTACATCTGTCGCAACTTCAGTATTACTTGTAGTTTTTTCTGCTTTTGGAATTGTTTCATTTTGTTTTTCTTTGATATTTTTATATCCTTGTTTAGCAGATTTTACAGCACCACTAAGCATAATAGTACCCATACCGAGTTCACTACCAGCAAGACGAGCCTCATCTTCCGTTTCAGCAGTTTGTGCGTGCGCTAAACCGGCACCAATTAATTGGCTACCTTCTACACCAAAATAGCTTTGTGTAGCTACGGCAAAATATTTTCCGGCATTTGCAACAGTTGCGACTTTACTTGCAGTTCCTAATGCGCCAACCATTTCTAAACCTTCTGCGCTAATAAAACTATCAACAGCATCGCCTAAACCTTTAGTAATGTTCCATGCCGTTTCTAACTTACTCAAGTTGGTATCATCACCATCATCTACCAGATTGTCAACGTAACAAACAAGCGCATTTAAACCGCTATATTCTTTTATAGCGTCTTTCGCATCTGTAACACCAACTTTCTTATCAATATATTTGCACATATATGAATTAAATTCTGACAAGGCATTTTTCATACCAGAAAAATCTTTTTTCGCAGCAGCATCTTGGAATTTGTCCATAATGAATTTCTTTCTTTCATCATGTGACATATTGTCTATCTTTTGTTGTTCAATCTCACGTGTTAATTGGCTTGCTGTTTTGTTAGCATCCGCTTCTGATATTTGAACAGAATCTATATGTGCTTTAAACTTTTGTTCTTTAGCAGTTTTTTTGTGATTAAGAATTCTTTCATTTTTGATATAATTATTTATTTCCGCAGCTTTTTTCTTGCGTTCTGCCACTGTTTCATTCAATTTCATTTGACGATGAGAAATCGCATTCTGTTTTTCTACAGGATTTTTTTGTGCAAAACTTGTCATACTATCTAAATATGATTCTTCACCACCACCGTAACCGGCAAAACCCCAAACGTTACCTTGTCTTAAAGCTGTTTTCTGTTGTTGAGTCATTGCTTGAGCGTTAAAACCTTCGGTTGTATTCATCCAGTTTGCATACTCATTCTTGTCCAATTTGCCATTTTGAAGCATATGTTGAGCAATATCAAACTTGGTCATCTTGCGTCCGATTTTTGCTTCTTTTTGCTTTAAAGCTTTCAAATTTGCTTGTGCATAAGCGTCGATTTTTTGTGAGATTGTGAGTGCCATAAACATTCCATTCTTTATTTTTTAAGTCTTACATCTTGAATTTGCTATAACAAGCTCCACGAGAGAATTATAGAAGTTTTGCAACGTCACATTTTATACAAAATGTGACGTAACTTTTTATATATCGGCACAATTCCGTAAAACTTTAGATTTTGGCTTCAAATTGTTACAAAAATTTACATAAATATATTAAATTTTCTTGTTTTTACCCCCTAAAATGCTACGTCTTTATTGGGTTCATCACATTTGTATAAAATGTGACGTTCTATTTGAATTGAATTAATTAATAAATTTAATTGATGACACCCATCCTAACCTTCCTAACAAGGGAAGGAATTCGCCGCCCTAGTTAGGGAGGTCGCAGCTGTTAACGAAGACGTGATAATTTAATTAACATTCAGACTTAACACCTTATTTTAAGCCTAATGACTGGATTGCTTCGCTCCCGCTCGCAATGACTAGACGTAAAAGCACCAGTAGAGCACCTTTGCGATAAAATTTGGGCTTCGAGTTCATAGTCTTACTTGAAACTATAAGGAATTTCGTGGTAATCAAGAATATATAAAAATCACTAATTAGGGGTATTTTTTAAGCAACATACATAATTAACAAACCGGTGAATAAAATTTAGAAATTTCTTCAAAATACTTTTCTAAAGCCTTATATCCGTTATAAATCTCGTTTGTAACAGTTGAATATCTGCTTGCAACAATATATTTCAACTCTTTACATCTTATTTGTAGCAAATTATCTGCATCTTTTCTTAATAATTCATTATTTGAAGTAGACCATTTTTTCAAATAAGACAACTCTTCATTTACTTGTTTTATTGTAGAATACTCCAATGTATTAAAATCATATTTCTTCAATAGTTGAATTTCAGCGTTAGTAATACGAGCTTGAACGGCTTGGAAACGATAAACTTTTTTGATAATTACATAGTTATCTGCAATTCTTCTATGTGAATATGGAACAGCACTTTTTGCCAGTAGAGCAGATGTAGAAAGGGCTGTAAAAGCATCATCATCTCTAGATAAAGTACTTTGAATCGGATTAACCGTAACTATCTTCTTATTATCCACGTTAAAAAACTCCTTCCCCGTTATCTAAGTCAATTTTATAATAACAGTATGCGTTTGTCACTAGCTTAGTTACTAAATTTTACATTATGTAAAAAAGAATTATAATCTATATTATCAATTCAAATACCATATCATTCATGTTATCATACCGTTATGCAAAATGTTTCATCACTTATATCTGAGGAGCTTAATCTCGTTAATTCGGAGTTGAATAATATTGACTTATTTAAAAACGAGCTCGGGAAAGCTTTACAAAAATTTTTAACATCATCGTCGAAACAAATTCGTTCAAAAATATCACTTTTGTATCTAAAAGCTTTCAATACAAAGATTTCAGCAAATAGTATTAAGATAATTTCAGCAGGAGAAATTATTCACAACGCATCATTGCTTCAAGATGACATAATTGATAATGCAGAAACAAGACGTGGTGAAACAACAATCGGAACGAAGTATTCTAAAAACATTTCAATTTTATCCGGTGATTTTTTATTAAGTGTTGCGATAAAAAAACTGCTTTCAATAAACAACACTCGAATCTTAGATATATTTTTGGAATGCACACAAGCTATGTGTAAATCAGAAATTGAACAGTATTTTTTGCGTGGAAACGAGCCTGAGCTTGATAATTACATAAATATCTGCATCGGAAAAACTGCTAAACTTTTTGAAGCAATTTTAGAAAGCTGTGCTATTTCAGAAGGTATTGATATAAAAAATGCCAAACAGTTTGCGCTTAATTTTGGGATTTATTTTCAGCTAAAAAATGATTTAGAAAAAGAATCGTCACTTGCAGACAAAAAGAACAAAATTTATACACCAAAAGATTTTTTGGGTATTGAAAAAACATTGATTTTAATAGATAATTATCAAAAGAAGATAAGGAGAGATATCGGCAATTTGCCTGATAACAGTTATAAAAAAGGATTAGAGGATTTAATCATAGGGTTATGATAGATAAAGAAAAATTTAAAGCAAATTTAAAAGAAACAATTGATACAATCGTTTTTGTAGTAGTCGCTGTAATATTAATCAGATTTTTTGTTGCAGAATTAAGATGGATTCCATCCGGTTCTATGCGCCCAACATTAGTTGAAGGCGACAGAATTGTTGTAGAAAAGCTTACAAAATTCCCTAATCTGTTCAAACATCAAGGATTTGAAAACACACCTAAACGTGGTGATATCATGATATTTTATCCGCCATTCGTTAAGCTTAAATCTACTCCTTGGGCTGTATTTAGCAGACTTACAGGATTTTTCTGTAAGGATATTGCATATATAAAAAGAGTAGTAGGACTTCCTGGGGAAAAACTGGAAATTAAGCAAGGTACAAATGGCGCATACAAGGTTTACATCAACGATAAACCGCTCCAAGAAGATTACATCATGAGCGAATATGATTTTCATAAATGTAAATCTGACATGTATTGTGGTCCTTTAATTATACCTGAAGGTCAATATTTCATGATGGGTGACAACAGAGGAAATTCAATGGATAGCCGTTTTTGGGGAACATTACCTAAAGAACGTTTTATAGGAAGAGCAGTATTCTTATTCTGGCCATTGAATCACATCAAAGGATTATAATAGATTACAAATAGAATTCAATCCGGACAAAATTTTCTACCTAAAGTTATAGAAAGTTCTAACTTATTTAGAATTCAAAAAAAGACCAACAGCATATATTATGATAGTGTGAAGGAATAGAAATACCCCGAACAGCTATAGCATAGGTATAGCCATATTTCGGCATAACTTGTGCTGTAATCAAGGATGAAAATTTAAGAAAAGGAGATCACATTATGGCTTCAATCACTATCAACACAAACATTGCGTCATTGACCGCACAAAGGAACTTGTCTAACGCAACAAGCGGTATGAACACAGCAATGGAAAGATTATCAACCGGTTATAAAATTAACTCCGGTAAAGATGATGCTGCAGGTTCAGCAGTATCAACATTAATGGAAGCGCAAATTTCAGGTTACGACGTAGCTGAAAGTAACGCAACAATGGGTTTAACACTATTAGACACAGCAGAAGGTGTTTTGGATATCGTTTCTGATTACCTTCAACGTGTAAGAGATTTGACAGAACAAGCTGCCAACGGTACATACGGTACATCTTCATTGAACGCTATCAGAACAGAAGTTCAACAAAGAATGCAAGAAATCAACCGTCTTTGTGACGTAATCGATTTCAACGGTATTCAGTTATTGGATGGTACTAGTAACGCATATAAAAGCGGTTCCGGAGTAAACTTGCAGGTAAGTAACAATTCCGGTAAACCAAACATCATTAACCTTGAAAAATCATTATTTGCATCAGCTAAATGTAGCGCATTATTTGGCACATTAGATGGCAACAAATGGTTTATAAAAGAGGGTGAATCATATGATAAAGCTAAAGTTAATAAAGGTGGTAAAGAGTATATTGATTCTAAAAAATTCTCAACACCGGCACTTTACGCTAGAATTATGGGCGAAAAAGTTGAACTGGATGACGGAACTGTTTATGATTTTACTAAAAATGGCATAAAAGATAATACATATGATCAATATGGTACTAAAGTCCCTAAAAACGGTGTATTCAACTGTATCACAGCTATTTGTGATGCTGTTTACACAAACGATTCTACCGCTCGTGAATTTTTACAATTTGTTGACTCAGCTATCAAAAACATTTCAGATAGAACAGCGTTAATCGGTGCTTACATGAACCGTGTAGAATCAGCTGTTGATGCGATAAGTGTACAAAAACAAAACATTGTATCAGCTAATTCGTCTATTAAGGATGCTGACGTTGCAACAGAATCTTCTAATTACATCAAATACCAGATTCTACAACAATCAACAGCAACATTGCTATCAACAGCAAACCAAGTGCCTAGTATAGCTTTGAATTTAATCTAGTAAAGTTTTTCTTAGATAGTGATGAAGCCCCCGCAAATGCGGGGGCTTCATTCTTATATTTATGAT
>CABQIM010000055.1 GCA_902464375.1 uncultured bacterium | reverse complement strand
AATAAAAATTCTGAAAAATTTATGGATGTAAAAGCTGAGTTGGATAAAAATGTTCCAGATAGGACATCTACTATAGAAGAAAAAGAACTTGCAATAAGTTATATTGACAGGATGCTTGCATGTGATGATATTAGTGATGATTTAAAAACGTATTGGCAGCAAAAAACTGAGTTTAAACAAATGATGCAATTTGCTTTAAACGATTTAAACAATTGGAAAAGTATGCAGACTGAATATCAAAAATCGTAAGAAAAGTGGTATGTGTACAAATAATATTAATACGTCGAGTTCAATGTTTGTTATTGAACTCGACTTGTATCTGTTGGTTGGTGGATAAATAGGGGAATTACTTTTGGTTTGTATTTATTGTATATTAGATTTTAGGTACAAATCGAAAGAGTTTATATGTTCAAAAATCTTGGCAACGAATTAAAAGAATTTATTCTGAGAGGTAATGTTCTTGACATGGCTGTCGGTATTATTATTGGTGCTTCTTTTGGCAAAATCGTAGATTCTTTAGTTAAAGATATCATCATGCCGCCAATTGGTTTAATTTTAGGAAAAGTGGATTTTTCAAACCTATATTTGCAGATTTATCCTTACGAAAACCAATATCCATCTTTGGATGCTGCGAAAGCTGCCGGTGCCGTCACTATTAACTATGGAATGTTTATAAATAACGTTATCAGTTTTTTAATTGTTGCTTGTGCTGTATTTCTTCTAATTAAATCTATAAATGCACTCAAAGATTCTGTTTGCAAAAAAGAAGAAACAGAAAAAGAAGTTACAACAAAGGAATGTCCGTATTGCTGCTCTTGTATCCCAATACACGCAACAAGATGTCCAAATTGTACTTCCGAGTTGGTTGGATAGATGGTAGGAAGTTAAAAGTGCATCTTATGCACCTTTAAATTTTTTAATTAGCCCCCACCCTTCCCTCTCTGTCACTAACGTGACATCTCTCCTGCTCAATGGATGTTGCGGGCGAGAATTAAGTTTTAGAAGTGTCTATACCTCCCCCGAGGAGAGGGAACGCGCCATACTTGTCGTTATAACTACTAACCATTTTTAAACAATTTTCAACTTTCAACTTGTTCTTTATCTACCTGTATAACACAAAACTACTAGTCCCACTTTGAGGCGAAACTAGTAGTTTTAATATAATCTTGTAGATTTTACCGAGTAGCCGACTTAATGTGAAAAGTCTTTTTGCCTACTTTTTCTACAGAAAAAGTATGGCTATTCTTTTGTGAATTCAGCATCGATTACATCGTCATCTTTTTTGTCAGAAGAAGCATTTTCGCTACCTGCTGAGTTAGCTTCACTGTTAGCAGCTCCGCCTTCTTTTTGAACAGCTTCATAAGCTTTTTGAGAAATTGCAAACATAGTTTGTTGCAATTCTTCTGACAATTTCTTCAACTCATCAGAAGGTTTATTTTCATCTAATGCTTTTTGAAGAGCTTCTCTGTGTTCAGTTAATTTCTTAACGTCTTCATCAGAGATTTTACCTTCGAAATCCTTAACGATTCTTTCAGAAGATGTGATTAAAGAATTAGCATTATTTTTGATTTCAGCTTCTTCTTTTTTCTTCTTATCTTCTGATGCGTTAGCTTCAGCTTCTTTAACCATCTTATCGATATCTTGTTCTGACAAGTTAGAAGAGTTTGTGATTGTAATCTTTTGTTCTTTGTTAGTAGCTTTATCCTTAGCTGAAACATTTACAATACCGTTAGCATCAATATCAAAAGTAACTTCGATTTGAGGAACACCACGCATTGCAGGAGCAATACCTTCAAGTCTGAACATACCTAAAGATTTGTTATCAGAAGCCATTGGTCTTTCACCTTGAAGTACGTTGATATCAACAGCTGTTTGATTATTTTCGGCAGTTGAGAATACTTGTGACTTACTTACCGGAATTGTAGTGTTACGAGGAACAAGAGCTGTCATAACACCACCTAAAGTTTCGATACCTAATGTCAATGGAGTTACATCAAGAAGAACGATATCTTTAACTTCACCAGCTAGAACACCAGCTTGGATAGCAGCACCAACTGCAACAACTTCATCCGGGTTAACTGATTGGTTAGGTTCTTTACCTGTGTATTCTTTTACCAATTGTTGAACAGCAGGAATACGAGTAGAACCACCAACTAGAACAACTTCATCAACTTCATTCTTGCTTAAGCCGGCATCTTTAAGAGCTTGTTCAACCGGTTTCTTACATCTTTCTAACAAATCGTGAGAAAGGTCTTCGAATTTAGCTCTTGTAAGAGTTAATTCTAAGTGCTTAGGACCGTTTGCATCAGCTGTGATGTAAGGCAAGTTGATAGTAGTTTCAACAACTGATGATAATTCACATTTAGCTTTTTCTGCAGCTTCTTTAATACGTTGCATAGCTTGCTTATCATTAGTTAAATCCATGCCTTCTTGTTTTTTGAATTCTTCACAAATCCAATCTATGATTTTCTTATCAAAGTCATCACCACCTAAGTGAGTATCACCTGATGTAGAAAGAACTTCGTGAACACCGTCACCAATTTCAAGGATAGATACATCGAATGTACCACCACCTAAGTCGAATACTAGAACTTTTTCAGATTTATCTTTTTCAAGACCATATGCAAGAGCAGCTGCTGTAGGTTCGTTTACGATACGTAAAACATCCAAGCCTGCGATTTTACCTGCGTCTTTTGTTGCTTGTCTTTGAGCATCATTAAAGTAAGCAGGAACTGTAATTACAGCTGAAGTAACTTTTTCACCCAAGTATGCGCTAGCATCATCTGCCAATTTTCTCAAAATCATTGCAGAAATTTCTTGTGGAGTGTAATCTTTTCCATCAATATTCTTTTTATAATCTTCGCCCATGTGACGTTTAATTGATGCGATTGTTTTATCCGGATTCAAGATAGCTTGACGTTTTGCAAGTTGACCAACCAATCTTTCACCTGTTTTAGAAAAACCAACGATAGAAGGAGTTGTTCTCATACCTTCTGCGTTTGCTATAACGGTGGGTTTACCACCTTCCATAACTGCTACAACTGAGTTTGTTGTACCTAAGTCAATACCAATTGTTTTTGCCATAATTTATATCTCCTTATTTTAATTGTAAGTTTAGGAGTTGAGTAGTTTTTAAAAATTTTGATTTTTTAAACCTATTTCAACCACATTATTATTAAAACACTGTTTTCAAGAAAACCTTAAAAAATAAACAAAAAATTAATGTTTTGATTAATGGTTGTATTTTTGTCAGGCAATGCCTGACCTACTAACTAAGCATAAAACACTTGTTTTTTGAACTTGATAATATAAAATATAAGTGTAAAAATAACACTAGACGAAAAACTAACAATTTATAGAAATAGGGAATGGAAATATGACAAATAAGAACATACGTAACATCGCTATTATTGCCCACGTTGACCATGGCAAAACTACTTTGGTTGACTGCATGCTAAAACAAAGCGGTGCTTTTAGAGAAAACCAACAAGTTCAAGAAAGAGTTCTTGATAGCAACGATTTGGAAAGAGAAAGAGGAATTACAATTCTTTCTAAAAACATTTCAATTGAATACAAAGGAACAAAAATCAATGTTGTAGATACCCCAGGTCACGCGGATTTCGGCGGCGAAGTTGAACGTGTATTAGGTATGGTTGACGGTGCATTACTTATTGTTGACGCAGCAGAAGGTCCTATGCCTCAAACAAGATTTGTTTTATCAAAAGCTTTGGAACTTGGTATTAAGATTATTGTAGTAATCAATAAAATTGATAAGCCGGCTGGTGATCCGGACGGAACTTTGGACAAAGTTTTTGATTTGTTCACAGAACTAACAGACAGAGAAGACTTAATTGACTTCCCTTACATATACGCAAGCAGCTTGAACGGATTTGCTATCAAACATCTTGATGATGAAAGAAAAGATATGGTTCCACTTCTTGATTGCATTTTGGAAAACATTCAGCCACCTACAGGCGATGCTGAAAAACCTTTCCAATTCAGAGCTACAACTTTGGATTACAACGAATATGTTGGTAGAATTGTTATCGGTCGTGTCGCTAACGGTCGAGTACATTCTCAAGATCAAGTGGCTTGGGTTAAGGCTGACGGAAGCGTTGAACGTGGTAAGATTACTAAATTATTCGGGTTCAAAGATTTAGGCAGAGTAGAAATTAACGAATCAGAAGCAGGCGATATTGTTGGCATTGCAGGTTTCTCTGATATTCATATCGGCGAAACATTATGTGACCCTAATAATATCAATCCGCTTCCACTTATCCATGTTGATGAACCTACTTTGCAAATGAATTTTTCTGTAAACGATAGCCCATTTGCAGGTCAAGAAGGCAAGTTTGTAACTTCAAGACAATTGAGAAAAAGACTTTATGATGAATTAGAAAAGAACGTAAGCTTGAGAGTTGAAGATACTGATTCTACAGATTGCTTTAAGGTTAGCGGTAGAGGTGAACTTCACTTAGGTATTCTTATTGAAACAATGAGAAGAGAAGGTTACGAATTTCAAGTTTCTAAACCGGAAGTAATTTATAAAGGTGAAGGCGAAAATTTACAAGAACCATTTGAAAATCTTCTTGTTGACGTTCCGGAAGAATATGCAGGTGCTTGTATTGATAGACTTTCCGGCAGAAAAGCTACAATGACAGAAATGCAAAATGCTAATGGCAGAACAAATATGAAATTCTCAATCCCTGCAAGAGGTTTGATTGGTTTCAGAACAGAATTCATCCGCCTAACTCGTGGTGAAGGTATTATGTACCATACCTTTGATGAATACAAACCTTATGCGGGCGATATTCCAAAACAAAGAAGCGGCTCTATCTTGGCTCACGAACAAGGCGAAGCAATTCCTTACGCTTTGGCACAATTTGAAGACAGAGGTGTTTTCTTCGTAACACCAAAAACTAAGGTATACAGAGGAATGATTATTGGCGAAGGCAACAGACCTCAAGATATCGTAGTTAATATCTGTAAAACTAAAAAATTAACCAATATGAGAAGTGCAACTGCTGATGTTATGGTAACTCTTCAAGCACACAAAGAATTATCCTTGGAAGACTGCTTGGAATACATCGGAGATGACGAACTTGTTGAAATCACACCTGAAAATATTAGAATGAGAAAACAAGATTTGGTTAAGTTCAAAAGTATATAGTGTACTACTAAAAGAAAAAACGGCGGCTTCTCGAAGCCGCCGTTTTTATAATTAAAATTTGCAGATTGTATCAACTCCTTTTAACTATCGATTTCTCGCCCTTCATAACACCCTTTTGCGTGGTATGAACTTCTGACAAGTGGACCAATTTGGAAATTTTTGAACCCAATTTTACGTGCAAGAACTTTCAAATTTTCAAACTCCTCTAGAGTATAATATTTATCAACTGGCAAATGTTGTTTTGATGGTTGAATATACTGTCCAACGGTTAGAATATCAACACCTACATTTTTTAAATCAGCAAAAGTTGCTTCTATTTCATCAATTGTTTCTCCTAAACCGACCATCAATCCGGATTTCGTAGTAATATCAGAATTTGCTTTAACGTATCTCAAAACTTCTAATGACCTATCATAATCGCCTTGCGGTCTTGCAGTCTTGAAAACAGAACGCACAGTTTCTATATTGTGATTAAATACATCAGGCTTGGCTGAAATTATTGTATCTAAAGATGTGTACAGAGGTTTTGAAGCATCTGCTTTAGAGCGAAAATCCGGTGTAAGAATTTCTATTTTTGCGTCACAAATTTTTCTAATTTCTTCAATACAGTTTTTGAAATGTTCTGCACCACCATCGGGTAAATCATCACGAGTAACAGAGGTTATAACAGCAAATTTCAGTCCGAGCTCTTTGATTGCTTCCGCTACATGTTTGGGTTCTTCTAAATCTAACGGTTGTGGTCTTTCTGTTGAAATATTGCAGTAACGGCAATTTCTTGTGCACACTTGCCCCATAATCAAGAATGTTGCAGTGTTTGCAGAATAACATTCACTTTTATTCGGACATCTTGCACCTTCGCAAACAGTATTCAAACATTTTGATTTAAGAATCTTTCTGACTGTCTTTGTTTTTTCCGTATCAATAATCGGACGTTTCAAATATTCCGGCAACCTTGGCATTTTTTACCCCCACTTTTACCCCTTACGTTTTACACCTCAACGTGTCCATTGTGTATTAAATATTTTCAAAAGAATCAATCGCAATATCAACAATTGCAGTTCCATCGTGCTTAATTGCTTTTTCTAAAGCCGGAATTAACTCTTCCTTGGTATTAACTCTTATTGCAAATAAATCGTACGCTTCTGCAATCTTTGTAAAATCAGGATTTGTCATTTCTACCTGATATCTATGATTGTAAAGCTTTTCTTGCATTTGACGAACCATTCCCAAGTAACCGTTATTCATAATAATAATCTTTACCGGAATATGATGTTCTCGACAAGTTGCAAGTTCTTGCAAATTCATCTGAAAAGAACCATCTCCTGTTATATTAAGAACAAGCGTATTTGAGTTTGCAATATGCGCACCTATTGCAGCCGGAAGCCCAAAACCCATAGTTCCCAGTCCGCCTGATGTTATAAATTTTCTTGGCTTATTAAAATGGAAAAACTGCGCCGTTAACATTTGATGCTGCCCCACATCAGTTACTACAATAGGTTCGTAGTATCTTGTGAATTCTGAAAGTGTTTCCAGTACATACGATGAATGCAAACGAGTGTAATTTTCTTCCGGCATTAAAAATTCTTCATCTTCGCACTTAAGAAAATCCGCTTCCATTCTCCATTTTTCTTGAGGAGCAAATAAATCTTGCTTTTCAATACATTGAGCTAAAAACTCTTTAACATCCGCAGTGATTTCCAGTTGGAATTTTGAATGCTTATCTCCCAAATTTATGGAAACAACCTTGCAGTTTTTCGCAAAATCATTTTTCTTACAAGTTGTCCTGTCCGAAAAAGCAACTCCTAGCGCGATTAATAAATCGCATTGACTCAAGGCTTCGTTTGCAACTTCAACACCATTCAAACCTATCATTCCCAAATATAAATTGTTTTCCGATGGATAAATTCCAATTCCCATAAGAGTTGATATCACGGGAATTTGTAAAATTGAAGCAAGTTTTTCGACTTCAGAAGCAGAATCTATACACCCTCCACCGACAAGAATAAGCGGACGCTGCGCATTATTTAATAAAGCGCTAATTTCTTTGATTTCGTTTAAATAATCAATGTGACAATCATTTTTTTGAATACTCGCTTCCAATATTTGCGGCTTATATTCATTTTCAAGAATATTTCTTGGAAGCCCAATTACAACAGGGCCTTTAACTCCGGTTGACGCTTCCTGAAAAGCTTCCTTTAAAACCTGTGCAATATCATCTTTTTTTGTCACTTCAAAAACATTTTTTGCAATAGACTTAGAAAGTGCTGTAATGTCAACTTTTTGAAAAATCTTGCCATGTTTATTTACGCCGGAAACGTCACCTGCTAAAACAACAAGCGGCGTAGAATCTGCATACGCGTTAGCAATACCGGTCAAAGTGTTTGTAAACCCAGGACCGGACGTTACGAGCACAACTCCGACTTGTCCACTGGTTCTTGCATAACCTTCTGCCGCATGAATTGCTGCTTGTTCATGCCTTGCAAGATAATGACGAATTTGTGGAGTGTTAGCCAGTTCATTATAAATACTTAACACAGAAGCACCAGGGTAGCCAAATACACTGTCTACGCCCATCTCCAAAAGAGTTTGTACCAAAATGGATGCTGATGTTTTTGTCTGAACTGAATGTGTCATTGCATGGTAATTATACACAAAATGAAAGTTGCGGGCAATAATTACAAAAAAATGTAAATAAACACTTGATTTCTAATTTTGTTTAAAGTAAGATTGTCATGCATTAGCGATTGACATTTTAATATGTATCGGGATGTGGCGCAGTTTGACTCTGCCGAAGAAAAGGTGACTAAATGTCACGTTTTCTGAGAGGTAGCACCGGAGGTGCGCTAACAAACCAAAAATGAAAACTGAATATATCGGGATGTGGCGCAGTTTGGTAGCGCACCTCGCTTGGGACGAGGGGGTCGCACGTTCGAATCGTGTCATCCCGACCATTTAAACCAAAAAGGGTTTCGGATATTATCCGAAACCCTTTTTGGTTTAATAAAAAAGTTGATTATTAACGATATACAAATACACCATATTGTCTAAAAAGGGGTTAAAAAATTCATACCGAGCACAGAATAAATCTGTCTCGGTATCTTTCTATTTATAGAATAAAATTCAAGTGTTTAGGGCAAGTGATGATTGAATATTTTATAAGAAATAGGCATTAATTATTTACAATTATAAAAAGAAAGAAGCCGTATATCCTACGACTTCTTTCCCCCCGTATGAGCGAACGACTAACTTACTATTCGCCGCTGCAACCAAATGCGATTGTAACATGTTCTTTCGGGTTAATAGATGAGATTTTGTAACCTTTAGCATCAACCAAGTAGCCAACTTCGTCGCCTGTTGCTTGTGCTAAACCTACTGTACCTGAGATTGCTGTTCTTGTTAAGTCAATTGGAGCCTTAACAGTATCTTTAGCTACGTCACCCAGGCTTCTGCCGGCAGCCATAAATTGACCTTGAAAAGCTTCACCTATAGCAATACCAGTACCAGAAGCAACGTCTTCTAAAGCATTACCTAAGTTAGATAGCATACCGCCTGTAGTTCTACCTACAATACCTAACATTTGACCACCCCAAGTAAGTGGAGCTGTAACAATTCTTGATACGATATTTGGAGTATTAGATTTGTTAATTTCTGCATTAAGTATCTGTCTAGGTAATGTAGCTTTTTGACCGCAATGTTCAATTTCTGTAAACGCAAGTTTTAAAGCACCCTTTTGACAACCGGAAGGTCTGATTACTTCTACGACCTTACCATATACTTTAGAACCGCAAGGATATAATTGACCATTGATTGTAACATCTTCTAATGTTTTAGCCGCAAATCTTTGACCTACGTGAGAAGATTTAGCTGTTACTTGATCCTTAAATTCTAACTGTAATGTTGGAATTTTAACGATTTCTTCGTTTTCAACGAATGCTTTTTTATCAACAGGACAAATTGGGCAATCATTGTTTGCAGTAACAGGGTTCTTATCGATACCGGCTGCAACACGAATATTTTGTAACATTGCTGCTATATCAGCACGAGAAGCATCTTTGAATGGCGCAATTGTATTAGGATTTGGAGAATTGTTTAAAGCTCCCTTATCCAAGGCAATTGCTATAGGTATTTGAGCCCATTCCGGAACTGTATTACCGTCACAATATTTAGATAAGATTTCTTGTGCTTTGCATTTATCCATTGTCGGACATTTAACTCCCTTAGATAAAGCACAAAGAGCTTCGGCACGTGTTACGTTGTGAGCCGGTTCAAATTTGCCATTAGGATATCCTTTTAACAAATCTTGGTGCACTGCTGCTGTAATTGCAGAGTTTGCCCAATGGTTTGTCGGAACATCTGAGAATAATTTTTCCGGTGCACAATTGTACATATCTTTGTCTAAACCTTTAACCAACATAGTTGCAAATTCAGCACGTGTAATGTTGCGTGAAGGCTTGAACAATCTGTCCGGATAACCTACTACGATATCATTAGTAGCAAGTTTATCGATTTCGCAGGAAGCCCAGTACCCATCCGGTACATCAGGGAACATTTGCAAGCCTGCTGCAGCACCTGTCATGTTGTTAAATGGTGACAAATCAAAAGGGACTAATGTCTTTTTGATTGCTTGCATAGAGTTTGCTGTACCCATTTGAATTGGGCAGCCGTTTCCGTCCATTTTTGCTTCATCTCTGATAATTGGTGTTCCGTTATGTCTTGCCAAATCATTCAAACAAGGAATGTTTGAAGCTGCACCGGTAACAGAACCGTCAGTAGCAACTGTTGTACCCATTGTTCCTGCAGTAAGTTTGTTGATTTCTCTATTAACAGAGAAACCTTCTGCTGTGTAGATAGAGTCTTTTTCAGTACCTACAAAATTGTTGTACCCGTAAACAGCGTTAGGATATGAATAAACTTGTTTCATATCTTCTCGTGACAAATCTTTTACGCCAGGGCACAATGCGCATGAAGGAATTGGATCCGGTTCACATTGAGGAGCTGCTCCACAACCGCAGTCAGGTTGTGGCATTGCCTCACAAGGGCAGGCTGCACCTGTAACTTCCGGAATTTCTTCAATAGGACAAGCTCCCTGAGTAACAACAGGACGCTCGTCACATGGGCACGCTGCCATTACCGTATTAAATGAACATGTTGCTATTCCAACGGCAATTGCAGCTGCCACAGTAAGTTTTCTAATCGTCATTTTAACCTCCTTTTTGATAGGTAGAGTAGATGTTTGGTCTATTGATTCAAAAGCCTAAGTCCGTTATTTGTTTTTGGGGAATTCTATGGCTTCTAAATTCAATTAGCATTTACCCCTTCCTGAGTTACCTCAAGAAAACTAACTTCTAAATTATGGAATTTTTCAGAGATTAAAACATTGCCGAAAAAGAGAGTCCAGTTGGGGAGTATGTAGGTGAGTGGAAAATTGAAAGTTGAAAGTAAAAAGTTGCTTTAAAAGGTTAAAGATTTTGTCAGCTTAGTAAAGCTGACCTACATGGCTACTTTTCACTTACCAGTTTGCCGTCATTGCGAGAAAATCTATGATTTTCGTGACAATCTATAAATTATTATCAAACTGGATTACTTCGTCACTAACGTTCCTCGTAATGACGGCATTCTAATAGTTGCAACTACTAAGCGCTTTAAAACAACTTTCCACTTTCAACTTTCAACTCATCAAACCTCACGCGCATTCGCAAGCGGTTTTAGATTTTATCCCAACATCAAATTAATAGCCAAACCGGATACAATGCTTATTAACAAAAGTATAAAAATTATTTTTAAAGTATCTTTAAAATCATTATTTTTAAGTAATACAAGAAGTCCCAAACCTGCATTAGCTAACAACCCGCTAATTACAGCACCAAAAGTGATTGTACCTTTGATTAACATCATTGTAAGCCCGATTGATATTGCACAATTAGGAATTAAGCCTATAAATGCTGCAAATATTGGCTGCAAAAGTTTACCACCGCTTATAAAATCAGTTATCGTTATGTTTGTCAAAGAGTAATTCAATACAAGAGTTATTGCTAAAATAAATCCCCAAATATTTATTGTGTGTAAAATTGGATGAATTATTATTTCGCGCTTGCTTCCGTGTTCCAAATCGTGTTTACAGCAACCTTCTTCAATACGGTCGTTAAAATTTTGTTCTGAACTTTGTGCCGGTTGAGCTTTTTGAGGAAGTGCAAAATCTATAAAATATCCCATTACGATACCAATCAAAAGTTTTAGTCCGACAATAGGTATTATTAAATAAGCTTTGGAAGGTGTTGCAAGTAAAATTGGAATTGTTTCATCAGAAGTTGACAAATACACTGCTATCAATGTTCCACGAGTAATGATTCTATCAACATAAAGGCTGCTTGCCATAACAGAAAATCCACATTGAGGGAATATTGCTGCAAGCGCCCCAATTAGCACACTACCTTTACCTGTCTTTTTTAATGTTGAATTGATTTTGTCAGCATAATAAAATTCCAGAATTTCTATTATCAAAAATACAAAAAACAAAAACGGTATCAGATGAATAC
>CABQIM010000054.1 GCA_902464375.1 uncultured bacterium | reverse complement strand
GCGCTTTGCTCGGTTTTAGTAAACCGAGAGAACAAAGATTAATCGGTTTTACAATAGACCTATTTTAGTTTTAATTATGTTTTCTAAAAATTTAAAATATAATTAACATTTGTAAAAAAACATTAATTTAGGGTAGAAAAAGCCCAAAAAAATGTTAATATAATTATTAAAGGGATAATTGATTTGTAAAGAATTTGTTATAATTAAGCAATTTTTTTTATTCATCGGTTTTATCTTATTTACATTTTTAAGGTGATAGTGTGAAGAAAGAAAAGAATTTAGCAGAAAAAATAACCAGTATTTCAGAGAAAGCCCCTGTTTCCTCGCCATTTTCACAGGAACAGTTAGTGTCTAAAGTTAACGCATTAACTTTTAACATGAATACAAATTCTTTGAGCAATCCGCAAAACAAGAATTTTGAAAAAGGTTTAACTTTAAATCATCGCACAATTGTTGATGAGCTTATTAAGTTCTCTCAAATTACTAATTCAAATGAGCTTTTCTCAAAAATTAGAATGATGATTTCTCAAAGCATTGATTCAAATTTTATGGCAGTTGGTTTTTATAAAGAACAATCTACTTGTATAAATCTAAAGTTAAAAGATAAGCTAGGTAATTTTTATTCAACAAAAGTTTTCCTTAAAGACGATACAAATCCAATTATTCAAGCTTTTAACAGTAAAAAACCTGTTTTTCGGGATGACGTAAGTTTTCTTAAACTTGCTTATTTTAAAGATGATGCAGTTATTATAATTCCATTAATTGCAGCTGGGAAATCGCTTGGTGTACTAATAATAGAAGATAAATATGCAAGACAAAATGCTGCAATGTACAATCTTATTGCCAATTTTGCAGCGTTAATGTCTTACAATTTTGAATTACAAGAAAAATGTGAAGGTGTGATTAATACAGATAATTTAACATTGCTGTATAATCATAGAGGTTTCCATGAAATTCTTTCTAAGGAAATTCAGCGCGCACAAATAAACAAGCAAAAGTTATCAATTGTAATGATGGATGTTTGTAACATCTCTAAAATCAACAGAGAATTAGGACATGCAAAAGGTGACGAAGTAATTAAGCTTGTAGCAGAAAAAGTTCGTCAAAATATGCGAGAAGGCGATATTGCTGCTAGATATGGCGGAGATGAAATCGCATTGATTTTGCCGAATACCTCTGTAGAACAAGCTAAATATGTAGCAGAATTCGTAACTTATTCACTATCTTGTTGTTTTATAGATGAAATCGGACCTGTTAAGGTTTCAGTCGGAATTTCAACTTATCCTGATTGCTCTGACCATAAGGAGAAATTGTTGGTTCTGGCAGAACAAGCAATGTATATTTCGCAAGCAAAAGGTTACAAAGATGGCATGTCAGCTATCATCAGTTCTTCTGATTTTAACTTCTGGGATGATGTTGCGCTGAAATCTTTTGCGGAAGTTATCGAAAAACGTTACGCACAACAAGGTATCAATTTTGAAGAAGAATTGATTTCCAAGTTTAACGCAGATCATGCTAAATCCGGAGCTAGAATCTCTGAAATTGCTACATCTTTAGCAGGTGCGATTGATGCAAAAGACCCTTACACAAAAGGTCACTCAACATCTGTTTCTAAATTTTCAGAAGCTTTAGCAAGAGCTATTAATCTTCCGGAAGAAGAAGTTGAGCGCATAAAATTAGGTGCGCTTCTTCATGATGTAGGTAAAATTGGCATTCCGGAAACGGTGTTAAAGAAAGAAGGACCTTTGTCTGACGAAGAGTGGGTAATCATGAAACAACATCCGGTAATCGGTGCAGAAAAAGTTCTTATGCCAAATCCGTCGCTAAGAGATTTGATACCAATTGTAAAATACCACCATGAAAGAATCGATGGCAAAGGTTATCCGGAAGGACTTAAAAATGGTGACATTCCGCTTGCTGCCAAAATTGTAGCTATTGCAGATACTTATCACGCACTAATCAGTGATAGACCTTATAGACGTGGAATGAATATTGAGAAAGCTTTATCAATACTAAAGGACGGTGCTGGTACTCAATGGGATGCAGATTTAATTAGAACTTTTATACAAATCGCTCCTTCTTTGGGAGTTTAGACTAACAACAAAAACGATTTCGTAGAATTTACGAAACCGTTTTTTGTTAATCACCTTTTTTACTAGTTCTTAGCATATTTCAAAAATGTTTGAACTTTTGTTTGCATCATCTCTTCTACAATTAGCCATTTTCCGTTTGATTGTTTTTGTACAATCATGTGAGTTTTTAATTTATAAACTTCACCGGAAGGTTGTCTTAATGATGATATCTTATACTTACCGTTACCAATAGGAACAATTGTTACATTAGAGTAAGAATTTGTATAATGACGCATTTTTGCTCCTGCTTGCCCTAATTTCATTTGAGTAATATAAGTAGATGTGTTTGTTTGAACATCCTGTGTTGTTCCATCCGGTTTTATAACTTGTCTTATAATTTTAGCATTTGGAGAATACATAGATGGAATTGTTGTGCTGTAAGTATTTGCAGCATTCACATAGTTATGAAAAAACTGCAAAGCGTCTTCTTTTTCCCCAGCGAAAACAGGCATGCTAATTCCTGCCAATAAAATTAATAAAGATAATATTTTTTTCATTTCTAACCTCTATTTATATAACGACATTTTGTGTAAATTTGTTCAATTTTTATACATCAGGTAAATCGCCTTTAACTTCTGCGACTTCTTCACAATCTAAATGAAAAACACTGTGTAAAGCTTTTACTGCTTCTTGCGCTTCATCTTCTGCAACCAAGCAACTGATTTTAATTTCACTTGTAGATATCATCTTTATATTTATACCCAAATCAGCAAGAGTTTTAAACATCGTAGCAGCTATCCCCGGACGGTCAATCATGCCGGCACCAACAATTGAAATTTTGGCAATCTTATCATCAACAAAAACATTGCTATAGCCTAATTGTTCTTTAACTTTTTCCATAATTTCCATTGTTTTTGTTAAATCACCTTTATCAATAGTGAAAGCAATATCATTTGTCTTTAATGCTTTTCTTGCATAAGATTGAATAATCATATCTACAGAAATATTTTCTTTTGCTAAACCGTTAAACAGAATTGCTGCAGTACCAGGATTGTCTTTTACATCACATACTACAACTCTCAATTGAGATAAATCCGATGCAACACCGGTTACAGGCTTATGTAATTCCATTTCATCAACTCCTACAATTAAAGTTCCTAAATTATCCAGTTTAAATGTACTTCTTACTCTTAATGGTACATTATATTGTTTTGCGGTTTCTACAGCTCTTGGATGTAAAACATTTGCACCAACTCTTGCGAGCTCCAACATTTCTTCGTAAGAAATTTCTTCTAATCTGGAAGCATGCGGAACAACTCTAGGGTCAGTTGTGTATACACCTTCAACATCTGTATAAATATCGCATCTTTCAGCATCTAATGCTCCTGCCAAGGCTACTGCAGATGTATCAGAACCGCCACGACCAAGGGTTGTAATTTCCATATCTTCCGTTACACCTTGGAATCCGGCTACAACAACAACTTCACCTTTTTTAAGATGGCTTTTTATTTTATCAGTCTTAATGTTTATAATTCTGGCTTTTGAATGCACTTTTTCTGTCATAATTCCGACTTGTACCGCATTCATACTTACAGCAGGACAACCTTGTGCTTGAAGTGCCATAGCAAGAAGCGCAATTGATACACCTTCTCCGGTTGAAAGGAGCATGTCCATTTCTCTGGAAGATGGAGTGTCTGAAATCTCTTTTGCCATCTTAACAAGGTAATCGGTTGTATGTCCCATAGCTGAAACAACAACTACAACATCATGTCCCAGATTTCTCTCTCTAATTACCGCTTTTGCAACATTTTTAATCTTATCTGTATCAGCAACAGATGTGCCGCCAAATTTTTGAACGATTATTTTTTTCATAGCCTCTACCTGCATTTATTCCATACTATTATATAAGCAAATAAATTCTTTGACAACAGGTAAAAAAGAGTTTACAAAGTTTGGGGTTTCGTTAAGTTTTGTAAAAAAACTAAAAATTTTTCTTTCTAACTAGCAAAAAATAATTTTACACTTTTTGAAGCAAGTACATTAGTGTGAAATACGTATGTAGAAAAAGGAGCATAAATTTTATGAACATCAATTCAAACGAACTTTTATTACTAAAAAAAGTTAAATTCGGAGAAGAAGCAACAAATCAACCTGCAGAAGTAACAGCACCTGTTACAGAACCAACTGAAACTGCAACTCCACAAGCTGCTATGAACGCATTAAATTTCCAAGGTTTAAATAATGTTGCTAGCGATCCTCAATTAGCAACAGAATTAAAAATGATGAATGAAGAAGAAATTCCTCAACAACCGGAAGGTGAAGCAAAAGAATTTGTAGCACCTTATAAATCAAATATCGCATTCCAAGGTAAAACAAGTATTCTAAAAAGCGCTGCATTTTCTGCTTTAATGGCATTAGGAATGTTAGGTGCAACAGCTTCTTTAACATCTTGTGATAAAGAAACAATTACTCAAACAGTAACAGTTGATATGGATGCAATCGTTTCTGTAATTTCACAATTACAAGCTCTATTGCAAGAAATGAAAGAACAACAACAAATTACTAACAACCAATTAACTCAAATGAACGCTTTTATGCAACAATTACTACAAGAAGTTAAAAATGGTAATTTAAACCAAGAGCAATTCTATCAAAAAATGTTTGAATATATGGTTGAGAATAATACAAACCAACAAATCATTATTGATCAATTAATTCAAAATGGTCAAACACAAGCAGATGCAAACAAATTACTTAAAGACCTTATAGCAAAAGTAGAAGCTGGTCAAATTACTGCAGAAGAAGCTTGGAACAAAATCCAAAACTTGTTAGGCGATATTAAAGGTCTTCTTGGTCAAGTTCTTACATCTCTTCAAAAGGCTGAACAAGATAGAGCTGAATTGATTTCTATCGCTAAGGATATTAAAGAATCAAGCAAGGTTACAAACGAACAACAAAAACAAATGATTGCTCAAAATGATAGCTTGATTGCAAGCAACAAACTTGTTATCAGCAAACTTGAAACAATCAGCAGCCAAATCGAAAAAGCAAATCTTGATAGCAATGCTGGCTTCGAAAAAGTTGTTAACACATTGAATATGTCTAAGACAGAATTAATCAATGTAATGATTAAATTGGGTTATACACAAGCTGAAATTGAAAAAATGAATGCAGCTGAAATTATTGCAGCAATTAAAGAAAACACTTCACAAACTAAGAACAACACAACAAGATTAGAAGAAATCAATAACGAAATCAAAGATGGTAAGATTGATGCTAAGGCTGCTGCTGACAAGATTATTAACTTGTTAGAAAATATCAATAAGAACCTTTTGACATTGACAGACAGCTTTAACAATTTCGTTAAAGATTACAAGAACGAAAAGAACGATGCTTGCAAGTTGTTGGCTCAAATTCTTAAGAACGGTAAAGTTCAAACTTCTATTCTTAACCAAATGAACTCTAAACTTGATAATATGGATTCAAATATTTCCGGTATCAAGGCTAATACAGATGCGTTGTTAGAAATTGCTCAAGACGATACTAAGTACAACGAATTAATGAAGACTTTGAAAGAAATCCAAGCTAACGGTTCTTCTAGCATTGATTACCAAAAACTTGAAGAAATGTTCAAAATCTTGAATATGAACCTTTCTGATGTAATCAAGATGTCACGTTCAGAACTTGTTGCAGCTATCAAAGATTTTGAACACACTTATGTTGAAACAGAACAAAAACAAACAGAAGAACTTCAAACTATCCAAGCAAAAATAGATGATCTTCAAATCTTCATTTCTAAAAACAATAACAAAGACTTACTTGATGCTATCAATAAACTTAACCAATCAGTAAACAATGGTAGCGCTGATGTAACTAATGAATTGAAGAATATTGAAGCTCAATTGAAAAAACTTCAAGCAACAGTTGATGCAATCCTTAAATCAATTGGCTCTCAAGCTTCTAAAGTAGATATTTATTTCCAAAAATTTGATGCTAAATTTGGTGACATCTTGGGTAAATTGGGTAATATTGAATCTCAATTGAACACAATCATTGCTAACCAAAAGACTGCTCAAGTTTACTTGGATAACTTGCTAAAAGAAGTTCAAAACTTGAAGGCTGAAATCAAGAAACTTCAAAACCAAGGCGGTTCAGGTATTGATTACGATAAACTTGATCAAATGTGGAAAGAACACGATGCTGCTAACTACGAAAAATACAGCAAACTTATCAAGGAATTGGGAATAGACCCTTCTAAACTTGATAGCATTGAAGACTTGTTGAAATCAATTGATGCTAAGACAAGTTATATTAAACAAAACAATGATATCTTGAAACAAATCCTTGATAAATTGAATAATGCTCCTGACTACACAGCTAAATTAGACAAGATTATTGACCTTCTTGAAAAATTCAAACACAACTGCAACTGCGGTAATAACAATGAAGGTATTCTTGACGAATTAGACAAAATATTAGGCTAACAATTAAATAAGCCGGATAAAAAAGAGAAGTGGCGGATTGAAAGATTCGCCACTTTTATTATGAGTAAAAACAACCATGGGTAATTTGCTTAAATATTATTTTTATTATTTAATCCAGCCATTATCTCTAGCTTCTTGTTCAGCACCGGCTCTATCTTTGTGGCGTCTTGTCCACTCTGTAGCTGTATAGCTGCCATCTCTATTTTGGCAAACATTTCTTGCTTGAACACCAGCGTCACCTAGTTTACCATTGAATTTTTTAGCTTTCTTTGCTTGTGCAACTTTACCTTGTTTAACATCTTGTCTTTCTGTTCTTGTGCATTCGCCATCACCAAATAAATCATAAGGAAGAACGATACCTGCTGGAATGTAATTTAAGCTCATTGGAATATTATTGTATTTTTTAATTTTAGTTGTAATTTCAGAAATTGAATGAGTTTTCAAACAATTGCCGTAATACATTTTTACAATATTCTTCCATTCAAACTTTGCAGAATCTGTCATTTTAATATCTTCTTTGTATTCTACCTGACAATTTTCTTTTGCTTCTGGAACTTCTGGATTATTTTCCGGATTTGTAGGAGGAACTGTATCTTGTTGTGGTGGTTGAACTGTTCCATCAGGGTTTACTGGTGGCTTAACAGGTTTATCATCGATAGGTTTGTTGTATTTAATCATTCTGCATTCTTCAGGGTTTAGCTTAGAACCAACACCAGCCATATCTCTTAATGCTTGTTGGAAATGAGCGTGCCATTGATCTCCGAATTTTTCTTTGTAAGCATCAACTAATGTATGAAGAGCATCAACCTTTTCTGGATTCTTTTTGAATACATTTGCTACATATTCTTTGTATTTTTCAGCATCTGTGTATGTTGGGTCGTTGATATCATAATCAGAGATTGACATACAAGATTTTTCATCTTTACCATTACCGATAACAACATCGAATAATGCACTTGTTAGAACTCCGATTCCAGCACCTTTCAAGATATCTGTTATAGTACTGTCTCTCATGTATTCTTGAAGAACTGTGATACTGATTGAACCATCAGCTAATTCAGTTACACCAGGTTGTACACCGCTTGCTTCTAATTGTTTGATAATATCTTGAGCAACTTGTGTATCTTCAATAGTCATAGCAACTGTTTGAGAAACGTTAAGTTTAGAAGTTGAAGATAATGCTGCGGCAGCTCCTCCAATAACACCAGCTGCTGTTTTCAAAATGTTTGGTGTGTGATCTTTATGTTCTCTATCAAAGCCAAGCATATTAATCAAAACTTTTGTTTCGTTATTTGTAAAATCTTGACCTGTAATTGATCTTAAATGATTTTGAATGTTTTTCAATTCAGACATTTTATCATCTTTTGATAGATTTACTTTATAATCTTGACCAACTCTAGATGCAATTTCTTCGGAAAGTTTTGACAAATCATAAGTTCCATCTTCTTTACGAACTGTTGGTAAATATGATTTATTTAATTTTTCAAAGATTTCATTACCAATTTTGTGAGCAGAGGCTTTCTTTGCAAAGTTATATTGATAACCTCTTTTGCCTAATTCGGTTCTTAGAGCATCTGCAGTAATGCTTGATAAAGCATTAGCTTTATTTTCTACTTTATGTTTTCTTGCATAAACTTTTCTATCAGTCTTGATGTCTTGAATTGCGTCGTTTTGATAAGCGTCCCCGCCTTTATTCATTCCGCGTAATTCTTTTCTAAGACCTTTCTTAGTAGTAGCTCCTGTTTCATTAGCTAATCTTGATTCAACAAGGTGTTTAGCATCTTTTTTTGCATAATCTTCTAATTGATCAAAAGCTTGTTTAGTATATGATTCTTTCCAAGTTTTATTTTTTTCTAATTTATCTTTTACAATATCAACATAAGCTTTGAAGTTATCACCATTTTGTTTTACAACTTCTGTCTTTTGCATTGTTGCTTTTACAGATTCATATTCAGCAACAAGAGTTTTAAATTCTTTACTAATTTGAGCTGTTTTTGCTTGATCTTCTAAAGAATCTAACAAATCTTTGTGGAAATCATCCCATTTGCCATCTTGTTTCAATTGAGCTTTTACTTTTTTGTGGATGTTTTCAACGTCTTCTTTAGAATTGTAATTAGTACCATTTACTAAATTCAAGGTATAATTAACTTCGTCTAACATTTGTTTATATTCAGCTGAGTTTGAATATTCTTTTTCTAATTTAGCCATCAAATCTTTTGGAGCAACACCGCTTTTAACCATTTCTTTTACAGAATCTTTAACTCTTGCTTTATGGTCTTTAACTTGTTTTTTAGTTAAAGTAACAGGATTAGAAACAGGTGCTTGTGCTGTTTGAGGTGCTGGTGTTTTGATTTCAGAACCGAATACTGCTTTGTAATCAGCTTCTTTTACTTCACCATATTGAACAGCTGTTTGTGCATGTCCTTTGAAAATAGAAAGTTCTTTTTCTGTATCAATCTTCTCGTTACCGTTGCCGTTACCATCTGCTAATCTAGCATAAAGTTTAAGACTTCCTTCTAATTTAGAAATATCAATATCCATACCCATAATAAAGCTCCTTTTGCCTCATGTTTTTACTCTTGTATATATAAAGTAATTTACTTACACGAAATTGCGCATAAGGGGAGAATATCGTTACAAAACTTTACAAAAAAATAAAAAAAGGAGTTATTCTAATATATAGTATAATGAATTCTCAAAAACAAAAAAATGTGCTATGATATAGCTATGCAGCGAAAAACATATCTCAATGGAAGCATAAAAAACGGGAATATTATGAGATGGCCGGTCAATAATTTGACCGTTTATATTGCCCCGATGAAATTTTATTCAAAACCCGGAGAAGATGCAAAATATAGAAAAATGGTTATGGATGCTTTTTCTATGTGGTCAGCTGCTACCGGAGGCAAATTAAGATTTCGTATAACCAGTGTTTTATTAGAATCTAATATAAACGTCGATTGGAAGCGTGTTGATAGGCAAGCTTTAGGGCACTGTTATTTTAGTTGGGATCCGCAAGGCAGGCTTTATGGTGCAGAAGTTTCTATCGGACTCACAGATGGAAGAATTCATCAAAAGTATGATAGTGACATAGAGGTTTATCACACAATTTTACACGAAGTTGGACATGCACTCGGTTTAAATCACAGTCCGTATAAGGAGGATATTATGTATACTCCGCACCAATATGGAGTTGCAACTTTATCTGAAAATGATAAATACTCCATTAACTGGCTCTATCGTATGACTCCTGGAGCTTCCGTAAAACAATTTGCTGCAAAATATGGAATATCGACATCTACGGACATAGATTCTGTCATTAGGAAAATTGATGCAAAAAATGAATCAGGTAAAGAACCTGAAAAAATGCAATTTGGAACAAGGCGTGATTTATTGGAAGAATCTTCTAATATTGGTGATTTAAAAAAGTACAATATGATGCTTCAAAATATTTCGTTATCAAATAATGTTAAGAATTATTTGAATAACAATAGAAAAAAATAATTTTAGTAGCAAATTTTACAAAAAATATGTTTTAATATAAATAAGTAGTGTGTTATTTAGAAAAAATCCAAAAGGTCTATAGTGTATGTATAATAAAGAATATCCCGCAAATTCGGATGAAGATTTATCAAATCCTCTTAGTTTAAAAACTAATCTGACAAGTTTAACAACGTTGACAGACTATAGTTATAGCCAAATTTTGGTTAAACCTAAATTTGATAAAGATGCAGCAACCATTTTGAATAGAGTTCAAAATTTACAGCAGCTATTGCCCCAAAAGCTTGACATACCATATTCTTTTGTTACAGCTAAGGTAAACGGAGAACGAATTTTTAATACAGAGAAAAGTTTAATTTGTATAAAAGAATATGGTTCAGATTTTATTAGAGAGTATTATCCTGCAAAACAAAATGATAATATGATTTCTAAAATTATTGAACGTGATAAAACGACAGGAAAAATTATTTCTAAACTAGAGCGCACAATTAAAGATGATGGTTATATAAAAACTAATATTATCGTTTTCGATGAAAAGATTAATAATAAATATATTATGTTCCAGATAGAAGATGATTTTTCTATAAGCAGCATAACCGAGATTTTTGATAATGGAAAACAATTCAGGACATTATTTCGGAATCTTAAAACACTTGAGCCGGAACGTTATGCCGAATCTGCAGAATTAAAAAATAAAGAATTTATAATAATTAATTGTTTACTTAAATCCGCAAATGAAATAGAATATATGAAAATTAATACAGCAGAAAAAGATATTTTTATTGAGTATAAAGATAATCAAAAAATAATTGATGTAAGAAGAAAGGTTGAATTCTAAAGAGTTTTGTAAGACGCTTGCAGAAACAACGCTATTATTCTATATACTTGCCGTCAAACAAGTCCAGAATCATTTTTTCTTGGTCTGTTTCGTCACGTTTGATTTCCTTTTTTTGAGAATCAGAACTTTCTTCTGGAACAACTTGTTGAATATTGTTACTTATAGATGGTTTACTCTCAACCTTTTTAGCCTCTTCTATTTTTTGTGGAGCCGGTTTAGGAGTTTCTTGAACAGGTTTTGGCGGAGTCGGTACATTAATCGTTAAGTTTTTTTTTTGAGAAGCTGTTATTTCACTATCACCAGCCATCGGAAGTCTTATTATAACTTTAACATCCGTATTAAACATTACATTAGCCGCATCTGTTAGCATTTGTTTTTTATTAGTATCGTTAATCTGAGAAACCAACTTATCATTCTTAAACGTAATAATAACTTCATCAGGAGCAATTTTTACAGGTGTTGCCAAATGTAAAAGAGCCTTTGTTGCAGGACTCTTTATGTTCATCAATAAAGCTTCCCACAAGCTTGTCATATCATTACCATCCGACTTTTTATTTACCGGAGGAGGTGTAAATTCTTGTTGAGGTTCCGGTGCCGTTGTTTTTTGTGCAACATGCTCTACCGGTGGTACCGGTGCCGGTCTTGTAACAGCTTGTGTTGGTTCCGGTCTTTGTTGTTGAACCACTTGCTGAGGTGCTGCTTGTACTATTTGTGGTCTTTGAGGTGCTACCGAAATAGAGCCACTTTCAAGAGCCTTAACTCGATTTTGTAAATCTAAAAGAGTCGAGTTCTCTGTCATATTGGCTAAATCAATCATACCTACTTCCAACCACAAATGTTGATTAGATGCAAGTTTAACCTCTTTTATATAATATGTAATTCTTTCTAGCAAAAATACTATTTGTTGAGTTTCTAACTTGTCTTTTTGTTTAGAAATTTCTTCAATTTGAGGTTCGTTCAAACCGGTTAATTCTGATAACAATTCTTTTCGACAATTTTTTACAATCAACAAG
>CABQIM010000053.1 GCA_902464375.1 uncultured bacterium | reverse complement strand
AGATATGTTATAATAAAATTAGGAGAGCAAAGTCGAAGCGTTATCAGCCAAATGCGGAAGCAGAAAGGCATTTAATATAAGAATGATGAGTAATTTACAATTTCAAAATGACCTCGAACGACTCTTAGCAGTTATGCCCCGAAAAGTTGTGGAAAATTTATCGTGTGAACAACTAGATGATGTAATCGAAATAGTTCTGGATATCGGTAGAGTTCCGGAAGTTCGTCATGCCGGCGGCAAAATTGAAAAACTTGCCTGTGATTTTGTAAATGATGAGGATATTGCATTTGTGACCTCTCACTTACAAGAGTTTACACATGACAACCGTTCCGGTATTCCTGGAACTTTGCACAGAATAAGTGCAATAAGAAATCGTCAAGGAAAGGTTGTAGGTTTAACTTGTCGTATAGGTCGTGTTGTTACCGGTACAATTGCTTGTATTAAAGATATCTGTACACAAGGTAAAAGTATTTTATTTCTTGGCCCTCCTGGAGTTGGTAAAACTACAAAATTAAGAGAAATCTCTCGTTTAGTTGCTGATGAACTTGGAAAACGTGTTGTAATAGTTGATACTTCAAATGAAATTGCGGGTGATGGTGATGTACCTCATCCGGCTGTAGGTTCTGCAAGAAGAATGCAGGTTCCGCAACCGGAATTTCAAAAGGACATTATGATTGAAGCAGTTGAAAACCATACTCCGGAAGTTATTGTAGTTGATGAAATCGGAACAGAGCCGGAAGCACAAGCCGCAAGAACAATTGCTGAACGTGGTGTTATGTTGATTGCAACTGCTCATGGTAATTGTCTGGAAAGTTTAATCAAGAACCCAACTCTGTCAGACTTAGTTGGTGGTATTCAATCTGTAACATTAGGCGATGATGAAGCAAAAAGAAGAGCTTCGCAGAAAACTGTTTTGGAAAGAGAAAAGCAGCCGACATTCGACATTGTAATAGAAATTCTTGATAGAAATACTTTAGCTGTTTACAGAAATACATCTGAAGCCGTTGATTATATCTTGAGAGGATGGCCAATTCGTCCTGAAATCAGAAAAGTTGAGCAAAAAGATGTTGATAAAGTTGTTCTACCTATTGCTGAAGCAGGGGTAAATGTAGGGGCAAAAGATGCTCATAATGTTATTCCTCAAAGTGCAGAAGATAATAAGATGAATTTCTCATTCTCCAGACAAAAATATGTTGAACAGGCAAAACCTCTTAAAAAGTTGTATCTATATGCGGTTTCTCGTACTATTGTTGAAAAACTTATAGAACGTTTGAATCTGAATGTAGAAATTATCAGAAATGTAGAAGATGCTGATATTGTAATTGCGCACAAAAACTTTGCAAAAGGTGGCGCAAAAATCTTGAGTACTGCTAAAGAATATCGTGTTCAAATTTTTTATGTAAAAACAAACTCAATGGCGCAAATTCAAAAAGTCTTAAAAGATGCACTTGATATTCAACCAGGGGATGTAGAATCCTTAACCGGATACACAGATGAAACAGAAAAAGCTCTGGATGAAGCAAAATCCGGCATTAAAAAGGTTCTTGATGGCGCAAGCCTTGTAGATTTAGCTCCTCAAAATGCTCAAACAAGAAAATTACAGCATGAACTGGTGGAGCAATATAATCTTCAAAGTCGCTCTATTGGAGAAGAACCTAATAGACATTTGAGAATAGAAAAATAATTTATGTAAAAAGCAAGGAAATTAGTTTAAAATCCTTGCTTTTTTCATTAATATTATAAGTTATATTTATTTGTTTTATTAAATGTTTTGCTATCTTTGTCATATTCATAATATACGCCGTCTTTTTCCCAAAGCATTGGGGAATGACCAGTGAAGCGATAATTATTTTGAAGAGCATATTTAACAGCTAAAACATACCAAGAAATTTCTGATTCAGGACTTTCAACTTTAGAAAAATCATTGCTATAAATATCCCAACTATATGCTTCGCCATCTAAATAATATAGACCATCATTGCCTTTTGACATTCCATATAATTCAGCTTTCTTTTGCATTTTTTCTTTTATAGTTGTATCAGCTGCAGTACTTGTCCATTGTTTTATATAGTAATTTACATAGTCGTTAACTTCACTTAAAGATGAAGCATTTTTAATATAACCATTTTCATCGCCATATTTTTTTACAATATCTCTTATTTCAGATTTTTTTAATGATGTATTCATATAATATTCCAGTACTTCATCATTCTTTGACTTGTAAACACCAAATATTTCATTAATATCATTATCATCCAAATTATATTGTTCTTTAAGTTTTTGTACTTGTTCTGCAGTAAGAATTGCTCTATCTTCATTGTTGAAATATTTATTTCTCATAGATACTCTGTAAGTGTCACCATCAAGAGTAAATTCTAATGATGATGCACCTTGAATATCGGTATTAACCTTAATATTCGTTCCTCCCATAGCACTTACAATGATTTTGTACCATGGCGTATCAGGGTTACTAAATTGAGTTGTGAAATCAAAACTTTCATCCCAAAGTTTATCAAAAGCTTTTTGTACTAATTCTTGTCTTTCAGAATCAGAAAGTTTGTATTTATCATTAGATTTTACTATATCCAGCCAATTACCTTCTGTTACAGTAACTTTCTGACCATTATCATCAATAATGAAATCATATCCGCTATTTTCAGATTTTATATCGCTGGTATCGTCCGTTTTAGTATTAGAATTTGAAACTCTATTATTTACGTAATTGTCTAAAATTATATTTCCAACAACTTCGTCATAATTGCCAATTGGATAATTGATAACATTTGATTTATCAATATTAGCTGCTAATTCAACGCCTAGACGTTGGTTATCTTTGGCATTAATTTCACCGTTAAAGTTGTTTATTTTATGATCATTACCGAATATTCTGCCAGGGTATTGCTTATCAGTTGTTCCAATTGATAAGTAACCTTCTACAGAGCTCATATCTATATCATTTTTTAATACTATAGTTTTACCACTTTGTAGGGCATTCACAAATTCTTCTGCATTTGTAACTGTTGCATATCCCAATGCTTCAGCCTGTGCTGATGGCATGTAGTTATAATCATAATATACTCTATTGCCGCGTTTTAATTTATATAATTTATTTCCATCATCATCGGTTCCTGCGTCATAATATGCATTTGGTGCGGATGTAAATATATGGTTAATTTCATCTTCTGTATAAGTTGCCTGATCACTTAGATAGTTATTTGTAACAAGAAAATCTAGTAATTGTTGCCAACTGCCACCAACATTATATTTTTCTCCGGATACATTTTCCCAAGAATCTTGAGAAGATGCGGATGTAGAATTCCAAAGGAATGTTTTAACTTTTTGAAGTTTAGTATTTATATCATCAGTTGCAATATCAATACCGGAAGCTTTATAAATAGCCTGCATTAATTTACTATTTTCTTTATCCGGAGATAAATTCTCCATATAATTGATTATGGTAGAATCAGGACAATATATTGATGTACCGTAATCAAGATTTAAAGCCTCACGAATGCCGCTTTCTGAGAAGTTATAAGCATCATAATTATCAAAACCAATAAGAGTTTCTAACTGTTTGTTATAATAAATTTCCTCTAATTCATCTTTTAGTCTTGGACATTTTTCTGACAAATCACGAACAATATCAGAATCTTTTAAGTCTTTTACATCTTTTCCTAATGAATTAGCGATATCTGCATAATATGCCTTACAAGCATTTTCATACGCTTCTTGAGAACTCTTTGAATCCGTATGGTTTATATCTTCTTTCTTTATATAACCATAATCCGCAAGCACCATAACAAGTGCGTCATTATAATTCAACTCCGTATAATCCTGGAAGCCGCTTGGATCATTCGTCAAGTTTATAGGGCTAGCTCCCATACTGAAATAGTTTTTCAAATTAATTATACCGTTGCGACTATCTAATCCATTGCCAGAGTAAAAATTTTGATTATCTAACCAAGTATCATAATCAGCAGTACCCAAATAATTTTGTAAATCTTCTATTGAATTAATAGAAATAGAATCTTCTACAACCAAGTTCTCTTTCAAGCTATAAACGCCATCAACACAATCAAAATACTTATTAACAACAGAATTTGATACAAATCCCATTGCGAAAATTTCTTCATTAGAATACTTGCCATTATCAACTTTTTGAGCAGAATAATTTACTTGTGAATATGTATACGGGTTAATATTTATTGCTTCAACAGACATTACCTCTTGTTGTGGAACCGTCATTACATATTTTTCTTCTCCCATATTAAATGTAACAGTTTTTTCTTTATTTGAATTTTCTACAACGCTTAAATTACTAATTTTACCGCTACTTTCTAATTCATTCAACTTTTGTAAAAAAGCTTCTTCTCCCTCTTTTACCAAAAGCTCTGATAAATCTGCATAGCTTACAACATCACTTTTTGTCGGATTTTGTCCTTCTTGTTTCTCAACTTCTCCAGCTCCTCCAGAACCCTGTGTTCCCTGAGCTGTAATCGTATTTATGTTTTGATTTTGTAAATAATTTGGATAACTATAATTATTGTAATTGCTCATGGCTTCTCCTATGCAGATATAATTCTACACCATATATCGGCACAAATTGAAAAAACTTTAATAAAAATTTCTTTTTTTTATAACATCAGATCTTAAATTAACCGAAAACGCTCAAATATAAAGGCTTGTAGACTTTGTAAACTTTTGTAACAATATATACTTTGTGGTGCAATTTTATATCCTAAATATACTTTATATATATGTAAGCATTGAATAAACACAAGGATATTAAAAGAGAAAACACATAACACAAACCTTTCATACAACCTACACACTAACCTTCTACACATGAGGAATTACAAAAAAGATTCCAAATCCTTTCTTAATTCAAGAAAGGATTTTTTTTGTGCTACGCACGGTACTACGTACGTAGACACAACTGTCGGCTTCTTGGTGGAGATTACAAAAGAGTATAAAGACTACAGGCTCCGCCTCGAAGTGGAACGACTAGATTAATGTATATTTACCACCGCACGTAGACACAACTGTCGGCTACTTGGTGGGGATTACCAAATTATATAAAGATTACGGGCTCCGCCTCGAAGTGGAGTTACAAGATTGACGTTTTCGTTCTCTCATAGACATTGGGTTGGGTTGCAAGATGGTGATTACAAAATTCTTCCCCCATCAAAATGGAGCTACAAGTGTAATCCTAACTTATTATTAAACTCCTTCACGCCAGCTTGAGCCGCAATTAATGTCGACTTCAAGAGGTACTTTTAGAGGTTGATTAAGTTCCATACATCTTAGTACTAGTTCTTTTACCGTTTCAAGCTCCTCTTTTGGTACTTCAAACACCAATTCATCGTGAACCTGCATTATCATTTTTGTTTTAAGATTTTTTGATTCCAATTCTTTTTGAACATCAATCATTGCCATCTTGATTAAATCAGCAGCGGTTCCTTGCAAAGGTTGGTTTATGGCTGCTCTTTGCGCAAATTCTCGAATTTGATAATTTGGACTCATCAATTCTGCAGCCAAGTAACGTTTTCGTCCAAAGATTGTTTCAACATATCCGTGTGCGTTAACAAATTCAACTTCGTTATTCATGTATTCTTTTACCCTAGGGTATGTTTCGAAATACTTATCAATAAATTCTTGAGCTTCTGCATTAGTAATCCCGATACTTTTAGCTAAACCATACTTAGATTGACCGTAAACTATGCCGAAGTTAACTGCCTTAGCACGTCTACGCATTTCTTTGGTAACTTCTTCCGGCTTAACGCCAAATACTTTAGAAGCAGTCATTGTGTGAACATCTTCTCCCGAAGTGAACGCATGTATCAAATGTTCATCCTCAGACACATGAGCCAGCAATCTTAATTCAATTTGAGAATAGTCAGCTGACATTATTAAGGAATTTTCTTTATCCATCGCACAGAAGGCTGAACGGATTTTATTACCTTCTTCTGTTCTAATCGGAATATTCTGCAAATTTGGATTAGAAGATGAAAGTCGACCTGTAACTGTTAGTGCTTGATTGTAAGTAGTATGTATTCTGCCATCACGTTTGCTAATAAGCGTTGGAAGTACATCTGTATAAGTTGATTTAAGTTTTGCAAATTTTCTATGCTGCAAAATATATTCACAAATTTCATATTCTTGTGCAAGTTCTTCCAAAACTTCAGCACTCGTAGAACGTGATTTTTTCTTTTTTGTTTTTAATTCCAATTTGTCAAACAAAACTTCTGCAACTTGCTTTGGAGAATTGATATTGAACGGTTCCCCTGCAAGTTGATAAATCAAGTCTTCCAGCTCTGCAAGCTTTTCTGTCATGTAAGAAGACAGTTCCTTTAAGTATTCAACATCAATTGCAACACCGGTATGTTCCATTTTCGCAAGAACAATTGTTAGCGGCATTTCTATATCTTTTACTAACTTTTGCTCACGCTCATCAAGATTTTTTATCCAATAATCATAAAGCATGAAAATTGTGTAAGCCTCGTCACAAGCTGCTTTTTCGTCCTCGCCAACCGTAATTATATGGTTTAAAAAATCCAATCCTTGAGCTTCAAGAGAATGCTTACGGTTAGGGTCTTTTACATAACTTGCCAGCAATACATCATATTCTAAACCAGCAGGACTGAAGCCATTGTTCAAAAGCAAATGATAATCTGACTTTGAATCATATCCTATTTTCTTTATATCCGGATTTTCAATTATAGGTTTAAGCTCCGCAATCAACTCTTGATTAAAATAATAACTTTTTCCATCCGAAATTGATGCTGACGTAATTACACCATCTTTTGAATAGAATTTGAAAGCTAGTAATTCTTGTTTTGATAAAGTTTCTAACACATTTTTTAAATTATCAGCATCAACAATTTCGTATTCAAAATCTATATCCGCAACAGTTTCCTTGATAGCTTGTGTAAACAAGTTTTGTTGAATATTTTCACTTTGGTTATTATTAGCAAAAAGGCTTAAATTTGTATTTTCTTCAACCGCTGCATTTGGATTAAATGATGTTAAAATTTTATCAATATTTTTTATAAAAGTATAAAACTGCATCTTTCTTAAAAATTCAGATACGTTTTCAATTTTAGGCAGTTCAACTGTCGCTTTATCAATATCAAAATCGATGTCTACATCACGGATAATTGTAGCCAAATCTTTTGAAAGAACTGCAATTTCTTTACCTTCACAGATTTTATTTTTAACAGCCTTTTCCGGAATATTTTCGCAATCTGCCAAAATTTCTTCTAAATTAGAATATCTGTTCAAAAGTTTTTGAGCTGTTTTTTCGCCAATACCTTTAATCCCTGGAATGTTATCTGAAGTATCTCCTCTTAACCCCTTATAATCAGTGATTTGGCTAGGATAAACTCCTAATTTATCGTAAACTCTATTCCAATCATATTCAAGAAGTTCTCCTTTTGTCGGAATTAGTACTTTTACAGTACCTTCCTTGTCTATAAGCTGAAAACTATCTTGATCACCTGTAAGAATAAGAGTCGTATTGCCGGCTTCTGATGCCATTTTGGAAATTGTTCCGATAATATCATCTGCTTCAAAACCTTCTTTGGTAATCATAGGTATATCAAAAGCTTTCAGACCTTCGCAAATCACACCGATTTGGCTTCTTAATGTGTCCGGCATAGCTTCTCTATTGGCTTTATATTCTTCAAATTTTTCAGTTCTAAAAGTTCGTCTACCAACGTCAAAGGCGACAGCTATATAATCAGGGTGGATTTTTGAGAGTAAATCAAATATTGCCTTAAAAAATCCGTACACAGCCCAAGTCGGTTGATTATCAGAATTCTTCATGCCGGTTCTTTCCAGTGCAAAGAATTGACGATAAGCCAATGCGTGTCCATCAATTAATATCAAGGTTTTAGACATTCTAATTTACTCCCAATTATTTATACCCATATTTACTATAATTACACAGTAGCTGTTGAAAGATTTTTGATAATATCAAGAAGTTTGTTTACCATCAAATCTTCATACTTTTGAGCATTTTCTTTGCTATCAGCTTCAAATCGCAAAGTGAAAACAGGTTCTGTGTTACTTTGTCTTATTAATGCAAAGCCTTTTTCAAACACGATTCTCATACCATCAAGTGTAATAATGTCCTTGATATTTGTGCCAAAGAAATCAGGATTTTCAGCAATAACTTTTTGAAATTCTTCTAAAGTACCGGCTTTTAATGAATTAGGGCAAGGAAGACGAACTTCGCTAGAAGAATACATTGAAGCAAATGGTGCCAACATATCGGTAATTTTGAAATTAGGATTTTCTTTTTTCTTTCTTGCAACGATTTCAATAATTCTACATCCGGCATAAATTGCATCATCAAATCCATAATATTTGTCTTTAAAGAATGTATGACCACTCATTTCGCCGGCTAGAACAGCACCTGTTTCTCTCATTTTTGATTTGATATAGCCATGACCGGTTTTGCACATAACTGCGACACCACCGGTTGCATTAATTGTGTCATAAAGTACTTGTGAGCACTTAACTTCTGATACGATAACCGGTTTAATTCCCTTTTCATTGTATTCTTTGATAACATCTTCTGCATAAATTAGAAGCAACTTGTCACCTGTCATTGAATTACCGTCAGAATCAATTACACCAATTCTATCGCTGTCACCGTCAAAAGCAATACCTAAATCAGCCTTATTTGCAACAACTGCTTTTTTGATATCATTTAATGTTTTTTCATCACTTGGGTTTGGATGGTGATGTGGGAATCTTCCATCCGGCATAGAGTATAGTTCAACAACTTCACAACCTAAAGCTCTGTATAATTTAGGAGCAACAACACCGCCGGTTGCATTAGCACTATCAACAACAACTTTAATTCCTTCACCGATTTTACCAAATTTCTTAGTCATTTCTTCTATATAATCAGGAATTAAATCGTATTCGTTTAGAATTCCAAAAGGTACCGGAGGAATGCTCAAGCGATATTCTTCAAGAGTCAATTCTTTAACAATTTTGATTTGTTCTTCATTTAATGATTGTTTAGCGTAAGTCATTTTCATACCATTGTATTGGCTTGGATTATGACTTGCTGTAATAATCATAGCGCCTGTAACCGGCATGTATTTTGTAATGTAAGGCGGAAGTCCGACAACTTCTGAATAATAACCCAAAGGTGTAGGAGCCAATCCCATATCTACAACATTAGCGCCGCAAGAGCGAATACCTTCTATTAAAGATTTTGAAAGCGATGGTGAGTGCAATCTCGCATCTCTGCAAACACTAATCCAAATTTCTGATGGAAGCTTTTTTGTTTCTTTTACCAAAAATTGAACAAAACCGCGTCCAGTGTAATAGAATAATTCTTCCGTTACATCATCCCCATAAATTCCTCTTATATCATTTTTTCCAAAAGCTGATTCTTTTAGCATAACTCCTCCATTAATCACATAATTGTGCTTGCAAACACAATTTATTTACCCATATAATAGTAGCATGAAAACTCTTAAAAGTCCTATTTTTATTAATAAACTTCATACGCAGTCAGGTTTTCTTTTTGTTTTACCTGCGCTAATCGGAACTTTTATATTCATTATAATTCCAATAATCTGTTCTTTTACGCTCAGTTTTATGGATTGGGACTTATTGAATGAGATTAAATTTGTCGGGTTAAGTAATTACAAGAGTATATTAAGTGATGGAGAATTTTTGCAAATACTAATCAATACATTTGTGTATGCTATATCGACAACTTTTTTTGCAGTCATTATTCCACTTTTAATTGCTTCTATTTTAAATACGAAGATTAGAGGTCGTGAAGTCTTTAAAACAATATACTTTTTACCGTTTATAACTCCTGCCGTTGTAATTGCGATAGTTTGGGCTTGGATATTTGATCCTAACATAGGACTTGTTAATAGTTTATTTAAAACCCATTTAACATGGTTATTTGATACTCGTCTTGCTATGCCGGTCTTGATATTTGTATCGGTATGGAAACTTATCGGATATAACGTAGTTCTATTTTTAACGGGCTTTTCTACTATAAATCAGAATGTATATGAGGCGGCAAAAATTGATGGAGCCGGAGCTAAGGAAACATTCTTCCAAATAACAATACCGAGCTTGAAGCCTACAATATGTTTTGTGACGCTTGTAACTGCAATATCTTCTTTCCAAATATTTGATTTGATTTATGTTATGACAGAAGGCGGGCCAAACAATTCAACTAACGTCATAGTTTATTCTACATATAAATACGCTTTTGAATATTTTGATGTAGGCCAAGCTTGTGCCTTAGCATATATTTTATTCATTGTGATTTTTATTTTGGCAGTATTACAGAGGTTTTGTATTAAAGAGGGTTAAGTTTAAGGTGTATAATCCCATTTGTAAACAAAATTTAATCCAACGCGCAATTTTTTAAGTTAAAATGACTTTATATAAATATAAAGAAGTGTAGGTTTAAATATGATAGTAGATGCTGCTAATTTTTCTCAAAATAGTTTATCCAATTCACCCCAAAAACGTCCTTTAATTACGGATGCTAACAATAGATATTATGCTGGCATGACATTAAAAGAGGCAAAGATTAAAGATTTGGAGAAAAGTTTTTGGCGACGAGATTTTCATAATATCGATAAAAACGGTGATGGTGTTCTCTCTGTTGACGAGATTATGACTGAAAGAAAAAGGTCTTCTAAAATTAATAAAATAACGGCTGGAGTTTTTACCGGACTGGGCGTGCTGGATTGCTTGGGGAACAAAGGAACTCCTATGTTTTTTAAATTGCTAGATATCGGTTTTGATGCATTTATCGCAGTAACCTCCTTCAATAAAGCTCGAAGAACCGATAAAGGTACTAAAGAGTACGAAGAATTAATACAAAATGGAAGATTAAACTGTAACGCCTAATCTTCCATTTAAAAGATAAAACTTTGCTTTTTACTATTTTTTAGTTATCAATTCCATATTATCAAAATAATTAAGCTTCATAGCTTGTTTAACTTTGCTCAAGGTATCTGCTGCAACTTCTTTGGCTTTTAAGCTGCCTGACATAAGGATTTCGTATACAGAATTAATGTCTTTTTCGAATTCTTTTCTGCGTGCTCTGATTGGCTCTAATTCTTCATTAACAATGCTATTCAAGAATCTTTTAACTTTAACATCACCCAAACCACCTCTTTGATAATGTTCTTTAACTTCATCCAGAGATGCATAGTCGTTCCAATAACGTTCAAAGTGTTCAGGTTTACAGAATGCGTCAAGATAAGTGAATACTGTATTGCCTTCAATATGTCCGGGGTCTGTAACTTTTAAATGAGTTGGGTCTGTGTACATACTCATAATTTTCTTTTGAACATCTTCTGCTGTATCAGAAAGGTAAATACAGTTGCCTAAAGATTTACTCATTTTTGCTTTACCATCGATTCCTGGAAGGCGCATACAAACTTGATTATCAGGAAGTAAAGCTTTTGGCTCTACCAAAATATCAGTATTATAAATATGATTGAATTTTCTTACAATTTCTCTTGTTTGTTCAATCATTGGTTGTTGATCCTCACCAACAGGAACTGTATCAGCACGAAATGCAGTAATATCAGCTGCTTGGCTGATTGGATAACATAAGAATCCAACCGGAATGCTTGATTTGAAATCTCTCATTTGGATTTCAGATTTAACAGTTGGATTAAGCTGCAAACGAGCCAATGTAACAAGGTTCATATAATAGAATGTTAGTTCTGTCAGTTCAACTATTTGAGATTGAATGAATAATGTGGAAATGTTTGGATCTAAACCTGCTGATAAGTAATCAAGAGCAACCTCCAATATGTTTTGTCTAACTTTTTCCGGATTATCAAAGTTGTCGGTCAAAGCCTGAGCGTCTGCAATCATAATAAAGATATTTTCATAATCACCGGAATTTTGAAGTTCAACCCTGCGTTTTAAAGACCCTACGTAGTGTCCTAAATGTAATCTGCCTGTTGGTCTGTCACCAGTTAATATTGTTTTTGCCATAAAAATATCTCTCCAATAATCTTTTTCTTACGCTGATTATACAATAAAAAAGTTTCATTTTCTTTATTATTAATAAGATAATAT
>CABQIM010000052.1 GCA_902464375.1 uncultured bacterium | reverse complement strand
TTTAGAAACCTCAATATCCGCTGGTGGTATCAATTTTTCTGCAAGTTCTACAATTGTAACTTCTGTACCAAAATTTGAAAAAATTCTTGCCCACTCTGTTCCAATAGCACCAGAACCAACTATCAAAACAGATTTTGGTAAAGCTGTAAGGTTCAAAACATCATCTGAAGACAGAATGAATTTATGGTCAAATTCTAAGCCCTTTATCTCTTTTGGTTTAGAACCGGCAGCCAAAATTATTTGACCTACAGTGTATTCTTTTTCTTCTGTTTTAATCGTATTTTTATCTTTTATACAAGCTTCTGTGTAAACAGTTTGAATGCCCGAATTTTTAACTGCAAGTTCCAATGATTTTCTAATTTTTTCAATTGTTTTATCTTTTTTCTCTGCAACTTTTGCAAAATCAAATTGAGAAATATCGGATGTTATTCCAAATTCTTCAGCTTTTTTTAAGTTAGCAAACACTTCAGAAGAATGCAGAAGCGATTTTGTCGGAATACACCCTTTGTTCATACAAGTTCCACCAAGTTTTTCTTTTTCAAACAAAACAACACTATGTCCTTGTTTTGCTAAATTCATTGCTGCAGTATATCCGGCAGGTCCGCCCCCAATAACTCCGTATTCAAAATCCATAATAATTCTCCTTATGAGAATATTATAGCAGAAAATTGCTTTTTATTCTTAAACTCTCATATTACCGCTAGATTGAGGACGGTTATTTAAGTATTTTTTCTGAACATCTGAAGCTGCTGCGTTTCTCAATATTGGAGTAACTATATTAGAAGACAAAATGCTTGCCCCTACTGTACCCAATGTCGTAGCATAGTTTTTATAAGAATAATAAGAATCTTTAGGGAATTTTGGTTCATTTTTAAGAACTTCATCCAAATCTAAGTCTAATTTACCGACTTTATCTCCATAAACTTTGTTTTTATTTAAAAATTCTCTAACTTTTGTTGGTGCAATTTTACCGGTAGATGCCATTTTTGAAACAATTTTCTTTGTTGATTGCGTAATCAAGAAGAACGCACCAATGTTTATTGCAGCATCCCAAAACGCTTGTGGTACAAGAAAGCTCTTTTGTTCCTTTTTTATTTTTGGGTTGAAAATAATAGCACCTATTTGAGCGAGAGATGAAAGTCCCCACCCTATTGTACCTGTAACAACAAGCATTGTAGCAGTATTTTTCTTGAAGTTATTATAAACCCATTCCAAACTTTTTTGTAAAGGTGAATTATTCATTATGTTCACCTCCAGTTTTCGATACCATACTTATGTCTTTAGTAGAATTTTGCGCCGTTTTTTCTTCATGCCTTTCAGCAAATTTATCTTTAAAATAGTTTGTTAAAAATATTGTTAGCGGAGCGTCCAAAACAAAGTTTGTAACACACATTGCCCCCAAAGCAACAGCCATAGACAAAGCACTTCTGTAATTCTTTACAAATTTTTCGTTCTTTGACATTTCACTCAAATATTTTTTAGGAAGAAGCGCTTTACTAAATTTGGATTCGCCCTTTAAATCCGTCATTTTTTCTATTGCAGTATAAAGAGGTCCACGCACAACAAACATACCAACAGTAGTGCCGGCAAGAATTACCGCACAACGATTCAGAAATGCCATTTTACGAGTCTCTTCATCGACTTTTTTGTTATTATAATCAATGAATGGCTGGGTCAGCAGTGCCGTTAATCCCATTATTCCTCTATTTTGCATAGGCTTTGATGCCCAGTTATCAATTTTATTCCATCTATCCAATTTTTTAGCCGACTCATTTTGAGTATGAGAAGGTAACACGTCAAGAATTTTTTGCGTGATACGTGTTCCAATGCCGTTACCACGGCCATTTGGATTCCCTTGAGCGGAAATATTATAGCTATTCATCGGCTGTATATTCATAACACTTCTTCCTGCAAGTATAAAACAACTCAAGGTTGAAAATTGACTTATGTGTAAAAAATGTTACAAAAGATTTACATAATATTGAGTTTTGTAAATAAAATCACGTCACCAAGTGTATTTTAACCTTATTTATAGTAGAATACTCTGCGGGAGATTTAGTGTTATGTTAGATATTGCATCAGATTTTATTAAGGAAAAAATTGGGGATTTTAAACCGGAAATAGGTATCATTCTAGGTTCAGGACTTGGCGAACTGGCAGATGAATACTGTGATATAGCAATACCTTATTCAGAAATTCCAGGGTTTGAAGCATCTACTGTTTCAGGTCATAAAAGCAGACTTGTTTTTGCAAACATTAACGGTAAAAAAGTTGTCATGATGCAAGGTAGATTCCACTTCTACGAAGGTCATTCTATACAAAAAGTTGTTTTTCCGGTAAAAGTTATGAAAAAACTTGGTGTAAAGACTCTTATTGTAACAAATGCAGCAGGTGGTGTTAATCCGGATTTCAAACCTGCAGATTTGATGATTATAACAGACCACATAAACCACATGGGAGTAAATCCGTTAATTGGTCCTAATGATTCTGGCATGGGAGAAAGATTCCCTGATATGAGTGAAGTTTACACAAAAAAATATGTAGAACTAGCTGAAAATATTGGTAAAAAGCTTAACATTAAACTACAAAAAGGTGTTTATATAGCGCTAACAGGCCCATCTTATGAGACCCCTGCGGAAGTAAGAATGGCAAGAATTCTTGGCGCAGATGCTGTAGGTATGTCAACTGTTCCGGAGGCTGTTACTGCATCTTGGGCAGGAATGAACGTTATCGGTTTAAGCTGCATATGCAACTCTGCAGCAGGAGTAAGTACTGTAGGACTTTCGCATGCCGACGTAATCAAAGCGGCAGGAGAAGCAAAAGACAAGTTTATAAAATTAGTAAAAGAAATAATTAAAGAGATATGAGATTAGATAAATTTTTAAAGGTATCACGTTTAATCAAGCGACGTACAGTAGCAAATACTGTTTCTGAAATGGGTAGAATTCTTGTTAACGGAAACAGTGCAAAACCTGCAAAGCAATTAAAAGTCGGTGATATTATCGAAATAGAATATTCAAACAGAGTAGAAAAAGTTGAAGTGTTAGTTGTTCCAACAGGAAATGTAAGTGTTCAGGAAGCTTCTTCTTTGTATAAAATTATTGAGGAGTAAAATTATGCCTGTAATTAATGAAAGTTTTACAATTAACACGCAAGGTAATAACGATATTATCAACATCACAAAACATGTACAAAATTGCGTGTACCAACATGAATTAAAAGACGGGCTTGTGTGTGTATCAATTCAAGGTAGTACATCTGCAATAACGACCATCGAATACGAAAACGGGCTTATCCAAGACCTTAAAGAAGCTTTAGAAAGAATTGCTCCAACAGGTCAAGAATACCATCATGACGAGATTTGGCATGACGGAAACGGTTACGCACATGTAAGAGCAGCTATTGTAGGAAGTTCTGTAAATATAGCCCTAAAAGACGGACTTTTGAACCTTGGAACTTGGCAACAAGTTGTTCTTTTGGATTTTGATAACAAACAGCGCTCAAGAAATATTACCGTTCAGATTGTGTATTAATGATGGCTTTTAATAATGTTTCCGGCATGCTAATATAGTTTTATGTTAAATCTATACATCACATCTTCAAATAGAAAAGAAGGCAAAACGTTTTTAACAGCAGGACTTGCTGCGACTATGCAGAGCCTTGGCTACTCTACTACTGTATATAAGCCTATTCAGACAGGTGGGATTGAACACGATGGCTTTATGCAATCACCGGATTTAACATTTGTAAAGACAATTGACCCATATATAAATACCCATTTTTCGTATTTATATAAGTCCAATATGGAACCGCTTATTGCATCTGAGATTGAAAATGAGCCAATCGATATAGACCTAATTTCAAGAGAATTTTCGAGAATATCTAGTGTTTCTGATTGTACAATACTTGATGGCGATTGTGGGTTACTAAGTCCGCTAGCTGCAAATATTCAGACCGCGGATTTAGTAAAAAAGCTACTAATACCGACTCTATTTGTCGTTACTCCAAGAGAAGATTCTATTAATGACACGCTTCTCTCTATTTATACAGCTCAGGAAAAAGGATTGGAAATTAGAGGTGTAATCATTAATAACATAGCAGAAGACTGCCCCAAGGCACTTTTGAGTGCGATTCCACGAGTTATTGAAGAATATACCAATATAAAAATATTAGGTATGATTTCTCATATGAAGAACAAAATTACCCCAGAGGACTTGATATCATCAATACTTAATGGAGTTGATATAGAAAAAATTTTTAATGTAAAAATAGAAAAATTGGAATTATGATTATAACAGCAGGAATTTATAAAGGACGAAAAATAGCCGCTCCGGACGAAAGCATTACAAGACCTACCCTTTCTAAAGTTAGAATGGGAGTTTTTAACTCTTTGTATTCTATGATTGGAGAATTCGAAAACAAAAGTTTTCTGGATGTTTTTGGCGGTTCCGGTGTAATGGGATTAGAAGCTTTATCCAGAGGTTTCAAAGAAACAAAAGTTTTTGAAAAAAATCCAAAAGCTGCTGAAATCATTAAAAAAAATTATAAACTATTAGGCATTAAACCTGATTTGCAAATCGGTGACAGCGAAAAACTGATTCAGAAATTAGATAAAATATACGATGTCGTATACATTGATCCACCTTATATGAGCGATTTGTATGAAAGAATTTTATCAAAAATTAAAGGTGAAATTATTGTTGTAGAATGCGACAGACCTATTGAATTTCAGGGTTTTCAAGTTCTGAAATCAAAAAATTACGGTGGAAAGATTATTAATTATTTAAGTAAATAATCCTCACTCGTTCTTTAAAGTAGCATACACAGTTGTTCAGGGACCTGACAATCACAAATTATATGAATTATACAAGCCCCGGGTCGGCTTCGGAACCTGTAACCTTTTTTCTTAGTATAAATGTTAACTTTGGTAGTGCTACTGCCAGTAAAAAGCTACTTATTCCCACATTTGCTAAAATATTTGCAGATTTTACATACAAAGCTTTTTTAGCATATTTATCTACATTTCCGGATTTTTTTGCTTCCGCTGAAAAATTCTTAAGTTCTTTTATAAAGCTTGCGATTTTCTGCTCATCCACAAACTCTCTAGGGTCACGGGAACCATTTTTTAGGAATTTTACACCACAATATTTTGAACAAAGTTTTGACACTTTTGAATTTGGATTTTTGTCAAGATAATCTATAAAATCTTTTTCTGGCAATTGAATTTTACCCGCTTTTATCTCATTGATAAAATTCTTGTCATTTAGTAAATTTGGATCAAGATTAACGTTTGTATTAAAAACTTTTCCTGATAAATTATCCAAACCTTTTGCAATCCACAGCGGAGCAACAAAATTAAGAAACATCATCATAGACATCTTGAATCCGTTTTCTAATTTTTCATATTTATTTCTGGCAGTTCCTACACGCCCAACTGTTAGTCCACCGTCTGTTATTGCCATCTTGTTAACTGTTGACATGTTAGCGAGTGAAGAAATTACACCTTTAAAAGCAAGCTTATTAGTAACTTCAGCTTCCGGATACAATTCATAACGTTTTTCAGCATCCCAAGTTTTTTGCATAATAGGAGTTAGAGCTTCTTGTTTTTTCTTAAGTTTATCAGTTAAAGCAAAATTGAATTTTGGTAAAAAATATCCCATTATAGAAATTGGTATTGCAGTAGATAACACAAATTTGCCGGCTTGAAGTTTCTCGTAAGTTTTAGGATTTTTTAAAACTTTTTCCATACCTTTTACTTCTTCAGGTGCAAGCTTTTTAAATTTCTTAATATTGTATTTTAAACCTTGTTTAGCACCTTCTTTCATAAGTGCTGTATTTACTTTAGGGTCATAGCCTAATTTTTTTATACCCCAATCACAAACAGCGTTCATCGCAGGAATTCCACCAAGCCAAACTATAGATGTTCCATATTCATCAATAAGTCGTTCTCTTGTTGCATTGTTTGCCATCTGCTTTGACTCTTTTAAATTCTGATTATAAGTCATCGCAACTTTTGATGGGACTTCTATACCGCAATCACGTACAATTAGAGGGTAAACACTAGAATTATTACCAATTGCTGAAATTATATTAACTAATGACATTTTAAAATTTTCTCCTTTATTATCGTACTCTTTTCTCTTAATTTTCCCGAAAGGGGGGTAAATAAAGAATCTAATTAGAAGTACTAAATAAATTCAAAGGAGTGCTAACGAACTCACAAAACCCCTTGCCCTTTCGGGTTTGTATGAGTATGATAATGGAGTTTCTTGCTAATTAATGTCATATCAAAATTTCCCTTTAATATTTACATGCTAACATAAATGAATAAATTGTAAATGCCTGCAATTTATATACAAATTACAGACATTTTACTCAAAATTTACTCTTCTAGTCCGCTTTTCTCAATATTATAAAGCTATTTGGTGCAAGTGATAATCTTTGGTTGAAGTTATTTATATCTTGTCTACCTGCATTTGAATATCCTGAACCACCATATTTTGCATTATCACTGTTAAAAATTTCTGCCCATTGACTATGTTGTGGGAATCCAAAGTATTCATAATTTTTATCGTGAAATCCTTGACCAAAATTCTTGATAATCAAAATTTCGTCATTGTCTTTCTTTAATTGATGTATGTGAACATTATGGTTATTATCTTTGTATGTACTCACAATATCACCGGCTCTCAAAGCTGGTATTTCCTTTAACAAAGTTTTTAAATCAGACGTAAAGTCTTCCATTTGTCTAGGAATATTTTTAAACATACCGCTTGGTACAACTCTGCCTAATACAGAATCAGGTCTTGCCAAAGATTCTAAAGTATCATATCCCTTTTGAGCAACAATACTATTTTTCAAATCATTTGACTTCGCTCTTTCAGCTTTTTCACCGGAAAATTCTCTGAAAAATTTAAAGTAGGATAAATCAGCAGATTCGTCACCTTGAAAATACATTTTCGGTCCAGGAATTGTCATAACAGTACCTAATGCTAATTTTTGTTTAGCCATCGCTGTTTTAAAAGCATCCACTAGTTCAGGTTTTGAAATAAATGTATTTAATCCAATTTCTTGTTCTTTTGCTGTCAATTCAGCATCTGACATATTTTTGAATCCATCTGAAACAATTAGTTCGGCCAACTTTTGACCGGCATGTGCAGCTCTTTGTCCTTTTTCAGCATCAGAATTGCCATTCGCCTTCATAAACAAATTCAAATGTCTAACTAAAACTTTAGGAATGAGTCTTGTACCGTCTTCATTACCAATCTCATCATGGCTCATTACATATTTAACTCTATGTTGAGAATCTCTTATTCTACCATCCAAATTATCTAATAAGTTTGCGCCGGATGCTAAAACTGCATCTTTAACAGCATGCATAAATCGGAAATCCCATTCGCTGTCAAAACCAATATTCCCCGGAGTAGAGTGCCAACCTCTTTCTGATATAAATTTTACTTGTGTATCAATAAAATCTAATTCATCGTTATGATTAATACTTCCATTCTCATATCTGGTAACAGATTCTTTATTTTCACGTCCATCTTCCGCTATAGTGAACACTTGTGGATTATGCTCATTAACTTCTGTGACAATTTGTTTCAACAAATAATCTGAACCACAAAGTTTTGTCATATCTAATCTTAATCCGTCAACTTTAAATTCATTTGCCCACCATAAAGCGGCATTTGCCATCCAATCCCTTACGTATCTGTTATTTGCGCCTTCATAGTTAAATTCGCCGCCAAACTGTCCAGAACCTCTTTCATAAGGTCCGGTTTGAGCTAAATAATCACCATCCGGTCCCATGTGGTTTGGAACCATGTCCATAATGACGTTCAAACCTTTTCCGTGTGCGTAATCAATAAATTCTTTTAATTGCTTTGCACCACCAAGTTTTTCATTAACGGCAAATTTGTCAACGCCATCATAACCCCATTGTTTAGAGAAAGTATTTTCTACCGGCAATAGTTCTATTGCAGTTGCAACACCTCTTTGTGCTATAACGTCAACTCTTTTCTTTGCAGCTTCAAAAGTGCCTTCTTGAGTTACTGTTGGAATATTAACTTCGTCTATAATTAATCTATCCAAACCTCTTAAGGGCTCATTAGGCTTTCTAACAATCCTTCGAGGGTCTTTGCCTTCCAACCAATCTGTATTTTTCCATTCATAATTATCAGTGTTATAAATAGAACTCCAGCCATTGATATCTTCTTGCTTTTTAGCATAAGGATCTTTTACTAAATTTACATTGTTATTTTTATCTACAACCACATAACGATATTTATCATCCGGTTCAGCCTCAATATCGTTTGCAACATAAACACCATTTCCTTCATGGGACATTGGATAAACTTTTGATTTATCATCTCTAGATTCTATATTATTAATCGTTAAAGCAGCACCTGCGGTTGCTAAAACTTGGACAACTCTTTCTTTAATACCACCCATGTTTTCTGATATATTTTTAGCTACTTCTACAAAAACAGCTTTAGCATCCGGAAACGAAAACAACTTAAAATTAGTCATACCTTTATCTTTTACATAGTTCGCACCCCAACTAATGTGTTCTGACCAATCCCTTTTAAATGTCGGATTGTTCTGGTAATTTGTTCTGTTGTTGTTTTGTTGTCTATTTGTCCTTAACCCCTGACCTATTGATTGAACTCTCATTGTACCTTCTCCTGTTTTTACACACACTCTTTATATATAATTTAAAACCCGTAAAAATATTTTTTGCTATTCTCCTTCTGATTTATATCCAAAATTTTTGAGAATATTATCTTTTTTACGCCAATCTTTTTCAACTTTAACTTCTAGACCTAGAAACACTTTCTTTTCTACAATATTTTCTAATTCTAATCTTGCTTCTGTTCCGATTTTCTTTAACAAAGCTCCGCCTTTACCAATCAGAATACCTTTTTGACTCTTATGTTCACAATAAATTGTTGCATAAATCCTATCAATATCATCACTTTCTTGATACTTATCAACCTTTATTGCAACGGAGTGCGGAATTTCATCCTGCGTATTTAAAAGAACTTTTTCTCTAATAACCTCCTCTGTAACAGAACGCATACTCTCTTCTGTCACAACATCTTCCGGATACAATAAATCTCCCTCTGGAAGTTTCTTTAAGATATTAGCTAATAGTGTATCTTTGTTACGACCGGTCTTTGCGGAAATTCTTATTATCGGAATATTTTCTTCAAAAAGCATTTTATAAGACATAAGATTTTCTTCAATTTTTTGTTGATTTTTAATTTTATCAACCTTATTCATGACAAGAATTACAGGAATTTTACATTCTTTCAGAATATTTTCTACAATCCACTTGTCACCTTTTCCTGCAGGCTCGCTTCCATCAACAAGAAATAATACCAAATCCGCATCCGGTACTGCAACCTTCGCTTCGTCCAAAAGAAATTCTCCAAGTTTATTCAATGGACGATGAACGCCTGGAGTATCAATAAAAATAATCTGACCGTTTTCATCAGTCAAAATTCCTTTAATTCTTTTTCTTGTTGTTTGCGCCTTATCAGTTGTAATAACAATCTTTTGTCCCAAAATCTGATTCAAAAGAGTTGATTTTCCAACATTAGGGCGACCTAAAATTGTTACAAATCCACACTTCATATGTCTATTGTATATCAAACACACTGAAACAAACATGAATAAAGCAAATTTAATTGTAACATTTTGTTAAAATTTGGCAATTTTTAAAAAAGAAATATCTTTATATAAGTAAAGGATATTAATTAGGGATAAGTATATGACATTTACTCCAAATTTTAACTTTGATTTTAATAACAATTGGCAATTCCAAAACCAAAATTGGAACAGCTTTCAACCAATGTTTAATAATTTTGGTGGTTTTAATGGATTAAATTTTAATAATATATGGGGTAGCAATACTTCCGGTCAAACAACAACATCTTCTAAAACATCAAGCGGCGACAGTGATTATGATGCTTGGTACGAAAAGAGAATGAAAGGTGCTTATTCATCAGCATCTGGTGAAGATAGTGCAAAAACCGCAGCTTTCTTAGAAGAGAAATCCAATGAAATCGTAAAAACTCAAGCTATATTAGATGATACAAACAAAAAAATAGATGCTTTAAGAAAAGCAAAAGATAATGGCTCTAAAGTTGTAGACGCATCTTTAATGCAAGATACAGAACTTAATGAAGACGGAACAATCAAATCAACTGAGAAAAAAGAAAAAGGGTTCTTTAAAAAAGCAGCAAATTGGGTTAGCAGTGCCGGCTCTGCGCTATTAAACATGGGTAAAAGTTTAATAGGTTTTGATAAAGATGGCAAATGGCATCCTGAAAAAGCCTTGAAGAACGCAGCTGTTACAGCATTAGCAGTTGGTGCAACATTTATTCCGGTTGTAGGTCCGGCAATAGGTTATGGACTTTTAGCATACGGAGTTGGCAGTGGTGTTGTCGGTGTTGCAAAAGGTGTTCAAAAACTTAATAATGCAAAAACTGAACAAGAAGAAGAGCAAGCAAGACAAGACATTTGTGCAGGCGCAGCTATTGGTATAACCTCTGCTATGGGCTTAAGAAGTCTTGGAAAAGCTGCAAGCACAACAAACGCAACAACTACAAGTCAAGGCATTCTTTCTAAACTTGGTCAAGAAGTTAAAAACATTTCTACAAATCCTCTAAAAGCAACTGCACAAGCTGTAAAATCAGATTATGCTGCCGTAAAAAGTGCAGGCTTCTTTAAGACTTTTGGAAACAAAGCAACATCAACATTCAAATCTACTAACTACGAAACTAAATACAATGATAAATATAATAATATGGAAACAGGTTTAAATAATAAGTTGGCTGATATTAATTCTAAAATCGCAGCAGAAACAAATCCGGCTAAAAAAGTTCTCCTTGAAGAGCAAAAATCAATGTTAGAAGGTAACTTGAACGAGTTACACAACTTGCAGAATATCAAAACTAAAGTTGAATTTGATAACTTAAAAACAACAAATTCTGCAACAAAAAATCAAGAAACTTTGACAAATTATACACAACAAAATCACGGATACGAAATCAATGGTCAAGCTGTTTCTAAAAAGAGATTTGAAGCTTTTGAATCAGAAATGAAATCAATTCAAAAAAGCTATAAAAAAGATTTAAAACAACTTTTAGATACAAAAGAATGTGTTATGAGAAAAATGGCAAGTAAGCCGGATGGTCACACAACTGAACTTAATGAATATACTCAATCAACAATCAGAGCAAAATATAAAACATCTAAGGATTTAAAAACCGGTATTAAGGATATTAATACGCAATTAACTGATGTTGGTACTAGAATTGCAGATGTAGAAACAAAATTACAAAGTGCAACAAGTGCTAGAAAAATTCGTAACTTGCAAAACACTCTTGATGGTTTGAAGAATAAAAAAGCTGCATTGGAAAACGAATTGGCTGTTTGTAATTCTATTAAATTCAAAAGTAAACTAAAACCTTCAACATGGGGTAAAAATGAATACGTCTTGAATATTGGCGGAAGTAATGCATCTTATGGACTTCTGTTTGGCGGTGCAAAGAAAGCAATCGTTAATCCTGCGACAACTCCTCTTGTATCAATGGCGCAATGGAACAGAGAATTTTCAGTACCATTCTTTTCAACAGATTTAGTAGAAATGACTCCTGAACAATTGGAAGAAGCAATAAAAGGTTTAGAAACGCGAAAAGCTCAATTAGAAGAAGGACTTGATACTATTAATAAAACAAATACAGCACAAGAATGGAGTAATTTGAAAGCAAGTGCAGCTGCTGCAACGCAACAACAAGCAGCTCAAGAAACAGGAGAAACTCAACAAACTCAACAGCCTGAAAATACTCAACAAGATTCTGACAAAAAAGCTGACATAGATGAAGAATAAGAAAACTCTATATTAAAATTATGTAAAAGGTGCAATAACACTAAGTTATGCACCTTTTCATTTCATTATTTAAAACATCACTAAATATTAAGTTTTGTAAAAGATTATCAAAATACGGGGTATTTTTGTAATATTTCTTTACAAAAAGGTTGAAGAATATATACTTTTGATATATTATAAGTATATAAGAAATGTTTGTTATGTGTTCGTCATTTCTTATGAAAGTGAAATCTTGCAAGGTGTTTCTCTTTATCATAAAACCTAACATCTACCCTACTTTAAAACACGGTACATACTATGAAAAGTATATGCCCCCCCTTATTT
>CABQIM010000051.1 GCA_902464375.1 uncultured bacterium | reverse complement strand
ACGTCCGACCTCCACCTTACGGGCTTACGCCCTACCGAAAATCCGCTCTCCTGCTAGGAGAGGGAATACGCTTAACTTATAGGTACACTTCGAGGCGAAGCCGGTAGTCTTTAATGCAATTTTGTAGTTGTTACCTAGCAGCCGACTGTTGTATCTACGTGCGTAGCACAAAAAAAACGCCCAAGTTGGGCGTGTGATAAAATTTTTGGTTAATTAATAAGGTATTTTAATAAGGTTATTTTTTAAATCTTTGTTGTTTTCGTTTTCTTAAACCAATTTACAGGATTCAAGTTACTGAAAAAATTCGTTTTTGGCTTTACTTTAGGTTTCTTCTTGGTTTTTAGAGCTAATGCTAATGCACCAATCATCATGCCAGCTGCTGCAAGCCCTTTTATTGGACTCGGTATGTTTTGTGTAAAGCCGGACACTCTTGAAAGACCATCTTTAATGCTTTGAGAAGTGTCGCCAAATCCACCCCAAGCAGCTTGTTCTGAAGGTCCTTGCATACCGATTCCTTGTAGACCGTAGGCATTTTCACCCGTTTGAGATTGGGCACCTATCCCTTGTAGACCATAAGCGTTCGTCCCTGCTTGAGAATTAGTACCTACACCAGATATTCCATAAGCATTGGTTCCGGCTTGAGATTGTGTACCGATTCCTGATACACCATAAGCGTTGCTTCCAGCTTCGGAATTAATTCCTATATTTTCATTGCCAAAACTAGAAGAAACTTGTGCGGAACCCATCTCCGGATTAGGTTGTACAGTACCTGTTTTTCCGCTTGCGCAGAAACTGTCCGGAGTTTGTCCGTAGTTCTGAAATTGTGTCCCCTGCATAGCTGTGTTTAAATAAGGATTAGAAATGCCGTTCATAGATGAAACATTTATACCGCTATTACAGAGTTCATACGGAGCATAATCTAATATTCCCTGACTGTACAAGTTATTCAAGGTATAAGGATTAACTGACATCTTATTAAAACACCTTCTACTACTACACACTTATATAAAGTTATTTTTTGTTACAAAATTGCCTATTATGTAAAGCTTTGTTAAGATGGAAATATTATGAAAAGAGAGTTTTTAAAAAATAATTGGCAGATTTTATTAATAAATATTGTAGTATTCGTCGTTTTCATTATTGGATACGGACGATTTGGAGATGTTATATTTGATTCTTTCAGAGAGGCTTATATACCGAGTCAAATTGTAAAAGGACAAGTCCTTTATAAAAACATTTTTAACATTTATGCACCATTTGCATATTTATTTAATGCTGCATTGTTTAAAGTTTTTGGAGTAAAACTTGTTGTATTGTATATAGCAGGCTTAATCTCAACATTAGGGATTTGTAATTTTATTTATCTCATCGGACAAAGAATGTTAAGCAAAAACTATGGATTGGCAATTGTATTGTCATTTATTTGTGTTTCAGTTTTGTCACCAAACGTATTTAATTGCTTATTTCCTTATTCATATAGCATGCTTTACGGCTTATTATTTGTATTGGCATCCGTTTATTTCGGAATAAAACAAAATTATCCGATTTCTTATATGATGTACTCTTTAGCTATATGTTCAAAATACGAATTTGTTTTGCTATTGCCAATCTTGATTTATGTAGCGGGCAAAAAAGATTGGTGGAAGAATCTGCTAGCTTTTGCTGCTCCAATAGTAATTTCTTATGTACCTTTGTTTATTGAAGGTGTTAGCTTTACTGATTTGATAATATCTGCACAACTTATATTAACGATGAGTGCGACGAAAACTCTGTACTGGTTTTATTCAGTTACCGGACTAGTATTCAGGGCTGAACTTATTCCTATATATCTTATTAATTTGTTAAAATTTTCAGGAGCAGTCATTTTGCTGTATTTTACAAAAAATAATAAATGGCTTTTACCGGTAATTTTTGTGTATTGTTATTTTGTATCATCACCTGAGATTTTCATATTCTCTTTTCCGCTGATATTGGTATTATTTGTTTATAAAAGACACGACATGCAAAAAGAAGAACTACTGTTTGTATTGGCTTCGCTTTTAATCTCTATGAAAATATTTTTTGCTCTAACAATTAAATCTTATGGCATATATTTCATTCCATTTGCGATATTGTCACTGACATTCTTGGTTCCGAAAAAAATAAAAAAATCACTGATGATCACTATATTAATGTTTTGCATATCTATTGGAATTAAAAATACACAAGAGCTAACTACTAAAAATATATGCTTGGGATTAGGTAGTGAAATTGTTTACACTACACCTTTCAACGGTGAATCTTTAAACAAGATTGTTGAATACATTAAAACCAATACAAATTCTGAAGACAAAGTTCTGGTATATCCGGAAGGATTATCAGTTAATGTTTTAAGTGGACGAGAATCTGATAATAAATTTTATTCTCTAATTCCGTTATATATAGAAACATTTGGAGAAGATTTAATTCTAAAAAGGTTTGAAATAACAAAGCCAAAGTATATTGTAGTAAGTAATTACGATACATCTATTTATTATTATAGATATTTTGGTGTCGACTACGCTACAAAGATATTCGATTATATTTCAAAAAATTACAAAAAGGAATGTCAAATCGGCGAAGGACTAATTTTTACTGTGTATAAAAGGAATTAATCATCATCCTTTTCTGCTGCTCGCTTAAGGATATTGCTATCTAATTTCTTTTTACCGTATTTTTTATGGGATTCTTCCATCAATCTTTCACTTGGACGTTTTTTAGAACTTCTTTTCTTTTTACCGGTAGTTGGTTTTGCATCAGTTATAGCAATGTTGTGACTAAGCTCTTCGTACCATTCTGACCATAGAATAGAACGAAGTGGAAGCGTGTATTGGATTAGAATTTGAGCGATAAAAACTTTTATTGTAAACAAAGCGATATCAAATTCTGTAGGTGATTTTAAACCATATTGTTCCAATTCCATATTTGGTATAGGTGGAATAAATGGAATTACAGCTTTAGCAAGGAATTCATTAATACCTGCAATATCAAATATTTTTATACAAAGCTGTGGAACAAAAATATATGTTAGCGCACCAACTAATACCATAAGTAGGAAAGTTGAAGCAAAATGCCCTTTTATAAGTTCGGAACTTTTTTTAACACATTTTATCGGTGATAAATCAGGTTCAAAGGTAAATACTTGAAACGTTAGCACGAAATATATAACTAAAATTCCACATACAACCCAAAATAATGGAATAAATGCAATTGCAGAAAATATTCCAAATAGAAACCAAATTCCGACAAATGGCAAAGCTCTTCTTTTGATTAATTCGGTATGTGCCTCAAAATCGTATACTCTACCGGATTTTTTCATATTTGTATACATAGAATTCACAGCACCATACGCAACAAGGTATTCCCAGAATGATTTCATAAAAATTGCAAGCCCCGGAAGTGTTATAAGAATAGATAAACCGACAAGAACGTTAAAATTGTTCAATGCTTCAAATTTGTCTATCAAAGGCGGTATGTTTTGGGTGTAAAAATAGGTTATTAAAAAGACTAAAAGTAGCCCTCCTATTTGCCCTAAAACCGGAAATGTCATGTATTTTAAGTACTTATCAAAATTCGAAAAATATAATCCGATTGACTCCATAAAAATACCTAGCGGGGTTTGTGTCTTTTTTGCCATTCTCTATCTCCAATTTGTGAATTAAAAATCTTATTTCAGTATTAAATATTTTTATAATAAAATTATTTTAGTATAAAGATAGAGTTATGAAAAATATAAAAGATTTAAAAGAAGAAGATTTTTTATCCGGCAAGGTTAATTTGCATATCCACACAAATTTTTCAGATGGCAAAGCTGATTTTGAAAGTGTTATTAAAAATGCAAAATCCAAAGGTTATGAATTAATTGCTATTACAGACCACAATACTGTTGATGGGCATAAAAAATTTCAAGATGACATATTGGCTACAGGAGCAGAATTTGATTGCTGGTTCGGATATGTTTTCATACACCTTCTTGCCTATGATATAGATATAAATCATCCGGCTCTTGCTCCGTTTTTAGCAAAAACCAAGGCTGAAACGGAAGGAGATTTGATAAGACTATTTTCGAAAAGAAACGTTCCTAAATTAATAGATGCAATCCATCAAGCAGGAGGAATTACAGTACTTGCGCATCCGGCATGCTATTGGGCAATTAGTTTAGAAAATTTAGTTAAGAATCTTATGAAAGTTGGTCTGGACGGAATTGAAGTTTATTATCCATATCCGAGATTTAGAAAAATTGTAAAGTTTCATTCTTCAAAAGACGTAATAAAAATTGCAAACAAATATCCACAACTAATCAAAACCGGTGGCACAGATTTCCATGGAGAAGAGTTTTAAAGCAGAATATTGCTAGTTATTATTTTAATCTTTATGTTAAGATGATAATATGGAGAGAATATTGGTAACAGGTGGTGCCGGCTTTATCGGTTCGCACTTATGCAAAAGACTTTTAAATAATGGAAACAAAGTAATTTGTTTGGACAATTTTTTTACTGGTGTAAAATCCAATGTAGAAAAATTGCTTGCAAATCCAAACTTTGAACTTGTTGAGCATGATATAACGCAACCATTTGATGCTGATGTAACACAAATTTATAATTTGGCATGCCCTGCAAGTCCGCCACATTATCAATTCAATCCAATAAAAACCTTAAAAACTTCTGTATTAGGAATGATGAATGTATTGGAACTTGCTCATAAATACAATGCAAAAGTTTTGCAAGCATCTACAAGTGAAATTTATGGTGATCCGCAAATTCATCCACAAGTAGAATCTTATTGGGGAAATGTTAACCCTATTGGTATAAGAAGTTGTTATGATGAGGGCAAGCGCTGCGCAGAAACAATGATGATGGACTATCATCGCCAATATGGAGTTAAAATAAAAATTGTTAGAATATTTAACACATATGGTCCTTTGATGTTACCAAATGACGGGCGTGTTGTTTCAAATTTCATTATACAAGGATTAAAAAATCAAGATATAACAATTTATGGTGAAGGTACTCAAACTCGTTCATTCTGTTATGTGGACGATTTGATTGAAGGTTTTATTAGAATGATGGCTTCTGATTTAACAGGACCGGTAAATCTTGGCAATCCATCAGAGCGCACAATTTTAGACTTAGCAAAATTAATCATAAAGATGACAAATTCAAATTCAAAACTTATTTTCAAGCCGTTACCTTCAGACGACCCGATTAAGCGTCGTCCTGATATAACACTTGCTAAAAAAGAGTTAGCTTGGGAACCAACTGTTGATATAGAAATTGGATTATCTAAAACTATAGAGTACTTTAGAAAATTAAATGTTTAGATTCATCAGCTTCTATTCTGCGCGTTTTTTGAAACAGCCGGCTTCTTTGTCGTATTCGTAATAAACGCCGTCTTTTTCGCATACCCAAGGATAATTTGCAGTAAAGTTGTATCCGTTTTTATAAGCTTCTAGAAGTGCTTCATAGTAGACATTAGTAGTATTTGTTCTGTCTACTGCTTTACCTGTTTGCGTAAACTCTTTATTATAAGTACCGTCAGCATTTCTAGTGTTTATGCTAAAAGTTTTGAATTTTTTAGTTTGTGGATTCCATACGCATAAATATGAGCCCTGATCAGAGAACTGATAATATATTCCAGCAGTCTTCGCAGCGGTTAAATTAAACTTTTCTGCTGCAGCTTGCATTTCTGTGGCAACATCTTCTGACTTGTAAACGATTTCTTCTGTTGTATCAGTATTCTTAGTTTCTTCTGCCTTAGTTTCTTCCACATTATTATCAACTACCGGAGTTGAAGGTGTGGTATTATTTGCTTGTGTTGATGTTTCATTTGCAAAAGTCATCTCACGCAAAGATTTTTGATACCCTTCAAGACCTTCTTCATGGCGTTTTGTACCAAAGTCTAATTGATAATATTTGCCGTCTTTTTCAAATATAGTAGGATCATCAGTTCTATTATAACCGTATACTAGTGATAATAGAATTTGGTTAACTTCAAAATTTTGATAGTTAGATACAGTTGGATCACCAGCACCAGAATATCCTCCACCAACAAATGGTAAGTGTGTAGAATCGCCTTGTGCGAAACTTTCTGCTGCTTGGCTTGTCCAGTTATTAATTTCTAAATACTTTTGAGCTTTTGCATCCCACAAATATACTTTGCAGCCGTCTGCTGTAGCGTAAATACCTTCCCAAGCTGTTTTTACAACTTCTTTACCGTCAATATTAGATGGAGCTCCATCTGGGAAGTTATTGTTGATAGTCTTTGGTGGATTTGTATAATTTATTGTTGTATCAACGGCAGCTTCAAATTCACCAGAATCTTTCGTTACTTTAGTTCCAGGGATATAGATATCACCAACTACTTGAGTAGCACGGTTATAATTTACACCATGCACCGGATCTGTCGTTTTTGCATTAATGTCTTTATCATAAACGGTACTAAATATAACTCGTTGACCATCAAAACTAATGTTAGTAATTGAATCAGAGTATTTTGCTAATGCTTTTTGAATTGCTTCTTCTACTTCTTTTACAAAAGCTTGTTTTATAGAATCATCTTTCCAACTCCAAGTTGTATGAGCATAATCTCCACTATCAGGATTACTCCATTCAGATTGACCCAATACAAAATTTTCATAGCCATCATTTCCATTATCTTTATAGTACTTTTGATAGATTGGGTCTAATAAAGACTCTATATAATCACTGATTTCAGTAACTTTTGCTTGATTTTTTGCTGTTTCTGTTTGAGAAGCGTCACTAACACCGTAATTTTCCCAATAATCATTTGAATGATCATCATCGCTACGTACAACATCTATATCCGGATTTTGTTGAACAGTTTCTAATTTTGTATTACTTAATGATTCAGCTTTTGCTGTTCTATTCTGCAAATATTTATCAAAATAATTTACACCTTCTGCGTTATCACCAAGAAGGTAATTCATCATATCTTTAACATTAATAGTATCGTCTGATACGCCCATTTTTTGCGCAAGTTCTGTTAATTTACGTCTTTGTTCTGTATAAGAATCACCGTCTACAACACCTGCTGCTAATAGGACAGCACCTTTTGCCCATAGATACTGGAATGCTCTATTTTCTGCACCAAAAGCCGGAGCTTGGTCTTCTCCATCTGATTCTACATACATATCAAAACGAATTACGCCACCATAAGTATCATACGTATCTTGAATATAGTATTGGTATTCTTGATAGATTTCAGGGTATTTTTGTTTCAAGCCCTCTAAATATGAACCATCAGCACCATTTTTTGCTAAAGTTTTAATTTCTGCATCAGTTCTGTATGATGTTTTTGATTGTCCATATGTTGTTAAATGTTCATAAATACCATTGTTAGCAATTGTATCATAGTAGCTTTCTAATGATGTTGTCTTTCCGTCCGTTGAACCAATAGAAGACATGAATGTTGTTAGAAGTTGTTCTAATTTAGAATCATCATTTGCCATGTTTTCAATATTTTCAATCCAAGCTTCCATTTGTGGATGGTTTTTATAATCTCCGCCATATGGGATTTCTGATAAACCGAATAATTCTAAAAATTCTTTTTGAGCGCATTGTGTGTAAACTGAATCAAAAGAATTTCCGTCAGCTCTTATTAACTCTATATTTTTATCATATAATTCTATATCAGCTTTTTCTGCATTAGCTAAATTTTGTAAGTAATTCTTCAAATATGTCTTTGCTTTTTCAGAAAGCGTAATATTTCCATTGTCATCTACATCTACCAATGCATATATCGGAATATTTCCAGCTTGGAAAAAATCTGTAGAAACAGAATTATAACCTTTTGAATTTTTAATTCTGTCAGCTAATTCTTGCATGAATTTTTCTTTAAGATTTTTAAAAGCTGTATCGTCATCACCATCAGCTGCAACACCGCCAATATCCATTTTTGCAGTATATTCGCCAATACCATTCGTAGGTGTTGATTTTGCACCAGTAGTTCCTTCATCAACATTTGTATATTTAGATTTAGCCTCACTGCTTTCGCTTCTAATTGTTTCAGCATTATAGTTCACAACTTTTTGACAGGTTTCATAAGTTGCGATTGAGGTATTAGGATAATTCGAATTCGAGAATGATACGGTTTGATTTTCTGCACAAGCATTGTAGTAATCTTCCATTAACATTGATTTACCATCAGTTGAACCATATTTATAACAGAAATCATTAATTTTTTGCCAAATAGTAGCTTCTGTATCATCCGGAGTCAAGCCAAGCATTTTGCAATAACCGGCGTCTGCGCAACCTAAATAATCATATCTGTTTTTATCAGAGCTACCAAACTTGCTAGCATTTTCCTTCAAAAAGTCCATAATTGCTTTGACTGTTTTATCAGTAAATTCAATACTGTCACCATTAACTTTCACATTATATGTCGGATTTGATACCGTTTCAGGAACAACAGAAGTCATATAGCTTGAGATTGGTCCCCAATTAGAATCTTCATTCAAATATCCGGAAAATGCTTTTACACATTGATAATACATTTCATCTGCGGAATAGAAATCGCCATTATCTAAATACCTTTCCATCATTTCTGGCGTACCAAACCACGCTGAATCATATTGGTCGATTTGTACTCCAGAAAATTTTTCAGGATGAGCGTTTATGTATTCTTTTTGTTCATCTGTTAGGCTATTCATTAGTTTTGTAATATTTGCAGGGGTAATGTTAAAATAATGACACATTTCTTTTATAACATCTTCAAATACAGAAGAATCGCAAAGTCTGTTAGGAGTCAATGGTATTCGATAAGTTACACCATCAACGATTATTTCATCATAATCTGTTTCATGTCTACGATCCGGACCGTCATAATTATAATAACGACTATTTTTTCTTCTTGCTTCAAGTTCATCTTGAGTTAATGCCCTTGGGTCAGTAGCATTATTAGTTTTATTGGTTTCATTTGTTTTATCCGCATTGTCAATATTATCTGTTTTCAGTGTAGAGTCGTTTGTAGGAAGTTGAGGCTCATCTCCGGCAGCACCTTTAAATTTATACTCTTTATCATCAGCTTTAAAAGTAATAATTATTCTGCCATCAGCATCTGATTTAACCGATACATCCGTTGCTAAGCCTGCATTCTGAAGTTCTGTTATTTTTTCCATAAGAGCAGATAAACCTTTCTCTAAGAAAAGTTTATTCAGTTCTTCAAAGCTAAATTTCACACTACTGCTGCTATTACCGCCATCAACAGCGCGAGCTTTATAATTTGGCGCATCCTCTGAACGAAATGTTGTTTTAAAACTATTGTTATTACCAATACCTAAGCTCATACTACTTGCTCCTTTTTAACAGAATTTCTTCGTGTTCTTGCAATTATCTATATATTATATATAACGGTATATTTTTGATAAACTTTAAGGTTTTTGGAAAATTGTTACAAAAATTTACATTATATATATGGTTTTTATAACATGATTTAGGCTTTTTGATTTTTCTTTTTGGTTTGCTTATTTTTTAAAAGCATAACAAGAAAAATCGCAGCAATCATTAAAAGAGCTAAAACAGTAAAAATATCAAAAAATGCGGCTAATCGTGCTTGCGCAAGTAATTGTTTATAAAGCATACCGTTAGCTTTTTTGGAAGCAACTACAGTTGGATAATACCTCATAAATTTATGTTGAAGAGCGTTAAATTTATACAAAAACATTGGATTGTGCGGAGCAAGATTCGCTACAAAATAATTTTGATAAACCTGTGATACTCTAGCTATAAAAGTTGATGATACAGACGTAGCCATTGCTGTTAAGATATTTTTGAATAATGCATGAAGAGCAGCGGCATCTGCATTTTTACTAGAAGGAAGAGTTTGAAAAGAAAGCGCTGTAATTGGTACAAACGCTGTTGGAACCCCAATACATAATAACAAGTTTGGTAAAATTATACTTTCCATAGAAGAAGTTGGGTTCATCTGAGTTAACATCAAAAGGGAAATTGCAATAATAATAAAGCCAACTGTTGCCAACAATTTACCTTCCACGTATTTAGAAACTTCACCCATTACAATCAAACCTATAAGACACACTATTGCACGTGGAAACATCAAAAGACCTGACATAGACGGACTGTATCCAACCAAACTTTGCACAAACATTGGAACTAGCAGTAAAGTGGAGTACAAAACGACATTGATAAACGAACTTGCAAATGTGCCAAATAAGAAATTCCTATCTTTAAACACACGAATATCAATTACAGGATATTTGTACTCCAATTCCCAAACATAGAAAAATACAAACGCAAATATACACACTCCGGTTGTCCAACAAATCCATGTTTCATCAAACCAGTTATATTGCTGACCTTTATCAAGAATTACCTGCATGCAGCCCATTGCAATTACGATTGACAAGTAACCAATTATATCAAATTTTTTATTATACTTTAGTTTTACAGGTACTTCATCAGCCATAAATAATTTAATCAAAAGCAATGATAATATGCAGAGCGGAATGTTTATTATAAAAATCCACTGCCAAGAATAATTATCAGTTAAATAACCTCCGATAAACGGTCCGGCAAGTGGCGAAAACATCGCAGCGACACCAAACAAGCCCATTGCAATTCCGCGTTGTTCGGGAGGAAATACTTCTAATAGAACAGCTTGACAAAGAGGTAAAATACATCCGCTACCGATACCTTGAACAATTCTTGCGCCAATCAGAGCTTGTAGATTAGGAGCTAAAATACAAAGCAGGCAACCGATAGCAAATACAATAATACTGTATATAAAAAGGAGCTTTTTACCTATTAATCGCACTAAATATCCTGTTACCGGTAACATAAGTCCACCGGAAATGATATAGCAGGTGATTACGGTATTCGCTTCATATTGAGTTGCACCATAAAAACCGGCAATGTGTGGTTGACTAACGTTTGTACCGGAAGATGCTGCCAGTGCTAGAAATGATGGTAACAAAACTGCTAATGCTATTATAAATGGGTTAGTTTTCTTTTCCATTTCTTATCTTCACCTTTGGTACAACTGACATTCCAGGGACAATGTTGTAGTCTGAAATATCTTCATCAAATACAATTTTTACAGGAACTCTCTGAACAATTTTTACGTAACTTCCAACAGCATTTTCCGGAGGGAACAAACTTGATTTTGCACCGGTAGCACGTTGAATACTATCAACATGTCCTTTAAATCTTTTATTTGGATATGTATCAACTTTGATTTTTACAGGCTGTCCTTCTTTCATATGCGTTAATTGAATTTCTTTGAAGTTTGCAACAACCCAAACTTGGTTTGGAACAATATTCATCAAAGGTTGACCTATATTTACATAATTCCCTTTTTCCACACTTCTTGCAGCTATTTTTCCGGCTTGTGGAGCATAAATTTTTGTGTATTTTAAGTTCAGCTTAGCTTGTTCAACTTCTGCTTCAAGTCTTTCAATCAAAGCTTCATCAGCTTCTGTTTTTGCCTTATTAGCCTCTAAAGCGTGTCTTGCAGCTATAGAATTTTCATTTGAGGCATTAAAATCCGCTTCTGCCACTTCTAATGCAGTTTTACTTCTTTCATAAGCTTGTTTTGATACAATTCCGTCTTTGTATAAATCTTTGTATCTTGCAAAATCTTTTCTTGCAAAATCCAATTTAGATTCAGCAGAAGAAATGTCTTCAAAAGATTTTCCGACTTTAGAAGAACTTTCATCTACATTTTTTACTGCAATATTTAATCCGGCTTTAGCTTCTGATAATTTAGCTTCTGCTTGTGCCAGAGCAACTTCAAAATCTTTTGGATCAAGCTCAACTAGTAGTTCACCCGCTTTAACCTCTTGGTTATCGTCTACCAACAATTTTACAACCGGTGCTGCAACTCTTGGCGCAATAGATACCAAACGACCTTCAACAAACGCATCATCCGTTGATTGAAAAAATGTCGAATGAATTGCTGCGGTAATGCCAAGAATTACAAGAATTGTAGCAGTAATAGATGGTACAATTACACGTTTTTTCTTATATTCTGGACGTCTTTTCTTTAAACGTTTTTTTGCTTCTTTTATAAATTCCGGTGGATTTTTGTCTTCATGTTGTTTTTTTGCCATAATATCACCTAAACTAATGTCTCTAATTTCATATTTTCTTCAATCTTATCTAATGTAGTTAAGAAATTATCAATTTCTTCCTGCTCAAGCCCTTTTATAGACTCGTCCCATATATTAAGAACAACAGGGAGTGTGCTTTCACAAATTTCACGTCCCTTGTCTGTTATATATAATTTTTTAACTTGCCTACCTTCGACATCAATGCTTGATGTTAAATAACCTTTTTCTTCCAATATTGAACAAATCCTTGTCATATTAGGTCTGTCTTTATATGTAATATCACCAAGCTGTCTTAAATACATACCGTTATGTTCATTCAAGGCATACAGTACAGTAAATTGTTCCGGCCTTAAATCATGTTTGCCATTTTTAAAAGTCTTAATCGCAAATAATTTTGATAAGTGTCCGGCTCTTGATAGCCTTAATCCAATTTTTTGTTTTAATAAAATATCTTGTTTCATAAAATCCCTTTGTGTTATCATAATAACACAAGAAGGATAAGTGTAAATATGACATTTAAAAAATTATTATTAATATGCTCTTTGTTTTTAGTTTTACCATGTTGCGCAAAAGATGTGGTAAACAACAAGCTCGATTACATCAATCTTGATTATTGGAAGAATTATAACGACGAAATTCTGATTAATCACATGCAAACTCTATACCAGAATAACCATGACTTAAGAATTGCAGCTTTAAAAACAAAACAAGCGGAAGAAAATATAAGATTAGCAGCTGCAAATCAATTACCAAACGCTAGTTTTGACGGTAGTTTTTCTAGAGTTTTTAG
>CABQIM010000050.1 GCA_902464375.1 uncultured bacterium | reverse complement strand
GGCATACGCATTGTAAAACTAAGAAAAATAAAAATATAAAAATTGTCTTACAAAATGTCTTCACATTCAGTATTTTACAATAAACAAATAATATTTCTATCCCCCTACTAGTCCCGTATTTACTAAAGCTTTCACCCTTGAAAAATTAATTGTTAATAGTACAATTAAAGTAAGGGTATTATTTATAGAAAGGGTTTTGATGCTTAAATTAAATTTCAAGAACACTGACTCTGCGATTATCGGTGAAGAAAACGGATTGAACTTACATCAGGAATTTGAAAACTACAAAGATACAATTTCTAATATAATAAAGAGTTTGAACCAAAGAAAAGATAAACCGGGACAGTGGCTTCAGTGGATGAATTTAGGCTATAACGAAGAAACCGTGTGGTATGTAAAAGAATTTGCTTCTATGGTGGAAGGCCGATTTGACAATATTTTGGTACTCGGCATTGGTGGTTCTGCGTTAGGCGGACTTGCAGTTACAGAAGCTTTGCTAAAACCTTATTGGAATTTATTGACTCCTGAGCAAAGAAATGGTTTACCTAGAATTTTCTTTTTGGATAATATCGACCCTGACTCTATGAATGGACTTTTAGACATTTTAGATTTAAGTAAAACCCTTGTAAACGTTATTACAAAATCCGGTTCTACAGCGGAAACAATGTCACAATATATGATTATTAAAGACCGCTTAGAAAAAGAACTTGGAGATAATTATAGAAGAAATATCGTTGCTACAACTGATAAAAAAATTGGAGTTCTTAGACAACTTGCAGACCAAGAAGGATATAAAACATTTGTTGTACCTGATGATGTTGGCGGAAGATTCTCTGTATTTTCAGCAGTTGGTTTAGTTCCTTTTGCACTTGTTGGTATGGATATTGACCAAATTATGAATGGCATCAAGGATATGGATTTGGCACTTAAGAATACTGATATCAATCAAAACATTGCAGCGCAGGGCGCACTTATACAATATCTATTGGATACAAAGAAGGGCAAAAATCTTTCTGTTATGATGCCATATTCAAGCAGATTAAAATACGTTTCAGATTGGTATGTTCAACTTTGGGCTGAATCTTTGGGCAAAGAAGTTAACAACAATGGTGAAAAAGTTAATGTTGGTCCAACTCCAATTAAGGCACTTGGCGCAACAGATCAACACTCTCAAATACAACTTTATAACGAAGGACCTAATAATAAAGTTATCACTTTTATCCGTGTAGAAAATTTTGATACAACTTTGGAAATTCCTAAAATATTTGAATATACAGGTATCGGATATTTGGGCGGCAAAACTATTAATGACTTGATTAATGCAGAAGCTGATTCTACAAGAGTTGCGCTAGCGGATTATTCTCGCCCGACAATGACTTTGTCTATTGAAAAAATTGATGAATACAATTTGGCTCAACTGCTTTATATGTTGGAAGTTCAGACTGCTATTGCCGGAGAATTATACAATATCAATACTTTTAACCAACCGGGAGTTGAGCAGGCTAAAAATTATACTTACGCACTAATGGGTAGAGCTGGATACGAAGAATCAGCTCACTCTTTACAAGAAAAAATGGCAACTGTATAAGCTATTTTGCCGTGCCTGATTAGATTTTCAATGTATTTAATTGTAAACATTTGCAAAGTTAGGTAGCAACTTTTATTTTTAGAAGTTTTAACTAAAAAGAAGGGATACATGTGCAATGAATACAATTAATAATTATAATAATTCTCAAATACAATTTCAAGGCGGTTTTGGTATAAGAAGATTATCATACGCGAAAAAAAATCTAGCAATGCGTTCTGCTAATATGCTTTCTATGCCGAAACAGGATATAATCGATATTGCAAAAAAAGCATCTGATAGAAAATGGAGCTTTTTTAACCATCTTACAAACAAGTTCAACGGTATGAATTATTATCGTGCAGAAGCAGAAAAAGAAAATCCGGAGATTGTAAAAGAAATTTTTAATTCAGTCAAAAAACCATACACAGAGCATTTTTTGCTTGTATCACAATATAGTGGTTCTTTAGACAATTTAAAAAGAATTTTTGAAAGTGCAAAGGATAATAAGAAAAGATTGCGTTTTGCAATAAAACTCCATCAAGATATTAAAGTAAAACATCCAAATTCTAATCCGAATTTGATTTCTGAATTGCTAGAATCACCAAATAGCAAAGAATATGTAAAAAATTATAACAAATATAAACCTTACATAGAGCTAAACTGTGAAGACAAGGATGCTGTCAAAAATCTGGACAATTTGGTTGCAAATAAAAAATTTAACGAAAATATTGATAGCGTAAATTTTGAATTACGAAAAAAAATGTTTCCATTTGAAGACACAGAGAACTTTAATGGAGATTTATACGCACACAAACTAAATGGAAATCGTGCAAGTATCATTAGAACATTCCAAGACATAAATTTGGTTGATAATGATATGCTAAAAAATGGCGGCGACCAACCTTTAAGTGAAATATTTTTATCAACAAATTCCAAGAATCTTGGAAGCAGATCAAAATTGGCATGGCACTATAATAAAGGTGTAACAATGTCTGCACCTGAAAAAGTTAATCAACTTGAAATGTTGAATAAGGTATTCAAAAAAATGGATAACAACAAACACATTTCAAATTTTGTTAATCATTTGTTGCAAAATCTTGAGACAAGAACTCTACCGATTGAAGAACTTGATGAAATTATTAGCAAAGTATCTACATTAAAACTTGATATTTTCAAGAAAAATGCTGTACAAATTATCTGTAACTCCAAGGAAGGTTCGCGAGTTGAAATATTTAAACACGAATTGGAAAATCCTTTCTACGAATCATATAGCGCAAGAATAAACAGAAAAACAGCTGAAAAGTACGGTTTCAAGAAAAAACGCTCCTTTTTATCTAAAGCGATGACAAGGCTTCAAAACCAATTTAGAATTCTAGAATATAAACTTAGAACTATCAGCAACAATTCTGTAGTAGCACAAAATGAAATCAATCCAACAGAAGTTAAGCCTGTAGAGATTACACCTGCTAAAATCACTCCTGATGCAATTAATCCGGAAAAAATAAATACAAATGCAGTAGAAAAAGATGTAGTCGCTACAACAGAAAACATCACACCGGAAATAAAAGAAGATATTAAGTCTGTAGATGATAAAAAAGCAAAACGTGCAGCTTCAAAAGCTCAAATTAAACAAAACATTTCTGATATTATCGCTGGAAAATTAGGACTTAAAACTCTAGAAAAACAACGCGAAGCATTTGGCTCAAACGCAACAAAAATACGTTTAAACTTGTTACCAGAGATTTTTGCATCAATTACTGATACAAGAAAAGCTGACAGAGCAGTTGGTAAATACAAAATTAACAGCTCCAATAAAGATGCGCTTGATTTATATTTACTAATCAACGGCAGCAACAGAAAATATATTAACTACATGTTGAAAAAACGTAATGCTGATAATACAAGAATGTTTGAAGTAAAAGACATCATTGCAAGCGTAAGAAAAGCAGAAGCCAAGATTGCAGCTGATAAGAAAACAAATCCGGATTATCGCGCAAATGATGCACGAAAATATTATAACCACTTGTACGAAGCAAAACTTCAACAATATGGAAAAGTTAAAAAAACTGCAAAACAGGTTAATACAAAAGCTTAAAATATCATAACTACATATCCCGCAGCCTTTCTCAGATGAGAAAGACTGCGTTTTTATGATTCACCTCTGGTATAAAATCAGGTTTAATGGTAATATATAAACAAAGAGGATAAAAAATGAAAGCACCAGAATATTTTAACCAAGGATACTCCTGTTCAGAAAGCATAATTATGGAAGCAGCAGAAAAAGGATTAGTACCAAAAGAATTGCTATCCATAGCAACATCATTTTCCGGCGGAATGAGTTCTGGATGCCTTTGCGGTGCAATTGCCGGTTCACAGATTGTTCTTGGTTGGCTTTTTGGCAAAAATAATCAAAATAACAATGACCCGCAAGCAAGAATGTTAGCCAAACAATTCATAGAAGAATTCAAAAAAAAACACAAGGCTACTTGCTGCAGAGTTTTAACAGCAGGCATGGATATGGCTTCTCCGGAAAGAAAAGCTCACTGCACAAATATGGTTAACGACTGTTCCAAAATTCTGGAAGAAATGATTAAGGTTAAGGTTTAATGTTCAACAGGACTTTGTTCAAAAAAAGAATACTTTTTGTCGGCATACCAGACATGGCTTACATCGGGCTTGATGGACTTTTGATGTCTGGTGTTAACATTGTCGGAGTACTTGGACCTAAAAAAGACCACAACATGTACTTTGACTTTAAGAATTTTGTACTTTCAAGAAGGCTAAATTACATTGATTATGATGAACTTGACGAGCCACAGCTTATTGAAAAAATTCGTTCACTCAATATAGATGCAGCCGTTGTTTGTTCATTTAATTACAAAATACCTAAAATCCTCCTTGAATCAACTAAAGACGGGTTTATCAATGTGCACCCATCACTTTTGCCTAAATACAGAGGTGGAAATCCGTATTCCAGAGTGATTATGAACGGCGAAACGGAAACCGGCGTTACTATACATTTTATGGATGAAAACTTCGATACAGGTGATATCATTGCACAAAAGCCTTATCACATCCATTCTAAAGCTACGATGGGAACAATTTTTAATGAATTGAACGTGCTCGGTATTGAATTATTATTACAAGTTCTCCGAGCTTATGAGGTGCAACCGCTTCCAAGGATAAAACAGCCTGTCGGAGACTTCATTTCCGGTAGAGGGCTCAGCGAAAAAGAGTTATTTATTAACTACAACAACACTGCAGAAGAAATTGAACGTTTTGTTCGCGCACTCAATCCGTTTATTCTTGCAAGTACAGCGTTCCGCGGAAATATGATGAAAATTATGAAGGTAGAAGTGGCATCAGATGCTTTTTGTGTACCACATCCAGCCGGAACAGTTGCAAAAATCGAAGATGATAAATTCTTTATCGCAACATCAAAAGGACTCATTGCACCGACAGTAATGCAATTCGGCAGCTTTTTTATGGGTGACAGCAAAGATTTTATCAGAATCGTTAATCCGAAAATCGGCGAAGTGTTGCACGTTTAAACCATTATTTATACTTGCTAAATTTCCCAGAGGGTTATACCCCTCACCCGAATTTCTAAGTTCGCTAACGCTCACTAAGAAATTCTACCCTCTCCCACAAGGGGCGAGGGGAATAAACAAACTCGAAATTAATCTAAATAAATAATAAGGAACAAAAATGGATAAACTATATTTTCTAACAGCCGGAGTACCACTTAGAGCCGGTAACAAAGGATACGAAGCAGGATTTAAAGTCTTAGATGAAATGAATCTTGACGGATTGGAACTTGAATTTGTTCGCGGAGTTAGAATTAGTGACAAAAGCCGTGAAGCAGTTGGAGCGACAAACAAAGTAATTACCGCTCACGCACCATTTTATGTTAACTTAAATGCAAGAGAAGAAGAAAAAGTTGAAGCTAGTGTTCAAAGAATAATCGAAACTGCTGAAGTCACAAACTCACTTGGCGGTTACAGCATAACTTTCCATGCCGGTTTTTATCTCGGACAAGATGCAGAACTCGTATACAACAACATAAAATCACAAATAAAAATTATCACTGATACGCTAGAAAAGAGCAATAACAAAATCTGGATAAGACCTGAAACAACAGGCAAAGCTACACAATGGGGGGATTTAGAAGAAATTGTCAGATTATCAAAAGAATTTGAAACCGTCCTGCCTTGTGTTGATTTTTCTCACTTACATGCCAGATATAACGGAATTTCTAACACGTATGACGAATTCTGCGCAATTTTTGATAAAATCGGAACAGAAATTGGCAACTATGCCTTAGAAAATTTCCACGCGCATATTGCCGGTATAGAATATGGCGCAAAGGGCGAAAAAAAGCACTTAAACCTTGAAGAATCAGATTTTAATTACAAAGACTTGTTGAAAGCATTCAAAAAGTTTGGTGTTAAGGGTGCTGTTATTTGCGAAAGCCCAAATATTGAAGATGACGCCAAACTTTTGAAAGATTATTATTTGAGTTTATAACTCTTATAACCGCCATAATTAGGGAGGTCGCAACTGTTAGCGAAGCCTTGCTGAGCTTTACAGATGCGGGTGGCTATCAATTTGAATTAATATTTCATAATTAATTTCTACCAAAAAGCTTTTGGCATCATTCGTTTATATGTCCATACTTCAACACCATCATAGGTCAAACCAAAATCTTGAGCCAATTTTTCATCAATCCCAATTGCACGGATAGGTATATTAACTTTTTGAGATGCAGTTTTTAATTTGTTGTAACCATTAATTACATCTTCTTTTGTCGTTTCATCACCCAAATGAGTATTAGAAATCATGCCGGAAAAATCATATTTCCTTTCACTTCCACCTGCAAAATCAACATACTCAATAATATTATCAACCGTTGAAGTCTCAAATTTAGCGGTATTTACAACAAGATACGCTTGCAAATTTGTTTCCTTATCTATGTTATTCACAATATCCAGAATATCCAATCCGCCTGCGCCATAACCTACATCAACAATTATATCGCCATCATTTGATAAGAAATTCACTTGAGCCGGAGTTACATAACTAGCAGCTTCTCCAAGCCCAAAATTATCAGGCTGAGTTATAACATCAATACCCATTTGTCGCAAATCATTCGCAATCGGACGTAACGTATAAGCCGGTTCTACCGTATCCAAATCAACAAGAGTGATTTGTTTATTCAATTGAGCGTATTGCCTTGCTCTATTTAAAGCCGTTTCAGATTTTCCACTTGCGTACGCACCAGCATATATTTCCACAACTCTTGCCATAAATTTCCCTCTAAAAATTACAGAACATCAAACATAAACAACGCTTCTTGCGGTGTAAGTTTTATTTCTTTAACCTTCTTTTTATCTTTCGGAATTATAAAAGTAATCTTTCCGCCTTCTGCTTTTTTATCCTTCTGCATAATTTCAAGAATTTTTTCTGCCGGATACTGCTTCTTGAGTTCACAGAAACCATACTTTTCTAATAATTCCATAGAAAGCCTATAGTAAGAATAAGTAATATATTCTTTTTTATAAGCCCATTTGATTATAAAAAACATTCCATATACAACAGCTTCACCATGGGTATATTTTTTATATTTCGTAATTGTTTCTAGAGCATGAGCATAAGTATGACCGAAATTCAGAATTTTTCTTAATCCTGCCTCTTTTTCATCCTGATTAACCACCGCAATCTTAAGTTTAAGACAATATTCAATCATTCTTATTATTGTAAGCGGTTCTTTCTGCAATATTTTTTCACAGCCCAAGGTCAAGAATTCAAACAAATATAGAGGAGTTGAACAATTACAATTATCTTCAATAAATGCGTATTTTAAAACTTCACCCAAACCTGACATAAATTGTCTTCTATCAAGCGTTTTAAGAAAATTAATATTAATAAAAACAACTTTTGGCTGATAAAATGTTCCAATGATATTCTTTGCTTCCGCTAAATCAATCGCAGTTTTCCCGCCAACAGAAGAATCTACAGCAGATAATAAAGTTGTCGGAACCTGAATAAATTCTATCCCACGCATATAAGTTGAAGCAGCAAAGCCTGTTAAATCACCAACTACACCGCCACCAACAGCAACCATAACATCTTTTCTTGTTAAACCTAAAGAAACCGCTTTCTCAATTATTTTCAAATAATTCTTGTAATTTTTTTCCTTTTCGCCATCTTTCAGAACAAAAATTTCCTCATCCGAAAAATCAAAGGTTGAATAATACAAATCATAAACTTTTTTAGAAATTACAATAAGTCTTTTTTGACCTTCTGTCGCAGCATTTATGTCACGATTCAATTTATCAAAACTACTATCTGAGATTTCTATCTGATAACTTTTGTCTTTATTTATTTCTACATTAAGAATTTGTTTCATTCAAAATAAACCTTACAATTTCTTCTTCATCCATAGAGGCTGTATCTACGGTATAATGCGCCCTTTTATAATTTTCTTCACGCTTTTTTAGCATGTTTTCAAGAATTTCTTTTGGATTTTCTCGCTGTAAAAGCGGTCGAGAGGAATCTTCCGACAACCTATAATATAAAACATCAAGGTCAGATTTCAAATAGAACACTTTTCCAAATTTCAACAATGTTGCACGATTATCCGGATTCTCAAATGAACCGCCACCTGTTGAAATAATCCTATTTTTACCGGTACAAACCATTTTGATTGTATCATATTCCAATTTGCGAAAATAATCTTCCGAATACTTAGCAAAAATTTCACTAATTTTCATTCCACAAGTTTTTTCTATAACACTGTCAATGTCAAAAAGAATATAATCATTCAATTTTTCTGCAAGAAGATTACCAATAGTAGTTTTTCCGCTAGCCGGCATGCCCACAAGAATTATGTTATTTTTCATAATGAGCCTTCATCTCTACAAAATTGTCACCGCCGATTTTTGATAGAAGTTCATCAACCAATATTATTGCCACCCTTGCTTCTGCGACTACTGCACACGCAGGAACTGCGCAAGTATCAGAACGTTCAAAATGCGCACTGGCCGGTTGCATATCTTTAACATCTACAGTTGCAAGCGCTTTTCTCATAGTAGGTATAGCTTTCATTGTACCTTTAATCACAAGCGCTTCGCCATTTGTCATACCACCTTCGAGTCCACCGGCATTGTTTGTTTGACGATAAACAACTTTATTTTTTACAAAAATTTCATCATGCATTTGTGAACCACGCAAAGACGCAGCTTCAACTCCGGCACCAACTTCTACAGCTTTAACCGCCGGAATACTCATTACTGCTTGAGCTAAACGTCCATCAAGTGCTCTATCCCAATGTACATAAGAACCTAAACCGATTGGCAGATTGCCAAATATAACTTCAAATTTTCCGCCTAAAGTATCACCGGCTTGTGCCGCTTCATCTATTGCGTTACGCATTCTGTCAGCAGTTAAATCATCAGCACATCTTACATCAGACTGTTCAGCTTTTTCTTTTATCAATGTATATGTTTTAGGGTAGAAATCCAATTTCACGTTCCCAATCTGAACGACATGAGAAAAGCCCATGATACCAAATTCTTTCAAAATCTGTTTTGCAACAGAACCAACTGCCACTTCTATAGCAGTCTTACGAGCACTCGAACGTTCTAAAACATTTCTCAAATCATCAAAATTATATTTGATAGAACCGGCATAATCAGCATGCCCAGGGCGAACGGTTGTAAAAGCTTTTTCTTCTATCTTCTTGATAGTTTCTTGCGCCGGATAATCCTGATGTTCTGTATTCATAACATCTTGCCAGTTTTCAAAGTCTTTGTTTTTGACTTCCAAACAAATCGGCGCCCCTGTTGATTTACCAAATCGCACACCGGATTTAATTTCAACAGTATCTTTTTCTATTTTCATTCTACCGCCCCTGCCGTAGCCGACTTGACGGCGTGCCAAATCTTCATTAATAACAGAAGCTTTTATGCGAAAGCCTGCAGGAACGCCTTCTATTATAGCGTTCAAGCATTTGCCATGACTTTCTCCTGATGTTAAAAATCTAAATTTTTCCATGACTTAATTATACAACAAAAAAGGGTATTCGCTCGACGAACACCCTTTTTGAAAAATTATAAATCTCTAAATCCAGGAGCATTTTGAATATCGTGATGATAAAACTCTTGGCTATCAACAGATGGATCCAAGTATGAATAGCAACCTTTTAGAAATCTAACAAATTTATTATGTTGTTTTTCATACAAAGGCTCAGAAGGTTCACCAAGTGCACGTTTTTTTGAAATCATTACTTCTTCTGCTGCCATTTCTGAATAACCGCCATTAATAATGTACTCAGGATCTGTTAATTGTGCAGGAGTAACTTCTGCTCTTACACTAACACATAAAGCTGAAAATAAAGCTAATACTAAAAATAAATTTCTTCTCATAACACCCATTCTTATTTAACTGAACTATATGATTCCATTATAATATTTTCTAATGAATTAATCAAGTCGGCTTCCGGTACTCTTGCAATAATTTCACCTTTCTTGAAGATATATCCTTCTTTTATAGCACCTGCAATACCAAAATCAGCATGTCGAGCTTCTCCTGGTCCATTCACAGGACAGCCCATCACTGCAATTGTTATAGGTAAATCAAGATTTTTAAATCTTTCTTCAACACGCTTCGCCAAACCAATTAAGTCAATTTGTGTTCTACCGCAAGTCGGGCAAGATATAAAATTCACGCCCTTTTGACGCAAATTCAAAGCTTTTAGAATACCAAAACCGGCATGTACTTCTTCCACAGGATTTTCTGTCAAAGAGACTCTGATTGTATCACCGATACCTTGGCTCAATAATGTCCCCAAACCGATTGAAGATTTAATTAAGCCAGATTTAAGTGTTCCAGCTTCCGTAACACCTAAGTGAAGAGGATAATCAACTTTTCCGGCAATAGACTTATACGCCTCTATTGTTGTCATAACATCAGAAGATTTTAACGAAACTTTTGTATCATAAAAATTCAAATCTTCCAAAATTTCTAAGTGTCTTAGAGCGCTCAAAACCATTTTTTCATGAAGCGGCAATTCCATTTCTGCAAACTCTTTTTCTAAAGAACCGGCATTAATACCAATTCTAATTGGCACATTATGCGCTTTTGCAGCCTCAACAACCTTGATTGTATGTTCACGTTTTCCAATATTTCCAGGGTTAATTCTGAGAGCATGGATACCGTTTTCTATACAAGTTAATGCCAATCTGTAATCAAAATGAATATCAGCAACGAGCGGAACCGGAGATTTTGCAACAATATCCTTTATGGCAGCTGCTGCATCTTTGTTCAAGACCGCTAATCGAACGATTTCGCAACCAGCAGAAGCAAGTTCGCTAATCTGATCAAGAGTAGTCTTAACATCTCTTGTATCTGTGTTACACATTGACTGAACACTAATTGGCGCATCTCCGCCAATTTTTACATTTCCTATTGAAATTTGTTTTGATTTTCTTCTATTTATCATAGGTATAGTATAGCATAAATTAAAATAATAGATATGAGCAACTTTGAGTTGATTTTATAATTTGATATATTTGCTCAAATATGATAAAATCAGATACAGAACTTTTAAAATAGAATACAGGCTAAAGATTTTAATAACATTCGCTGACTTTATGAAAGGAGGTTTAAATGTTAGTTGAAATCAGCGAAAAAGAACTAATATTATTACTAATATTAGTTCTTACCCTAAAAGCCATTTTATAGTGGCGCGGGCTTGGGTGTTAACGCCACCCTTGCCTGTATTCTTATTTTAACTTATTTTAAAAAAAATTCAAGAGTAACAGGAGTTTAAACAATGAAAATAGCAGTAATTTCAGATATACATGGCAACATGGAAGCCATTGATGCAGTTATGGCAGATATAAGAGAAAAACAATGTGAGAGGATTTTTGTTCTCGGAGATTACGCTATGGCAGGGCCGGAACCGGATTGTGCAGTTGATTATTTTATGAGAAGAAAAGACAATTCAAAATATTCAATGATTCAAGGTAATACAGATTTGATGATTGCAGATTATTCCGACGAACTGTATAACGCATTAAAAGAAAAAGCTCCTGTCATGGCTGCTGCATTGAAAAATGACGAAAAAATTATTAACCCGCTGGAAAAAGAATTTTTGAAAAACCTACCAATACAATTACAAGTAGAGGAAGAGGGGGTTAAATTCTTACTGGTTCACGGCTCTCCAAGAAAAAACAATGAAGATATTTTACCAGACACTCCACTTAGTGAAGTAGAAAAAATGTTGGAAAATGTTGAAGCGGATGTTGTTTTATGCGGACACACGCATATTCCTTGCGGTTTTCAAACCAATACTAAAAAAACAGTAGTAAATGCAGGAAGCATTGGAAGAACATTCTTTAAAAATTCTGATGATGCGCCTAAATCTTGCTATTTGATTGTTGATGTAAATAACGGTAGTTGTGTTTTTGAACACCAATTTGTAAAATACGATAACGAAAGAGCCGCTCAAAAACTTGCCGGCAGAGAATTTTATGGTTCTGACAAGTTAGCAAATACGTTATTAAACCCAGAAGAAAGACATTTTTAAAGAAAGTCGTTAAGTTCATTTATGTTATACATTCTAAAAAAGGCGGATTTTGATAAATCCGCCTTTTTATAAATTATTTTTTCAATTCTTCAATCACTCTTTCAAATTTCATACTTCTTGAAGCTTTTAAGAATATTTTTCGTTGTTTCATAACATTATTTCTAATGAACTCAACAGCATCTTCAACTGTACCAAAATGCTTTGAGTAACATTTTTTAACTTCATCAGTTATATATTTTGAAAGCTTGCCAATTGACAAAACCATAATATCATCGGTCAAATTCTTGTGAGAATTGATATACACACCCAATTCTTTATGATAGCGAACCTCATCTTCGCCCAGCTCTCCCATATCACCCAAGATTATTACAGAATTTTTGTATAATTCAAAAATCGTATCAATAAAAGCGCGCATAGATTCCGGATTCGCATTGTAACTGTCATTAATAATTTCATAACCGTTTGCATTAACTGCTTCCCAACGCTTTTCTATTGGGGCATATTTTTTTAATCCGTCTTGTATTTCTTCAAAATTCATTCCAAGCTTCATGCCGGCATTAATAGCACTCAAAGCATTTTCTATATTATAATCTCCGCCAACATTAAGCTCATAAATATTATTCTGATATTCAAATTTTGAGTAATGCTCTTTTTTTTCTAAAATTTTTACATCACGTAATGAATAGTATATTTTTTCACCATCAAATTGGACTGTATTCTTGATTAATTCATCATCATGAGCAATAAAAACATTTCCTCTTTGATACTTAACAATCTCACACTTTGCCTTTGCGATATTTTCTCTTGAACCAAGTCGACCAATATGCGCCGTTCCGACATTAGAAATTATTGTTATATCCGGCTCGGAATACTTTGATAAAAGTTCGATTTCACCCAAACCGCGCATTCCCATTTCTAACACCAAAACTTGAGTATCGTCAGGAGCTTCAAACATTGTTTGGCAAAAGCCGATTTCGTTATTATGATTAAGCGGAGTTTTGAATGTCTTAAATTTTTCTGATAAAACTGATGCCACAAGCTCTTTTGT